>DAIRUQ010000051.1:9317-20981 GCA_036803245.1 Chloroflexota bacterium | reverse complement strand
CCCGATGATCTGGGCCATCTCGCCGCGCAGGTCATCGATCTCCTGATGGCTCGACGTGCTGGGCCGGTTCCCCTTTGCCAACCTCATACCAACCCTCCAACAATGTGTCTGCCGCCCATCATAGCATAGACTGACGTGGCGAGCACTCGCTGGGCGTGACAAGGTTCGACGACCCCGCTAGAATGCGGACCACAACCTTGTGTCGATTGCACTGACCCAAGTCTGCCGATTGGCCGCGAACAGTCAGGTCTCACAACCCCGCTAGAGGAGGGCAGCTATGAAGTCTCTGCGCTATCAGGGTGATGGCGTCGTCAACTGGGTGGATCTGCCGGACCCCACGCCTGGCCCTGGTCAGGTGGTGGTCCGTACGGCTGTCTCGGCCCTGTGCGGGAGCGAAAAGCACACGTACCTAGGCGCTGGCCAAGAGGTCGGCAATCCCGGCCACGAGGCTGCCGGCACCATCGTTGCTGTGGGCGAGGGCGTCTCGTGGCGGCGGGGCCAGCGGGTCGGCGTCAGCGGCGTCACTGGCTGTGGCACTTGCGCCTGTTGCCGCGCTGGCCAGCAGACCTATTGCCAGCACCGGCCGGCCGGGTTTGGCGGCTTTCACGCCGAGTTGATCCTGGTGGACGCCTTTACCTGCCTGCCCCTGCCCGATGACGTCCCGTGGGATGCCGGCGTGCTCCTGACCGGCGACGGCCTGGGCGTCCCCTACCACACGTCGCGCCGCCTGTTGGATTCGTCCATCGAGACGGTGGCCGTGTTCGGACAGGGACCCATCGGCCTGGGCAACACCCTGATGCAGGCCACCATGGGCCGACGGGTCATCGCCGTCGATCTGCTGGCCAACCGCCTGGAGTATGCCAAGGCGTTGGGCGCCGCCGAGGTCGTCTCTGCCGATGCCGTGGAGACCATTCGCGCCCTGACGGACGGACGCGGCGCTGACGTCTGCTTCGAGTGCGCTGGCCGCCCAGAGACGCTGCGCCAGGCCCTCGCCGCGGTGCGTTCCGGCGGCACGGTAGCCGTGAACGGCGAGCAGGGGCCGCTGCCCGTCTCTCCCAGCGAGGATCTGATCCGCCGTGATATCACGCTGTTTGGATCCTGGTTCTACCAGTATGCCGAGGTCCCCGCCATGATCGAGCTCTACCGCCAGGGGTTGCGCGTTACCGATCTCATTACCCACCGTTACGCCGCCGAACGGGCCCAGGAGGCCTGGCAGGCCTTTGCCAACGGCGAGACCGGCAAGGCGCTGCTACAGTACGGGAGCTGACGACGTGTTTTCGATAGTACCGACCTGCAAACGCTCACGATAGGAGGACCCTATGCCACACAAGCTCATGTGCGTCGGCCGCGGCCGACTGGCCTGGCAGCCTTATGACGACGAGCCGCTTGCGCCCGACCAGGTACGCGTCCGCGCCACCTATGGCGCCGCCAAGCACGGCACCGAGATGTCGCTCTTCAAGGGATACGCCCTCGACCGCGGCCCTTGGGATGAGGACCTGCTTTTGTTCCGCGGCCTTCCAGATGGCCAGTCGCGCGCCGAGGCCTACCAAGCCGCTCTGGGCAACATGATCGTGGGTCCCGTCATCGAGCGGGGTGCCGCGGTGACCGATCTGGCGGTGGGGCAGCGCGTCTGCCTCTACAGCGGCTTTCGCGACACCGTCACCGCGCGCGCCACGTCCTGCTGGCGTCTGCCCGATGGCATGCCCTGGCAGTCGGCCGTTTGCCTCGACCCCGCCGATTTCGCCCTCGGAGCCGTCCGCGATGGCCATGTGCGGGCCGGGGATGCCGTGGCTGTCTTTGGCCTGGGAGCCATCGGTCTCATGGTGGTGCAGATCCTGCGCTTGGCTGGCGCAACTCCCATCCTGGCGCTGGATCCCGTCGCCGCTCGTCGCGATCTGGCTCTCTCGCTGGGTGCCGATGTCGCCCTTGATCCCGCTGCCTGTGATGCCGGACTGGAGCTCAAGCAGCGTACTGGCGGACGTGGCGTGGACGTGGCCATCGAATACAGCGGCGCCCGCGCCGCTCTGCAGGCGTGCTTCCGCGGCGTCGCCTATGGCGGCACCGTTGTGGCGGGGGCCTATCCGGCGCCCTATGGAAGTGGCCTGGACCTGGGAGCCGAAGCTCACATGAACGCGCCCACCTTGGTCTTTTCGCGAGCCTGCTCCGAGCCCAACCGCGACTATCCTCGGTGGGATGAGCGCCGCCTGATGGAGACCTGCTGGCGCTGGCTGGCCGAGGGTCGCCTCACCGGCGAGCCGATCGTGCAGCCCATCGTGGCTGCCGACGAGCTACTGGAGGCTTACCCCCGCGTGGCCGGCGACCCTGACGCGGGCGTCAAGCTGGGTGTGGTGTTCCCATCTGTAGAGGAGGCATAGAGCCCATGGCCGTCAAGCAATGTCTGGTACTGCCGATCTTTTGGCGCGCGGAGGAGCGTTCTCTGGACGCATTTTGTGCCCAGGTGGCCGAGATCGGCTACGCAGCCATCGAGCTGATGCGACCGGACGACAATGTGCGGCAGATCGTTGCCACCGCCCATCGCCACGGCCTGGCCGTCGCCAGCATGGTGGGCCATCAGTCGCTGCCCGATGGGCTCAACAAGCCCGAGAACCACGAGCGTATCGAAGTCGAGCTGCGCGCGTCCATCGATCTGGCGGCCGACCTGGGCATCGGCGGGCTGATCTGCTTCTCGGGCAACCGCAACCACGGCCAAAGCGACTATGAGGGGCTGGTGGCTTGCGCCCAAGGGCTGGAGCGCGTCCTCCCCTATGCCGAAGCCAAGGGGATCAACCTGAACATGGAGCTGCTAAACTCCAAGGTGAACCACCCAGGCTATCAGTGTGATCGCGTCGATTGGGGCGTCACCCTCTGCGAGATGGTCGGTAGCCCTCGTGCCAAGCTCCTATTCGATATCTACCATATGCAGATCATGGAGGGCGACGTCATCCGCAGCCTCCGGAAGGCCATCGAGCACATCGGGCATTTCCACACCGCGGGAAACCCTGGCCGGCAGGACTTGGACGACACCCAGGAGCTCAACTATCGCGGCATCTGCGCCGCCATCGAGGCTGCAGGCTATGATCGGTACGTCGGGCACGAGTTCACGCCCAAGGGCGACCGCATGGCAGCGTTGCGCGCGGCCTATGCGGCTTGCGGCGGAGAATAGCTCGACCACCCGCTTCGCCGAATCCTCGCCTGACACACGGCTCTCCCGCGGACACCTTTGTGCCGCGGGAGAGCGTGAGGGGGGATGATAGCTGGAACTGGCGGGCTAGTGGATCGGCAGGTAGCGCTGGCGCTCCCAGGCCGTCACCTGCAGCCGGTACTCGTCCCACTCGGCCCGACGGGCATCCAGGAACCGCTGCGCGATGTGGGGGCCTAACGCGTCCAGGACCACTGGGTCGCTCTCCAGCGCCTCGATGGCCTCGCCCAGCGAGCCGGGCAGCGTCTCCAGGCCCTCGCGGGCCCACTCGCTCTCGAACAGGTTCTCCTCGGTGGGGTCGGGCACGTCTAGCTCGTTCACTACGCCGTCCAGCCCCGCCTTGAGCATCACCGCGAACGCCAGGTACGGGTTGCAGGACGGGTCCGGGCAGCGTAGCTCGATGCGCGCGGCGGCGGGTGATGCGGCCCGCGGTACCCTGATCAGGGCCGAGCGGTTAATGCGCGCCCAGCTCACATAGACCGGGGCCTCGTAGCCGGGCACCAGCCGCTTGTACGAGTTCACCGTGGGCGCCAACACTGCCGACATGGCTCGCGCGTGCTTGAGCTGGCCGGCGATAAAGCGCTTGGCCAAATCCGACAGCGAGTAAGGATCGCTGGGCGACGCGAACAGGTTCTCGCCGGTATCCAGCGCCGCCAGGCTCTGGTGGGTGTGCATGCCCGACCCGTTCACCCCCCCGATCGGCTTGGGCATGAACGTGGCATACAGGCCCTGCATCGCTGCCACCGCCTTGAGCACGAACTTGAAGGTCACGGCATTGTCGGCCGAGCACAGGGCGTTGCCATAGCGAAAGTCGATCTCGTGCTGGCCAGGGGCTACCTCGTGATGACCGGCCTCCACCTCGATGCCGAACGCCTCCAGCGCCGTGATCATGTCCTGGCGGACCAGGGCGCCCCGGTCGGCCGTGGCGTCGAAATAGCCAGCCTCGTCATGGCGCAAGCAAACATCGGGCCGGCCGTGCTCGTCGGTCCCCAGCAAAAAGAACTCTAGCTCGGGACCGGTGCGGTACTCGAACCCCAGCTCGCAGGCAGCCTTGAGCGCCCGGATCAGGGCCGCGCGTGGTGCGCCCTCGAACACCTTGCCGTCGGGCGTGTGCACGTTGCAGATCAGCCGCGCCGTGGTGTGGGCATCGTTCCGCCAGGGGATGATCGCCCAAGTGTCCAGATCGGGCACCAGGTACATGTCGCTTTCGCTGATGCGCACAAAGCCCTCGATGGACGAACCATCGAACCAGACGCCCTGGTCCAGGACGCCCTCTAGCTGGGCAGCCGGCACGGTGATGCTCTTGACCATGCCGGCCAGGTCGGTGAACTGTAGGTTCACAAACCGTACGCCGGCCTCGGCCGCTGAACTCAGGATCGCTTCTTTGGTGGCGGACATAATCCCTCCTGCTACGCCCACAACAACGCCGCGGTACCCCTCGTACCGCGGCCACACGGCCTGGATGCCACCTTTGGCGGGGCAGGCCTCAAGAGCCAGCCCGGGTTTGCTTCATCGCTTTCCCGCGTAGCATAGCAGGATCGCCCCCACGTGGCACCGGCGCTTGCGCCAGCGTTGAGGGGCGTCGTTTGGGCAAGGTGCACAAGTGGGGTCAGGAGGGGCGGAGGGCGTGGAGCTTGAGCGCCAGATGCAGCGCCAGACGCGCCTCGGGATCGTTCACGTCGACGCCTAGTAGCTCACGGATGCGATCCAGGCGGTACGCCAGCGTATTGCGGTGGATGAAAAGCTCCTGCGCCGCCCGCGAGGCGTTGCCGTGCTCTTGGAGGTACACGGCCAGGGAGGGAATCAACTCGGTGTGGTGTTCGCTATCATAGCGCAACAGCGGGCCCAACGTCTCTTCCACGAATCGGCTGACCTCGGCTTGGCCCTGCATGGTGGCCAACAGCCGGTAAAGGCCCAGCTCGCCATAGTGGTAGGGGCTGCTCGGGCTGCCGGCCCGGTGCCCCACCTCCAACGCATCCAGCGCCTGCTGCACCGCTACGCGGAGCCCGGCCAGGTCGCCCTCGGCGATGCGGCTCACGCCCACGTGGCAGCGGCCCGTGTCGGTCTGGGTGGGTAGCGCTACCGAGAGCCAGTACCGCACACGCTCGGCCAGGGTGTCGCCCTCTAGGGCCAACAGGCAGACCACTGCGCCGCGGTAGCGGCCTTGGAGGGTCGCCGCGCCATCGCGGGAAGCCGCCCGTTCCAGCGACCTGGCTACCTCGAGCAGGTCCGCCGAAGGCGCATTTTGGCGGCGGTTCAGGGGCAGGGTGCCGGTCAGTGCCACCGCCACCTGGTGACGCTCCTCAGAGGGCGCATAGCCCTGATGCGCCAGCCGGGATAGCAACGGCCCTGCTGCGCTGGCGGGATCGAGCAGCTCTTCCATCAGCTCGGCGCCCAGCCGTTCCTCGGTCTCGCGGCGCACATGCCGCTGGAGCAGCTCGGCGGCGTACAGCTCGGCCGCCTGCCGCGCATAGATGCCCGCCAGCGTGCGGCCCGCTCGGGGAGCGCTCAAGGATAGCTCGCCCAGGGTGCGCCCAGCCAGGCGGATCGGCACCGTCAGGTCGCGGCCCGGTGGGACCGCCTCGTCCTGCGATGGGGCGGGGGGATCGGCCGCGGCCACATGGCTGCCGCGCGCATCGCGGATTCGCACCTGGCTCCGGGCCAACACCGCCAGCCGCTGCGCCAGGCCGTCAACGTCGCCGCGCCCCCAGGCGGCCTGGAGGATCTCTCGCGCCTCCAGCTCGCGTCGTGCCAGTTGGCCCTCGTGGTCGATTAGGCTGCGCAGCACGTTCCGTTCACAGGTGGCCAGGTCGGCGCCGGGCGGCAGGATCAGCAGCGGCAGCTCTAGCGACTCTGCCAACGCTGTGTCATCGGCGCCGGGTGCTTGGGACAGCACCAGCCCCGCCACGCCCGCCCGCAAGAGCTCGCGCGCCAGATAGGGAAAAGTGATACGGGCGTCGATGCGCTGGGCGACCTCAAGGTCGACAAACGCCAGATAGCCCGGTTCGATGGTGCCAAAAAGGGGAAAGGTGGCGCCCAAAGACGCCACCCAGGTCACGCCGCGCTCTAGCCCCGCCGCTCCCGCTGCCACGCGGGTGCCCTCTGGAAGCGCAAGCTGCCAGAGCTCACCCAGCGAGACGGGGGCGCTGCGGGCGGGCATCAGGATGCCCCGGCCCGAGGGCTCTTGGTCTGTTGATGCCAGTGCTCTTGCAGGCTCTGCACCTCCATCTGACCCCGTTGCAGGGCGGCGATGGCCTTGGTGGCGGCCCGCGCCGCCGAGAGGGTAGTCATCATCGGCACGCCATGGGCGACGGCCGCCGCCCGCAAGACGTGCTCGTCGCCGTACGAGATGCCGGTGAGCGGCGTCTCGACCACTAGCGCGATCTCGCCGTTGATGATCCGGTCCACGCAGTGGGGTCGCCCCTCGTGCACCTTAAAGATCGGTTGCACCGTCAGCCCCGCGGCCTGCAACGCGGCGGCTGTGCCCCGTGTGGCGATGAGGGCAAAGCCCAGCTCTTGCAGCTCGCGGGCGATGGGCACCAGGTTACGCTTGTCGCGGTCGTTCACGCTCAGGAACGCCGTCCCCGCGGTGGGCAGGGCGTTGCCGCCAGCGATCTGCGCCTTGGCATACGCCATGCCAAAGTCGGTGTCCATGCCCATCACCTCGCCGGTGCTCCGCATCTCGGGGCCCAGGGTGGGGGGCTCTTCGATGAACTTTTGGAAAGGCAGCACCACCTCTTTGCAGAAATGGCCTTCCAGCATCGGCTCGTCGGGCACGCCCAGCTCTTCCAGGGTATGCCCGCCCAGCACCTGGCAGGCGATCCGCGCCCAGGGCACGCCCGTTGCCTTGCTGACGTACGGCACCGTGCGCGAGGCGCGCGGGTTGGCCTCAATCACATAGACCACGCCGTCCAGCATGGCGTACTGGACGTTCATGCAGCCCACGGTCTTTAGCGCTTTGGCCAGCCGTCGCGTATAGTCGCGGACGGTGCTGAGCGTCCGATCGTCGATCATGACGGTGGGAATGACGCAGGCGCTATCGCCCGAGTGCACCCCCGTCAGCTCGATCTGCTCCATGATGGCTGCGATGCGCACCTGCTCGCCGTCGCTCACGCAATCGACGTCCATCTCAAAGGCGTCGCTGAGAAAGCGATCCACCAGCAGCGGCGTGTCCTCGGCCACCTTGACGGCCGAGCGCACGTAATGCTCCAGCTCACGGCGCTCATGGACGATGGCCATGGCCCGGCCGCCCAGCACATACGAGGGGCGCACGATCACCGGATAGCCGATCCGCTCGGCCACGGCGAACGCCTCCTCCTCCGAGTGGGCGATGCCGCTCTCGGGCATGGGCAGGCCGATCTCGCGCATCAGGTCGCCAAAGCGCTCGCGGTCCTCGGCCAGGTCGATGGCGTCGGCATTGGTGCCCAAGACCGGCACGCCGGCGTCGCGCATCTTGCGCACCAGCTTCAGGGGGGTCTGCCCGCCAAACTGGAACACCACCCCGACGGGCTTTTCTAGCTCGCAGATGTTCAGGATGTGCTCGACCGTCAGCGGCTCGAAATAGAGCCGGTCGCTCACGTCATAGTCGGTGGAGACGGTCTCCGGGTTGCAGTTGACCATGATCGTCTCATAGCCCATCTCTTGGAAGGCCATGGACGCGTGGACGCAGCAATAGTCAAACTCGATGCCCTGGCCGATGCGGTTCGGTCCGCTACCCAGCACCACGATCTTTTCCCGGTCGCTGGGCTGCGCCTCGCAGATGCTCTCATAGGTGCTATAGAGGTAGGGCGTGCGGGCGGGGAACTCGGCGGCGCAGGTATCCACGCGCGAATAGACCGCCGCAATGCCCAGCTCCAGCCGACGGCGGCGCACCTGCATCTCGTCCACCGGGTTAGCCAGGTGCCGCCCGATGACCGCGTCGGCAAAACCGGCCTGCTTGAGAGCGCGCATCAGGCGCGCATCGACCTGATCCAGTGTGTGCGCGCGCAGGAGGTCGCGCAGATCGCGTGCGCGCGCGAGCTCGCGCAGGAACCACGGGTCGATGCTCGACAGAGAGAATATCTCCTCGATGGACATGCCGCGATCCATAGCCGGCACGAGGTAGAAGACGCGCTCGGGCGTGGGCTCGATCAGCCGGTGGCGAATCTCGTCCAGCGACGCTTGGGCCGCCTCCTCGTCGAAAAGGCTGTCGCGCGGGTCCTCTCGGGCATAGAGCCCCTTTTGCATGGCCTCCAGGAACGTCCGGCCGATAGCCATCACCTCGCCCACCGACTTCATCTGGGTGCCCAGGGTCGGGTTGGCGTGAGGAAACTTTTCCATGTTCCAGCGCGGAATCTTGGCCACCACATAGTCAATGGTGGGCTCAAAGGAGGCTGGCGTCTCGCGGGTAATGTCGTTGGGCAGCTCGTGCAGGCGGTAGCCAACGGCCAGCTTGGCCGCGATCTTGGCGATGGGGAACCCCGTCGCCTTGCTGGCCAGCGCCGAGCTGCGCGAGACCCGCGGGTTCATCTCGATGACCAGCACGCGCCCCGTCTCGGGGTGGATGGCAAACTGGACGTTGGAGCCGCCCGTTTCCACGCCGACGCGCTCCATGATCAGCCGAGCCTGGTTCCGCAGCACCTGGTACTCGGGATGGGTTAGCGTCTGGGCCGGCGCCACGGTGATGCTATCGCCGGTGTGCACGCCCATGGGGTCAAAGTTCTCGATGGAGCAGATGACCACATAGTTGTCGTCGGCGTCGCGCATCACCTCGAGCTCGATCTCTTTCCAGCCGAGCACCGATTCCTCGATCAGCACCCGATGGACTGGGCTCTGCTCCAGCCCGCGCTCTACCATGGCGTCGAAATCGCGCCGGTTGTAGGCGATGCCGCTCCCAGTGCCGCCCAGCGTAAACGATGGGCGGATGATGGTCGGCAGCCCCACGTCTTCGAGGAAGGAGCGCGCCTCCGCTAGGCTGGAGACAGCGTGAGAGCGCGGCACCTCCAGGCCGATCTCTTCCATGGCGGCCTTGAAGAGATCACGGTCCTCGGCCACGTCGATCGACTCGGCGCGGGCGCCGATCAGCTCGACGCCGTACTTTTCCAGGATGCCCAGGCGGTGAAGGTCCATCGCCAGGTTTAGCCCTGTCTGGCCGCCCATGGTGGGGAGCACCGCGTCCGGCCGCTCCTTGGCGATCACCCGCTCCAACACCTCGGGCGTCAGCGGCTCGATATAGGTGGCATCGGCGACCTCGGGGTCGGTCATGATGGTGGCTGGGTTCGAGTTCACCAGCACGGTGCGGTAGCCCTCTTCGCGCAGGGCCTTGCAGGCCTGAGTGCCCGAATAATCAAACTCGCAGGCTTGCCCGATGACGATGGGGCCGGAGCCGATGATCAGGATCGTGTGTAGGTCAGTTCTCTTGGGCATGGTCTACTCCCGGCTCCCCGACGCAACCGGCAGGCTGCGGCAGAACTCGGCGATCAGATGGAGGCTGTCGTGCGGCCCGGGGGATGCCTCGGGGTGGTGCTGCACGCACTGGATCGGCAGCTCGGTGTGCGCCAGCCCCTCGATGGTGTCGTCATAGCGGTTCCAGTGCGTCACGCGGAACGGCAGCCCCTCCAGCGAGCTGGGCTCCACAGCATAGTTGTGATTCTGCGCGGTAATCTCGATGATGCTCGTGGCCATATCCTGCACGGGGTGGTTGCCGCCGTGGTGGCCAAAGGGGAGCTTGTACGTGCGGGCTCCCGCGGCCAGGGCGATGATCTGCAGCCCCAGGCAGATGCCGTACATGGGCACCTTGCGCTCCATCAGGGCGCGTACCGTGGCGATGGTCTCGGTGGCCGTGGCTGGGTCGCCCGGCCCGTTGGAGACCAGCACGCCGTCTGGCGCCAACGCCAGCACCTCCTCGGCGCTGGCCGTGGCTGGCACGCAGGTCACCCGCGCGCCCGAGGTCACCAGGTAGCGCAGGATGCTGCGCTTGACGCCGCAGTCGATCACGACGACGTGCGGCTTGGGCGCGCTGGGGTCCGCCGCCGCTAGGCCAGCCCAGCGAGGATCGGCAGGTTCATCCCACGGGGTGGGGGCGGTCACGGTCACCTCGCCCAGCGGCTTGAGCTGGCTCATGTCCGGCGCCTGCCGGGCCATGGCGAGCAAACGCGCGGCGTCCAGGTTGGTCGTGGAAAGTGCCGCGCGCATCACGCCGTGCTGACGAATGGTCAACGCCAGCCGCCGTGTGTCCAGCCCCTCGAGGGCCGGAACGCCGTGCTCGATCAAATAGGCCGCCAGGGATCGCTCGGCCCGCCAGTTGGCCGGTATCGCACAGATGTCTCGCGCCAGCACCGCGCGCACCCAGGGCTGGGCCGATTCAGTGTCCTCCGAGTTCACCCCCACGTTGCCGATGTGCGGGCAGGTGAACACCACCATCTGCCCCCAGTAGGAGGGGTCGGTGATGATCTCCTGGTAGCCGGTCAAGCTCGTGTTGAACACGATCTCGCCGACCCATTCGCCTTGCGCGCCCACCGACCTGCCCTCATAGACGCTGCCATCTTCGAGGACCAGGGTGCCGGGGGTGTACTCTGCCATAGTTCTCTCCGTCGCATGCTGATTCGGCACTCGACTCCCTAGTATGCGGAAACGAGGCCGTTTGTGCAAGTTGCTCTGTACGTTGCTTGGGGCCTGGTGAGGGGGTGACTTGAGGCAGGGCGCGCCGCGGGCCGCAACGGTGCGGTCTCCGGGGCGCAACCCCGCTCTGCGCCTAGGTGCGCCTAGTAGGCATAGATCTGCCCGTACGGCCGCTTGCTCTGGGGGATCAGCTTGGTGAATGGGTCGTCAGCCTGCACCTGCAGGCCAAAGAGCGCATTGTACTGGGCCACCAGGTCGCTGATCAGCGCGCGGTCGGCGTCGGTGAGGGGCGCCAGGCCGACCTCTCTCCCGAGGAAGGCTTGGTTGGGGACGCCCCGCAGATAGATGACGCCGCCGTGCATGCCGGTGCCCACGTAGCGGGCGGGGTGGGTGGCTCCGGTCGGCAGGCGTCTTCCCAGCACCAGCAGCACGCCGCCGGCCATATACTCGCCCAGGAAATGCTGCGCCGTTCCACCGATCACCACTGTGGGACGCACGTCCTCGTAGGCTTTCATGTGAATGCCCACCCGATAGCCGACGTCGTCTCTCACGAACACCGAGCCGCCGCGCATCGAGTGCCCCACAATGTCGCCGGCCGAGCCGTGGATGGCCAGCAGGCCGCTGTTCATGGTGTTGCCGCAGCCATCCTGGGCGTCGCCGTGCACGTGGATCTCGGGGCCATCCATAAACGCGCCCAGGTCGTTGCCGGGCACGCCCTCGATGTCGATCCGCACCCGACGCTGCAGGTTGGTGCCGATGTAGCGCTGCCCGTGGACGTTGACCAAGCGCACGGCGGTTGCCCCGGCGGTGACGACCGCGTCCAGTTGCTCGTTCAGCGCGCGATAGGCCAGGCCGCGGGCGTCCAG
>DAIRUQ010000051.1:7466-9217 GCA_036803245.1 Chloroflexota bacterium | reverse complement strand
GCCACGATGATCGTGAACGGCCCGTTCATCAGCAGCGAGCCATAGGTCTGGCGCAGGGCCGTCAGGAGGGCGCGGCGCTTGGGCGGCTCTTGTTCCAGCTCGTTCCACAGTGGGCTGGCGAACACGGCCGCGGCCAGCTCGGCGGGCAGCTCGTGCCGGCGCATCAGTAGGTCCACCGCATAGGTGAATACCTCGGTGTCGGTGCGCATGGTGCAGGCATAGCCGTGCATCTCGGCATAGCGCCGGTTGATGCCGTACGACGAGATCTCGCCATTGTGCACCACCGACCAATCGAGCAGCCCGAACGGATGCGCGCCGCCCCACCAGCCCGGCGTGTTGGTGGGAAAGCGGTTGTGCGCCGACCACAGGTAGCCCTCGTATTCCTCGATGCGGTAGAACTCGGCGATCTGATCGGGGTGCCCGACCCCCTTGAAGATGCCCATGTCCTTGCCGCTAGAGACCACAAACGCGCCCTCTAGCGTGGTGTTGATGCGCATCACATGGTGCACCACATAGTCGGCTTCGCTGCGGCCGCCCATTTGGGCCGTGAGCGGCACCACGAAATAGCGCCACAACAACGGCGGATCGAGGATGCCGAGGGTCTCTCGCGTGGGGATCGGCTCGTCGTGCACCACGGCAAAGTGCCGCCGCAGATACTCGTCCAGCTCTTGGCGGGCATGGCGCCCCTTGCACATCACATGAAAGCAGTAGCGCTCGGCGTGTTCAGGGTAGATGCCATAGGCCGCATAGCCCGAACCCAGGCCGTTGCCGCGCTCGCGCATGCTGCAAAGCGCCTCCACGGCGATCGCGCCTGGATGCGCCCGTCCGCTGGTGTCGATGAACCCAAAGAGCCCGCACGCGTCGTGGACCCGATCGTCGGCGTAACGGTTCTCGCTCGCTGCCCAGGCCATGCTTACCCCCTAGACCTCGATCCCTTGCCCGCGTACCACGTGCTTGCGATAGTCCTCTGGCACAGAGAGCAGGCTCAACCGATCGCTGAGCAGGCTGTCGCGATGGGCCGAGACGTCCACGCGATGGCGAATCAACCCCGTATAGATGCCCGCTCGGCTGATGTTGCCCACCAGGATCACGCCCACCAGGCGGTTGCCTTCGAGCACCAGGCGGCGATACTGGTGGCGCTCGGGCTGGGCGCGGGTCATCACGGTATAGCCGTCGCCCTCGGCGTTGCCCTCCCCGATGGCCACGCAGGGCACGCCCGCCACCTCGATGGCGTTCATGGCGATACCGCCCTGATCCTGGCGCGGCTGGCCCACCATCTGCGCGCCCGCGATGGCGCCCTGGCGATAGGCGTTGGGCCAGATGGCCACCGTCCGATTGAGGTCCACCACCAGGTCGTAGGCCTCGGCCACGTCGCCCGCCGCATAGATGTCGGGGTCCGACGTGCGCATGGCGCGATCGACCACGACGCCGCGGTCGACCTTGACGCCCGCGTCGCGCGCCAGGGCCACGTTGGGCCGCACCCCGATGCCAAAGACCAGCAGGTCGCAATCCAACCGTTGACCGTCTTTGAGCACCACGCCGCCGATCCGCTCGCCGTCGGCGATGATCTCGGCCACGGTGTTCTCGGTCAGCACCCGCACGCCCGCCCGCTCGAATAGGTCGGTCATCATCTCTGCGCCCAGTTCGTCCAGCGCCCGAATCAAGATCCGTGGCGCCAGCTCGACCATGGTCACCTGCACGCCCCGTTTGAGCAGGGCGTCGGTGGCCTTGATGCCGATCATGCCGCCGCC
>DAIRUQ010000051.1:0-7366 GCA_036803245.1 Chloroflexota bacterium | reverse complement strand
GGCCCTCGTCGATCTCGCCCCCCACATAGTGTGAGATGAGTGGCCGTGAATAGATGGCGGGCCCCTCGGCCGTCACCACCTGGATGGTTGCTTCTTGATCGAGCTCGCGGATGGCCTCGATGGCGCCAACGGCCGCCGCCGAGTTGCCGACGATGGTGATCTTCACGAGACCTCCTCATAAGTCAGCGCCTCGTTGGGACAGTGGGCCACGCAGGCGGGCATGTCGGCGTCCTGGCATAGGTCGCATTTGCTGGCGATGCGGTGGCCGCTGGTGCTCTGCTGCACCGCCCCCGCGGGGCAGACCATGATGCACATCCAGCAGCCCACGCAACGGCTCTCGTCGCAGGTGATGGCCCCCGTGCGCGGGTCGCGATGCATCGCCCCCGAGGGACAGGCCTCCAGGCAGCGCGGATCCTCACATTGGCGGCACTGCATGGCGAACGACAGCGGCCCGCTCTCCTCTACCACGACGCGCGACATGATCGTGTCGCGCTCGTGGCGGTAGGCCTTGACGATATCGCGCGACGACGAATGCGCGACCAGGCAATGGACCTCGCACAGTCGGCAGGCGATGCAGTACTCTTCGTGGATGACGATACGCTTCATGATGGCCCCCTCACGTGCCCGCGGCGCGAATGCCCAGCGCATCCAGCTCTACCTGGTTCAGCCCCACCCCCCGTAGATGATCGCGGTTGCCGCGCAAGCTCTCGACGGCGTTGATGCCCATGCCGCCCATCATCTCTTTGATCTCTAGCGACCAGGCCCGCAGCAGGTTGGTCAGGCGTCGCTCGCCGATGTTGGGGTTCAGCCGCTTGGTCAAGTACGGGTCCTGCGTGGCGATGCCCCAGTTGCATTTGCCCGTGTAGCAGCGCTGGCATAGATGGCATCCCATGGCCACCAGGGCGCTGGTGGCGACATACACCGCGTCGGCGCCTAGGGCGATGGCTTTGACCACGTCCGCGCTGTTGCGGATGCTGCCCGCGGCCACGATGGAGGCGCGATGGCGGATGCCCTCCTCGCGCAGACGCTGGTCGACCGCCGCGAGGGCCAGCTCGATGGGAATTCCCACGTTGTTGCGGATCACCGTCGGTGCTGCGCCCGTGCCGCCACGAAGCCCGTCGATGGCTACAATGTCGGCTCCCGCCCGTACAATGCCCGAGGCGATGGGCGCGATATTGTGCACCGCCGCCACCTTGACCGAGACGGGCTTGCGGTAGTGGGTGGCCTCTTTCAGCGCAAAGATGAGCTGGCGCAGGTCCTCGATGGAATAGATATCGTGATGCGGCGCGGGCGAGAGCGCGTCGGTTCCCTCGGGGATCATGCGCGTGCGCGAGACCTCGCGGGTCACCTTTTCGCCTGGCAAGTGCCCGCCGATGCCTGGCTTGGCCCCCTGGCCGATCTTGATCTCGATGGCGGCCGCGGTGCGCAAATAGTCCAGGTGTACCCCAAACCGCCCCGATGCCACCTGCGCGATGGTCACGGGGCCGTACTCGTACAGGTCGGGATGGAGCCCGCCCTCGCCCGTGTTGTAGTAGGTTCCCATCTGCTTGGCCGCGCGCGCCAGCGAACGGCAGGCGTTGTAGCTGATAGAGCCATAGGACATGGCCGAGAACATGATCGGGATATCCAGCTCCAACTGAGGCGTGAGCTCGGTGCGCAGATCGTACTCGCCATCGCCATCGGCCTCGAAGGCCAACGAATCGGGCCGTGCCCCGAGGAACGTCTTGAGCTCCATCGGCTCGCGCAACGGGTCGATGCTGGGGTTGGTCACCTGAGAGGCGTTCAGCAGCATGTGATCCCAGTAGATGCGGTGAGGCTGATCGCAGCCCATGCCCGAGAGCAACATCCCGCCCGTCTCGGCCTGTTTGTAGATGCTCTGCAGCGTGGCGGCGGTCCAGTTGGCGTGCGGCCGAAACTCGAGTGGGTTGGTGCGTACCACCAGAGCCTGGGTGGGGCAGAGGGTCACGCAACGATGGCACCCCACGCAGGCTGCGGGGTTGCTGCGGACCACGCCGTCGTCCTCGTCATAGTAGTGGACGTCATTGGCGCATTGGCGGACGCACACCTGGCAGGCGATGCATTGGCTCTGGTCGCGCTCCAGGATGAACGCTGCTGTGCTGAGTGAGAGGGCCATGACTGCCTCCGACGGTCTCCCACGAAAAAAGCGCCGCCTCGCGGGTAGCGAGTGGCGCCTATGCCTGGGTGCGGACCTGACCTGGCCGCGCGTGTACGGATCGTTGTGGGTTCTCTGATCGGTTCGCCCTACGGGGCCACGAACTCGACCGTGGGGTGAATGATACCAGCTTGACGCCTGGCCGTGCACGTGCAACCCGACCAGCCTTGAGGCGGTAGACTTGTGCAGGTTGCACAGGGCGAGCCCTCTTGCTCCAGCGCTTGGGTGTGCGCCCACTTTCGGTTAGAATCTTGTCAGGCAGGGCTATGCGGCAAAGGAGTCTCGTCGCGGTGGTCGGTGAGCTGATCCTGGTGGTCGAGGACGAGCCCACGCTCCTGGAGACCGTCCAGTACAACCTGGAGCGGCAGGGCTATGCTGTGGCCACGGCCGCCGACGGCGTCCAGGCCATCCAAAAGGCGCGCGAGCTGCATCCCGCCCTGGTGATCCTGGATCTCATGCTCCCGCGGCTGGACGGCCTCCAGGTCTGCCGCATCCTGCGGGGCGAGATGAACCTGCCGATCATCATGGTCACCGCCCGCGCCGACGAGGTTGATCGCGTGCTGGGGCTAGAGCTGGGCGCCGATGATTATGTGACCAAGCCGTTCAGCATGCGCGAGCTGATGGCGCGGGTCAAGGCGCAACTTCGACGCGTCGAGCTGCTCAGCGCCTCGGGCGCGGCCAACGCGCAGGGCCGCCGTCTAGAGTACGACGGGCTGGTGATCGACACGGCTCGTGGGGAGGTCACTCTTGCTGGCGAGGTGGTCGAACTCTCGCCGCGCGAGTATGATCTGTTGAACTACTTCGCCCAGCATCAGGGGCGCGTGCTCTCGCGGGAGCAGATTTTACAGGGCGCCTGGGGCTGGGATTACGACGGCGGCAGCCGCACCGTGGATGTGCACGTCCGCTGGCTGCGCGCCAAGATCGAGTCCGATCCGTCACACCCGCGCCGCATCGTGACGGTGCGAGGGATGGGCTATCGCTTTGAGGGGTGAGGCATGGGCTTTCGGCGCATCGTTTGGCGCATAGCAGTCCCCTTTGCCGTGCTGGTCTTTGCTGCCATCATGGGCCTGGCCTGGCGGCTGTCGGCCGTGGCCTATGGCAACCATGTGGACCAGCTTGAGCGCATGCTGCTGGCCGACGCCCGCGCCCTCGGCGTGGCCTTTGAGGGACAGCTCGACGCCAAGGTGGTGGGCGAGCCTGCCATGCAGGACCAGATCCTGCGCTATGCTCAGTCCCTGGGTGCCCGCTTGACCCTGATGGACGAGGATGGCGTGGTGCTGGCTGATTCGCATCGGCACCCCAGCACCATGGAGAACCATCGTAACCGCCCCGAGGTTCAGCAGGCGCTATCCCGCGGGGCGGGCAGCCACATCCGCATCAGCGAGACGGTCAACCAGGAGCTCATGTACGCCGCCGCACCCATCCGCCGCGGCGACGACCTGGTCGGTTTCGCCCGAGTGGCGCTGCCTCTGACCGAGGTCCGTGAGGGCGTGGCCGATCTTCGCCGTCAGATCGTGGGCACCGCCGTGCTCGCGGCGGCCCTGGCGCTGCTGCTCGGCCTGTGGGTGGCGCGTCGCACCGCCAGACCTATCCGTGATCTCACCAACGTCGTCGGGCGCATGTCGCGCGGCGACCTGGACGCCCGCCTGATCCCCACCACGCAGGACGAGGTCGGCACCCTCACCGAAGAGTTCAACGCCATGGGCGACACCTTGCGGGCCACCATCCACTCGCTCGAGGAGGAGCGAGGGCGTTCCCGCGCGGTGCTAGAGACCATGGCCGACGGCGTCCTCATCGTTGGGGCCGACAACCGCGTACAGCTCGCCAACGCCGCCGCCCTGCACATGCTGGACTATGCTGGCGATGCCCCCCAAGGTCGCACCCTGGCCGAGGTCGTGCGGCATCACCAGCTCGTCGCTCTATGGAACCAGGCTCGCAGCCGTGGAGAACAGGCGGCTGGGATCGTCGAGTTCGGCGCGGAGGGGCCCTTTATCCATGCCATCGTCACGCCACTTACCAACGAGGAGGACGGTGGCGGCCTGTTGCTCCTGCAAGACCAGACCGAGATTCGCCTGGCCGACCGCATGCGCCGCGAGTTTGTTGGGAACGTCAGTCACGAGCTGCGGACGCCGCTGGCATCCATCAAGGCGCTGGCCGATACGCTCCAGGACACCGTCGAGGACGACCCGCCCGCTTCGCAGCGGTTCCTCGCCAAGATGGACGCGCAGATCGACACCATGACCCAGATGGTGAGCGAGCTCTTGGAGCTCTCGCGCATCGAGTCGGGCCAAGTGCCGCTGCATCTGGCGCCGACGCGGCCCAGTGACCTGGTGACGCCCCGCCTGGAACAGCTGCGCCCCCAGGCTGAGCGCAAGGAAATCGAGCTGGAGGTGGCGGTGCCCGATAACCTGCCGCTCGTCCTGGCCGATCCCGAGCGAGCAGGGCAGGTGTTTGCTAACCTGCTGCACAACGCGATAAAGTTCACCCAGCCCAACGGGCGCATTCGCGTGTGGGCCGAGGCTGGCGAGGGCGAGGTGGTGTTCGGCGTGGCCGACAACGGTCCTGGCATTCCGCCCTATATCCTGCCGCGCATCTTTGAGCGCTTTTTCAAGTCGGACCGCAGCCGCACTGGCGGTGGCACGGGCCTCGGCCTCGCCATCGCCAAGCATCTGGTGGCAGCCCACGGCGGCCGCATCTGGGCCGAGAGCGAGCTGGGCATGGGCAGTACCTTCTGCTTTGCACTGCCCTGCGCCCCCCAGGATGCGCCTCGCACCTAACCCAACGTTGACGTCATCTTGACCTTGCCTTAACATAGGTGGGCTAGAATCCTCCTAATGGAGAACCGCACGTGACGCCGCGACGAGCGGCTGGCCTGAGGAGGAACCATGAAGCGAAAGCGTATCCTGTTCTTGTGCACGGGTAACTCGGCCCGCAGCCAGATGGCCGAGGGGCTGGTTAACGCCTTTTACAGCGATCGGTGGCAGGCCTTTTCGGCGGGGACCGAGCCTTCGGGCCAGGTGCATCCGCTGGCCATTCAGGCCATGGCCGAGCTCGGGGTGGATATCTCGGGGCACCGCAGCAAGGGCGTGGCCGAGTTTGGCAACACCGAGCTGGATCTAGTCGTCACCGTGTGCGACCGCGCGAACGAGACCTGCCCCCTGTGGCTGGGCAAGGGCAAGCGCCTGCATCGAGGCTTTGACGACCCAGCCGCCGCCACGGGCTCCGAGGAGGAACGGCTGGCGGCATTCCGCCAGGCGCGCGACGAGATCCGCGCCATGATTGACGAGCTATAGGGCGGGCGCTCCGACGGGGTGCGCCGCCAGGGCATCGGAGAGGGGTAGAGCATGCTACGAAAGACATTCGACGAGAGCCTGCAGGGCCTCCAGGACGAGGTGCTGGTGCTCGCCAGCTTGGTTCAGGAGATGATCACCGAGTCTGCCCAAGCCCTGGCCGACCGTAACGTGGCGCTGGCCGAGCGGCTGATCGCGCAGGATACCCAGATCAACCGCAAGCGTTTCCAGATCGAGGCGGGCCTGTTGACGCTCATCGCGACCCAGGGGCCCATCGCGCGGGACTTGCGCCACGTGGCCGCCCTGCTCGAGATCATCACCGAGCTAGAGCGCATCGGCGACTATGGCAAGGGCATCGCCAAGATCGTGCTCATGCTCGGCGAGCCCGAGTTTGAGGCGCCCATGCCTACCCTCCAGACCATGGCCCTCCGCGCTACCGAGATGATGCGCCTGGCGCTGGATTCTTTTATCCAGCAGGATGTCCCCGCCGCCCGCGAGATCGCCGCTCGCGATGATGAGGTGGACGCGCTCTATAACCGCGCCTATGAAGAGCTGCTCAACCTGATCATCGAGGACCCTAACCGCATCGAACAGGCCAACCAGTACCTCTGGGCCGCTCATAATCTCGAGCGCGTGGCCGATCGCGTCACCAACATCTGCGAGCGCACCATCTTTACCGTGACGGGCGAGATGCGCGAGCTGGACACGCTGGAGGAGGAATCGGGCGTGGCGGGCATCCGCGGCTGAAGCGTTCGCTCCAGCCTGTAGCGTTGACAAGGGGGCGTGTCTCTGCTCTGGCAGAGGCCCGCCCTTTTTTCTACATGGGCCGCCCTGGCCCCCTAACGGTAGCGCAGAGATCCTCACCCCCGCGCGCCTGTGTGCGAAACGCAGCCATTGCGCCGAGTTCGGCCGCTAGGGCTTGATCTCTCCCGCCTGCTGGTACACACTATTTCCGCACTGGCGCGACCGTCGCAGGCGGCGTGGTCCACGGCGTAGCATCCTGGCCGCCGCCGCAGACGGAGGCATCTACAAAGGAGGCTAGCATGCCACGCTACCATCATGCGGTGTACGGCGGCGAGAGCGTCGTCCTGGAGAACCGGTTCCTGCGGCTGGAGCTGCACAAGCGCAACACCGGCTGGGGCTGGGGCGAGCTCTTTGTCGCGCCCCAGGGCGGGCAGCCCGATCGGCTCTATGCCATCCTCGAGCACCTAGGCGAGGCTGATCTGGAGGGGCTGCCCCATCCCATGCGCCTAGAGGCCCAGGCCTACCAGCTTGAGCGCCAGGGCGACGTCCAGGAGCTCCGCTTTGACGTCGCCATCGACCTGACTGCCGTCCCGCGGCCAGACCAGGCCTTTAGCGGGGATGCGCCCCTCAGCGGCACCCTGGTCCTCACCCTGGCCGACGACGAGCCCGTCATCGGCTACCGTTTGGAGGTCCAGGCCCAGCACCTGATTTACCTCAAGCGGCTGCGCGGGGCCTGGCTACGCGTGGGCGCCGAGAGTTTTGGCGAGGCTCGCACCGACGCCATCTTTCCCGGCATCGACTGGATCGTCGGCAACGAGTGGTCCAGCGGGACGGACTGGTTCGAGGAGCACCAGGCGCTGCGCATGACGCCGCACCCTCACAAGGTGGCGATCCCCGTCATGGCCATCAGCCGCGATGGCATCGGCCTGGGGCTGGCCTGGACGCCCGACCTGGCGGCGCTCTCGGCCACCACCCGGTTGCGCTGCCCGCAGCCGGTCTTTGCGGTGCCCAATTTCGTCGAGCGACGCCCCGAGTCGCTCATGGGGCTGATGTGGCCCAGCGCGCGGTGGGGCATGGACGAGAACGCCCTGGCGGCCGACGAGCCGATCCTGATCCGCCGTGGGCTCACCCTGGCGCTCGAGGCCGAGATCGCCGTCTC
>DAIRUQ010000050.1:12527-21383 GCA_036803245.1 Chloroflexota bacterium | reverse complement strand
CAGGATGTTCATGCGTTTGTGCAGCTTTCCATGATGCGGGCGATCAACCCCAACCTCCCCAGCGGCGACAACTTTATGGCTCACACCGCTTTTGCCCAGACCATTATTGACTAGGTGAGCTGGTTTTCGAGAACACAGGGTCGGTCCTCTCAAGCGGGGACCGACCCTCGCTCTTGGGGAGTGGGTATGCGTCGAGCCCAATGGACCACCGTTCTATGCCTGCTTTGCGTGTCGCTTTTGGCGCCGCTGTGCAGCTGTTCTCTGCCTGAAGAGGGGACGGGGCTGATCGTGATGGAGCGCAAAGCCACGACTATGCCAACCTTGATTCCGACGGCTGCGCCGACGACTGTCGTGGCCCCGAGTGCCGAGGCGACAGCTACGCCGGCGCCGGCATCCGGAATGGGGTGCCTTGTTGGGCAAGCGGTGACGGTGGTCAACGGGGCGGGCATCCCAGGGACCACCTACTATTTGGCGCCAGCGTTGGGCGACGACGACCCGCACCCGCCCGTGATGTACGCCGGCCCGGATCGCGAGCAAGGGCATGTTCCGGGTACGTCCGGGGCAGCCGGCGAAATCGACCTGCGTGACGTGCCACCTGGGCGTTACTATCTGGCCATATGGGCGCCGTACGACTGGGTGCTAGCGATGACATCGTCCGCTAGTGAGGAGCCCCTGCTCATCACGATCGAGGCCGACGCCTGCACCGACCTAGGCCAGATCTGGTTCTCCTGGCCCTAGCTCCTGTGAGCGTCGCATCACGATCAGCGTGATGTCGTCGGCCTGGGGCTGCTCGGCCACGAACGCGTGCAGCGAGGCGTCGATCCGCTCCATCACTTCCTCGGCCGGAGCGCTACCACACCCCTTCAGCGCCTGCACCAGGCGTTCCCTGCCGTACTCTTGCTGCTTTTCGTTCACCGCCTCGATGACGCCGTCGGTATAGAGGAGCAGCACGTCGCCGGGTTCCATCGTCTCGGTAGCCTCCTCCAGCTGCGGGTCGTCGAGGATACCCAGGACCACGCCGGCTGGCCGTAGGTCGAGCGCCTCATCTGAGCGGGCTCTCAGAAGCAAGCCTGGGTTGTGGCCCGCCCTGGCAAACGTGATCTCGCCAGTGGTCAAGGAAACCACGGCATAGAACACGGTGACAAACATCCCCGAGCGCGCGTCGTCCATGAGAACGCGGTTGGCGCGGCGCAGCGTCTCGGCTGGATCGGTCGTGGTAAGCGCCGCTGCTCGCAGCACGGCCCGCGAGAGCGCCATATACAGCGCGGCGCCCACTCCCTTGTCGGACACGTCGGCAATCACCAGTCCCAGACGGTCGTCGGGCAGAGGGATAAAGTCGTAAAAGTCGCCGCCGACACCTCGCGCAGCTCGCCACTCGGCTGCCAGGTCCCAACCGTCGGGCTCGGGGCAGCATTCGGGCAGAAAGCTCTCCTGAATCTCGCGGGCCAGCTCGATGCTGCGATGCAGCCGCTCTTGCTCCAGCGACTGCTGGTGAAGGCGCGCGCTCTCGATGGCCAGCGTGAGCTGGTTTGCGATTCCAGCCAGGATGCCCAAGCGATGCTCGGGCTCTGTACGGCGAGGGTCCGATCCCCCAACCAGGAACGCTCCGAGCAGGCGGTCCCACGTGCGAAGCGGATGCGCGGTCACCCGCTGGAGTGCCTCGCCGCCATCGGGTGCGGGGATGCTGAGCGAGGTGTCCAGGTGCTCTGTGGCGGTCATGAGGGGCTGCAGGAGCGTATCGGTTACGAGGGCCGCCTCCGACGCCAGGGCTGTCTCGATCTCGACAGGCACGCCATGGCTGCGTGCAATGTCAAAGCGCTGGTGATTCTCATCCCAGAGCAGAATGGTGCACCAGTCGACGCTGATCAACAGCGGTGTCAGGCGAACGACTGTGGTCAGCACCTCGTCGACGTCTGGGCTAGCACTGAGCATGGTGGCCACCTGCAACAGCGCCGTGGAGGCCCACGCCTCCTCGCGGAGCGAGGCGTTGAGACGGGCGTTTTCCAGGGCCATTCCGGCATAGTCGGCCGCTCCCGCCAGAATCGTCTCGCGGTGTTTCCACGGCAAGCCGCGACCATCGAGCTGTTCCGCGACCAACACCCCAATGACGTCCCCGCCGGCACGTAGCGGCAGCGCGATGACTTCACCATCGTGTCTGGTGGCCTGGTCCTCCCAACCCGGGATGAGGCCCAAGCCCGAAACGGCCGCCTGAACCTTTTCGCCCGTGTGGACGGCGGTCGCCAGCACCGACGCCTCAGAGGCCGGCACGGTGTGCCCGAACAGCGCCTCCATCTGCTCCGGGGCGATACCGCTACCCTCTACCAGCTCGAACTCTTCGTTCTGCTCCGACCAGAGATAGACCAGGCAGCGGTCGACGCCCGTGAGCATCTCGGCCAGGCGAACCACGCTGTTCAGGATCTCTTCTCGGGTGTTGCTCTGCGCGACCGATTCGGCCACCTGCAGCAGCGCCGTGGAAACCCAGGCCTGCTCCTGGCCCTCCTGATAGATGCGGCTATCCTCAATGGCGATCGCTACCAGGTCGCTCAAGGCCCCCAGGGCGACCAGCTCCTCGTCGCCAAAGGCGTCATCCTCCTTACTCTGAACGTCCATCACGCCCAAGATGCGATCCTCCACCTTGAGGGGCAACGCCACCTCGGAGCGGGTCGCGGCGAGTGACGGGTCGTTCAAGAAGCGGTGGTCATCAGAGACGCGGTTGGCGATGGCGGGCTCGCCTCGCTCGGCGGCCCAACCGACGATGCCTTTGCCCCACGGGACCTCTACGCCGCGCTGCTGGACGGCTGGGTCAGAGCTGGCGCGAAAGCTGACCTGTTGCCCCTCTTGGTCGACGGTAAAGAGGCTGACACAGTGGTAGCCAAAGGTGTCATGCACCAGGCGAACCGTGTCGGTGAAGAGGGTTTCCAGCTCCAGGATGGCGGCCACACGCCCACCGACTTCGGCAACGGCCATGAGATGGGCAGCTCGCTTGCGCTCGTCAGCATAGGCTTTGGCGGCTCGGAGCGCCTGGGCGGCCTGTGAGGCGGCAGCCACGAGCGGCTCTCGGACTGCAAAAGCAAATGCCTCGGGCTGATCGTGCTGGAGTGAGATGACCGCAAAGAGCTCACCGCCCACCTCCACGGGGAGGTAGGCCCCGCTACGGGCCGCAAAGCCTAGCCGCAGCGGCTGGTACGAAATGGAGCCCAAATCGTCCACAAAGAGGGGCTCTCGCAGGCGCGTGACGGTGCGGAAAAGGCCTTCGCCGATCTCGTTCGTCGGCACCGGCTGCCCATCCACCAGGCAAAAGCTGACGACGGGGTTTCCTGCGCTGTCGGGCACCTGGACCGTGAACCCCCGTGCGGGCGCGATGGCGGCGCTGTAGCGGTGCAAGAGATGATAGATGGCTTCGGGCTCGGGCCCTGCCCTCAGGAGATCGCGCCCGAGATCGCTCATCGACGAGAGCTCGCGCACGCGACGCCGTTCCTCGTCCAGCGCAGCCATCAGTCGGCGTAGCATTAGCCCCGCGGCCACCAGGGCCATCAGCATCACCAGAATGGCGGGGCCACTCTGGGTTTGGTAGATCTCTGCCAGGAGCACCGAGGCGGGCAACGGAGCGAGCTCGACGATCAACGAATAGTTGCTGATGCGTCCCAAGAACTCGAGGGTTCCAGACCAGCCGTGCTTCAGCAGAATCCCGAGCGCCCACGCGGCGTGATCCAGTAAAAAGAGGGCACACGAGGCAGCCAAGACGCGGGCAAACCCGCCCCAGGTCAGAATGCCGAGTGGGATCTCGCCTCCCAGCGCGCGATACAGGATGCCGACGGCGACCAGGATCAGCGCTCGCAGTCCTCCGACATACCAGGCCTCCAGCAGGCGGATGGGGGTGGTATAGCCTTGCGTCTTGCCAGTGACCAGCCACTGGGTCAGGGCGGCCGCTAGACCTGCCAGCAGCCCTGCCGAGGGGCCGCCGAACAAAAAGAGCATTGCCAGGTCGATGATCCCCACGAGGCTGTGGGTTACCCCTGTGATGACATGAAAGCCGAGCCGCTTGACGCAAGTGCTCACCACCAAGAGGGCCAGAGCGTCGGTGAGGGGGGGCAGCTTGGTATGGGGCAGGGCCAGTGCCAGCGCAGCCAGGCCAGCCATGCCGACCAGCACAGAATAGACGCGAACAGAGATCGCTGCGGAGCGGGACTTCATGCGGACCCCAGTGCGCGAACGGTCTAGCTAGACGATACCGATGACGGCGAGCAATGGAGGACGCGGTCGAATCCACAGAGCTCGAACGTGTCCATCAGACGGGGTTGCACCTCAACTAGTTCCAAATGGGTCCTCTGGCGATCGGCCTGGCGCTGGGCCAAGAGGAAACAACGCAACACGCTGCTGCTGACATAGCTGACCTGCGACAGGTCGATGGTCAGGTGAGCGACCCCCGCCTGGAGAGCGTCGAACAGCTTGCGTTCCAGCGTGGGAACGGCCGAGGCATCCAGACGACCACTGGGCGCGATGGAGGCTGCGGGGGGCAAGGTCTGGTGAGAGTCAGTCATGACAAGCGCCCGCCGATTCGCTTGCGCATGATCACCTGGTTGCCACCCTCGTGAGGGGCGACGAACACCACCGAATCCATCAGCTTGCGCATAAAGAACAAGCCCAGCCCGCCAATGTCTCGCTCCTCAAGTGGCCTGCCGAGATCAGGCTCGGGGACGCTGGATGCATCAAACACTTGGCCTTGGTCGACCACCTCGACCACAAAGTCGTTGCCTTCGAGGTAGCAACAGACCCGCACTTCACCCTCGGGGTCTCCCTGGTAGGCATGAACCATCGCGTTGGTGCAGGCTTCGTCCACCGCCATCTGCACGTGAAAGACCTGCTTTTCCGACATGCCCGAGAGGCGGGCTCTTTCGGACACAAACGAGCCAATGTTGGCTAGGTTCGCCAGCTCGCTGGTAACACAGATCTCGTGCTGGGTGCTCGTCATCCGAAGCTACCCTCGATAGTCGCGGTTAGGCGCAACGCGTTTCGGGGCACTGTCCCGTCTCGTCAAAGCCACGGACCTGACGCTAGAAGCTGCCGACGCCCAACACGGCGTCATCATATACCTGCACGAGCGGTAGAATGCCCGCGAGATCGAGAACCTCTGTGATCCGCTCGGGGATGGCGGCCAGGCGGACGTCACCGCGATTCCAGCGGCGGCACTCTTTGTAGGCCTGAACAAGGGCGCGGATGGCAGCGCTACCGAAAAAGGTGACGTCCTTCATATCGAGGACGATGCGATAGACTCCCTCATCCATGGAGGCTCGTAGTGCAGCCTGCAGCTCATGAGCGTTGCTGCTGTCGAAACGACCAGAGAGCGTGATCAAGTCGCAGCGCTTCAGATGGTTGGTCGTGATCTGCATGCTCGGGCCTCCTCCAGCATAGTCCCAGAATCCACGCCATTATAGCATGGCCTATGCTCTCAACCAAGCCATATGCTCTCCTGCGGCGGAACGCTGTCGGGCCTGACGGCCAAGTTGATGGTGGAGGCTCCGAGGCCAAGCGTAAGCCAGAGTAGTGACGAGGCGTGGGGGAAGACGAGGTTGAACAGGTAGTGATCCAGCAGCCCCCCAAACAGCGCGCCGCAGACGGCCAACGTGATCCCTAAGGCGATAGGCTCAAGCCGTTCATCATGTTGGATCTTTCGGTAGCTGCTTACCATGAACCATCCGTAGCTACCTATGGCCGCAAGAAAGGCGAGTAGGCCCACGATGCCCATCTGCTCGGCGATGAGGAGATAGACGTTGGAGACGCCGAGGTAGGTATCAATGTCGGGGGTGCCAGAGAACCCCACCCCAAGCCAGGGGTATCGCCCGATCAGGATGAGCGCGTCCTTGTACTCGCCGAACCGCATCTGCGTGGCTAGGTCTTGGCCCTGCACGCCCTCAATAAAGTGCGCGACATAGTCTTGCGTCCAGGGAAGCAGGAAGAGCAGGGCAATGGCCAGGAGGCCGAACCAGGCCAGTTTGCGGTAGCGCAAGACGGCGAGCAGCCCGACGGCCACGGCCAGGCCAGCAAACGAGCCGCGCGAGTAGGTCAGCACCATGCAGATGGCCATGACGCCTGCCATACCAAAAAGGATCACACGTGGCAGCGGCGGCTTGGGCGCGAGGGCCAGGGCAGCCGTGATGGTGGTGGTAAAGATCAATAAGCCACCGAGCACGTTGGGATCCACAGAGGTAGAGATGGCGCGCAAGGGCAGCGCAGGATTGTCTTCGACATAGCGCAGGACGCCTATCCCTGAGGGATAACGCACCACGCGCAGGGCTGAGAGGATGCGACTGGAGAGATCGGGTGGCAAAACATAGAGGACGATGCCGATGAGCGCCGAGATGGTCCCGCCAATGACCAACGCGACCACCGCGATCTGGAGTCGCTGGCGGCTTCGGACTATGTTGGTGACGACGATGAACAGCCCGAGACTCAGGAGTATCTCGGCGAAATGACGTAGGTTGTTGGCGGTCAGGGGGGCGTGCTCAAGGCCGCGTACGTACGAGACGATGGCCAGCATGATAAAGATCAGCAGGGGCAACGTCGTGGGCGTGGTGACAAAGCGGGTATCCCGGCGCGCCATGATGCGGCTGAGCCAGACCAGGTAGAGCCCCGCGAGGGCGAGATCCAAAAGGGTGGGTGTAAAGCCGACGTCGAACGGCAGGGCCGCAAACGGCAGCAGGGTGATGATGGCGATCGTGCTCAGGAGTCCTACCAGCGTGCTGCGTAGGATCCAGTAGGCCACGATCAGGGCAACCAACGCCGCCGTGCCATACATCCAGCCCAGCAAGCCCAGCACGGCCCCCACGGGGGCGCCGAGGAGTAGGCACAGTGCCAGAACCGAGAACCCCCGCACCCACCATGTGCGGTGCGTCAGCCCTCGGCGAAAGCGGTCGTTGGCTGTGTTTACTAGGGTTGCGATGCTCACCCTATCCTCCAATGGCGTCATGGTAGCATAGCGCTCTGGCAGAGGCAAGAGAGCATCGATCCGTAACTTCGTGGATGCGAGACCTCGTGTTGACGGCCCAGCAGGACCACGCTATGCTGACTGCCGTCGAGGGGGTGGTAGAGTCCCGGTGGGCTCCGCGGTCTTCAAAACCGTCTGAGGGGCGCCGCATAGGCGGCCCTGGTGGGTTCGACTCCCATCCGCTCCCGTGTAGTTTTGGCGCCTGCCGCCCAATCTGCCAAGGACAGCCGAGCATGCTACCTCCCGTTCCATGAGAGCACTCTTAGGTGGCTTGGCCTTGATCTCGGTGCTGTTGGCTGGCTGCCAGTCTGGCGCCGCTGCTTTGCCCAGCGCAGTTGCCCCCAGCGCCACCGCTTTGCCTACCAGGACCGCCGTGCCTTTGGCAACCTGGACCCCGCTTCCCACACAGACTGCGACAGCCCTTCCCACAGCCACGCCAACGAACACAGCGACGCCTAGGCCGACCGTCACCCCCACGCCAGACCCATACGCGGGCTTGACCATCGCTGACCTGCGTGCTCGTTCCTATGGCGGGGGAGCTTTGGAGGCGCGAGAGGTCTTGGCTGTGACCTCTGCCTTTACCCGCAGCCTGGTCTCCTATGCAAGTGATGATCTCACCATCTATGGCTTTGCGAATGTGCCGGCGGGAGACGGGCCCTTTCCCGTTGCGATCGTCCTGCACGGCTATATTGATCCGGCCGTCTATGAGACGGTTGCCTACACAACGCGTTACGCCGACGCGCTGGCCCGCGCTGGCTATATCGTGGTGCATCCAAACTTGCGGGGCTATCCTCCCTCCGATAGCGGTGCCAATGCCTTTCGAGTAGGTATGGCCATCGACGTGCTCAACCTGCTCGCCATCGTGCGGGACACGGCTGGCGAGGAGGGGCTACTAGCTCGCGCCAACGCCGATGCCATCGGCCTCATGGGGCATAGCATGGGTGGCGGGATCACCTGGCGGGTGTTGACCGTTGATGAGGGCGTGGGGGCCGCGCTGCTCTATGGCTCGATGCATCCCGACGAGAATGAGAACCTGGCATGGAGACGCCGGCGATTCGGTGGCGAGGTGTCCGGGCCAGAGGGCCTAGCCTCTGCCGAGGATCTGCGTCGCGTCTCGCCGTCCAGCTACCTGCAGGATATCACGACGCCTCTCAGCATCCATCACAGCGTGGATGACGAGACCGTCCCGTACGAATGGTCAGAGGAGCTGGCGGCCCGCATGGAGGCGCTCGGGAAAGATGTCGAGCTGTACCTGTACGAGAATACCCCTCACACCTTCCGCGGCGAGGCCGATCAACGCCTGATGGAACGCATGGTGGCCTTTTTCGACGAGCATCTGCGTCCCTGACCGCCAAGGGCTTGGATCGCTGCTCTGTGATGAGCGGTCTTGACCGTACCCTCTCAAGACCCTATCATGCCCTCATGCTTCACTCAGCGTGCCGCGTCTTCAGCCAGCCCTTGAGCCGACGTCTTTGCGGCGTCTGGCTGGCGTTGAGCCTGCTGCTCGCACTGCCACGAGGCGCCAACGCCCAAGCCCCCGACTGGTTGCGCCTGCCGGTGCTAGTCCCCCTGGAGGCGACCACGCTCGAGCTCTTGGGATGCTCTCAAGTGGTTACGGCCGAGCCTGCCGAGGGTGGCACGTTGATCCGAGGGGAGCAGCGCTATGTCCTTTACAATGGCAGCAACGAGACGGCCAGCGCTACCCTCAGGCTCGCCTTGCCCGACGGCCGCCTATTTGAGCAGGTCACCGTAGCGATAGACACTATCGTCCAAGAGATGGATGCCGGCGCGCTGGGGACGGTCTCGGTCTCACTAAGCGCCGGCCAGACCGACGAGATTGCGGTCGCCTATCAGGTCGCGCTGCCAGACGG
>DAIRUQ010000050.1:5179-12427 GCA_036803245.1 Chloroflexota bacterium | reverse complement strand
GCGCCGGCCAGACCGACGAGATTGCGGTCGCCTATCAGGTCGCGCTGCCAGACGGTATGCTGCTCGCCTGGACCTGGGATTCGGCGGACCTTGCACCCTGGGGTGAGGTTCCGCCCACGCGCCTGGCTCTACGTTATCCGGATGGGATCACCGATGAGGCTCTGCTGGACGTGAGCCCTGCCGGCTATGGGCTCGAGGGCGGCGAGGTCATCTGGGATCTAGACGCTGCGGCGCCCGTCCAGGTGGTGGCCGTGGCGCCAGAGCCTTGGCGCGAGATCATCGGGTTGAGGATGGCCCAGGACTGGGGTGGACTGGGCCTGTTCTACCTACAGCTAGCGGACGAGATGGCCGATCTAGGCTTGGAGGCTGACGCGTTCTACGCCGCCGGCATTGGGGAGCTTTTGGCTGCCATCGGAAGGGAGGCAGAGCCGGCCCCCTTGCGAGCCGTTCTGGCTGACGTCTATGCCGCCAGGGCGGCGGCCGCCCCTGAGCGCCGTCTACCATACCTCTCTCTAGGCATCGAGCAGCTGGAGGCGGTCGAGCCGGCGAACCGTACCGCGGCGATGACTGAGCGTCTCGGCGAGCTGAGCCTGGAGGCCGCCCTTGCCGCCGAGGAGTCGGGCAACCCAGCTTTGGCGCTCGACCTCCTGCAAAAGGCAGAGGGCATCCTGGGCGGCGATCTGGTGGACCAGCGGCAGGAGGCTCTGGCGCTGCGCCTGGCGCTATCGCTGGCCGAACGAGGACGGTTGCAGCAGGCGCTCGAGGCGATCGAGGGCGAGATCTCGCCTCAGACGCGCGATTCGCTGCTTCGCTATGCGCCTCCCTTTGCCTCGGTTGTCACTACCGTGACGGTGGGTAGCGAGATGAGGACGTCCGAGCAGGCCTTTCGGCTCTATCCACCTACGGCCGACACCACGCTGCTCGCCCTGGAAGAGATCTCTGCCCGCCTTGAGGCCACTGGCTTGATGACGGCCAGCCTGACCCGCAAAGGCGAGATGGCGGTGCTGACCGTTGTCGGGCCCCATCGTGCCACCCTGGAGGCGAGCGAGGGCGACGAGGAGCTTGCTTACTTGAGCGACCCGAACGACCTTCTGAGTGCCGTGGTGCGGAGCTCTTGGGGTCAGCAGGCCCAGGCCTTTACGCGTGAGCAGAATCTCTGGCGGACCATCATCCGCTATCAGGAGACGGTGGACCTGGAGGAACTGGGCACGCTATGGGCGGCCGAGGACTCGCTGGTGCAATGGCAGGCGATCGAGATCGAGGCTGCCCTGGCGCCAGAGAGCGAGCCGAGCTATGAACAGCGGCTGGCCTACCACGCCCTGGCGGAGCAGCGGGATATCTGGCGCGATCTGCCTCGTGGCAGCTACTGGGTCTACCAGCTGGCGCTCGATGAAGGAGATGCTCTCTATCCCGTGGGGCGCGTCCCCTTTGGACAGAGCGGGCGCCCCACTTCTGTTCTGGTGCGCTACCACCGTGACCGCGTGGCTGTCGCTGCCCTGGCGGGACTGGCGCTGGTGCTGGCGCTCCTCGCGGTGGGGTCGGGTGCGGGGCGCCGCGCGGGGAACGGGCGTTTATCCTGATTTTACGTGACTGTGGAGGGGCGTTCACGCCCGCTTTACGCATGGCTCTCGATGCATCAGGTACAATATCTGCACAGTGAGTGACTGCCCCTTGCCATCTCTGGCATCAACTGTTCGGAGGTACCCGATGCGCACAAGACGGCGTTTGGTGATGGCTCTCTCGATGGCGCTGTTGGTTGGCATCTTGGCGATGCCGATGGCGGCCTCGGCCGGCAAGAGCACGCGCACCATGGGCTTTATGATGATCCCCGCCGGAGCGACCCAGGATTACACGCTAACGGTGGGCGATGTGAGTGTGACGGTGCCGGCGGGGGCGCTGCCCAAGGGCGGGCCGGTGATGATCCACCTGACCGCCGATCCTGACGGACAGTTCCGTGCTGATTTCCTGCCTGATCGCAAGTTCTCCAGTCCCGTCCTGATAAAGTTCGGATCGGCCGAGGTGGTCTATTACCACTATCGCAACACCGTCCAAGCCATCGTGACCAGCGACATCGATGGTGACGGGGAGGTGGGCGAGGTCTGGATGGACCACTTTTCGCGGTATAGCGGCTGGTTCTAGCTGCCAGCTTGACCAAGAAAAAGGGCGAGAGTGCCAACGCACTCTCGCCCTTTTTGTCTGCCTGCCTGTGAGCCAGCTGTCGCTACCGGCTGAGCCAGCCGCCATCCACGGCGATGATGGAGGCGTCGCAATAGTCCGATGCGCGTGACGCGAGGAACACGGCCACGCCGGCAAAGTCGCTTGGCTTTCCCCAACGGCCAGCCGGAATCCGCGCCAGAATCGGCTCATTGCGGTCAGGGTCGGCGGCCAACGGTGCCGTCATGTCAGTCAGGATGTAGCCTGGGATGATGGCGTTGACATTGATCCCCTTGGCCGCCAGCTCGTTGGCCAGAGATCGGGTGACCCCGACCACGCCATGCTTGGCGGCGGCATAGGCCGGCACCAAAATGCCACCCTGTACGGACAGCGCCGAAGCGATATTGATGATCTTGCCTTTGCCCACCTCGGCAAAGTGGCGCGCCGCAGCTTGCGAGAGGTACATGACGGCCTTCAGGTTCACCTGAAGAACCTGATCCCATTCCTCCTCAGGATACTCCAGGACCGAGTGTCGCGTGATGGTGCCGGCGGCGTTGACCAGAATGTCCAGGCCGCCCATCAGTTCTACGGCCTGGTCGACCAGCTTTTGCAGATCGGCTACGCTGGCCTCGGCAAGGTCACATGGCAGATGCAGAAAGCGTCGGCCCAACGCGGTGACCTCCCGCTCTGTCTCCTCGCAGGAGCCGCGCGAGATCGCCACGATGTCGGCGCCCGCTCCGGCGAGACCAAGGGCGATGCCTTGACCGATGCCACGACTGGCGCCGGTCACCATCGCTACACGACCGGTGAGATCAAACAACTCGGAAGACATGATGTGCTTTCCTCCTAGAATGATGGCAGGGACATCGCTCGGTGTCGATTACGGCAGCTCGGTCTGCCCTCCCATGTAGGGCTGGATTACCTCGGGGACGCTGATGGTGCCGTCCTCGCGCTGATAGTTCTCCAGGATGGCGATCATCAGGCGCGGCAGCGCCAAGCCAGAGCCGTTCAGGGTATGCACGTACTGGGGCTTGCCGCCGTCCGTGGGGCGGAAACGAATATTGGCGCGACGCGCTTGAAAGTCCAAGAAGTTGCTACACGAGGAGACCTCTAGCCACTCTTGGCAGCCGTTCGCCCAGAGCTCGATGTCGTACTTGACCGCCGCCGAAAAGCTCAGGTCTCCCGTGCACATCTGCACGACGCGATAAGGCAGCTCGAGCTGGCGACAGATATCCTCGGCATTGTCCAGCAGGCGCATCAGCTCGTCCATCGACGTATCAGGATGGACGAACTTGACCATTTCGACCTTGTCGAACTGGTGGCCGCGCTTGATGCCGCGGGTGTCTCGGCCGGCCGACATCTTTTCGCGGCGAAAGCAGGCCGAGTAGGCCACATGATAGATAGGTAGCTGCTCCTCGGCTAGGATCTCTTCACGGTACATGTTGGTGACAGGCACCTCGGCCGTGGGCACTAGCCAGAGGTCATCCTCGCTGTCAAAGTACTGGTTCTCTGCAAACTTGGGCAGCTGAGCCGTCCCGTACAGGCACTCGCGTCGCACCAAATAGGGAGGATAGACCTCTTCATAGCCGTGCTCGCTTACGTGGACATCGATCATCCAGGCGATCAGCGCACGCTGAAGCCGAGCGGCTCCCCCGCGCAGCAGGTAGAAACGCGATCCCGAGATCTTGACGCCGCGATCAAAATCGATCAGCCCCAGCTCCTCCCCTAGCTCCCAGTGAGGCTTTGGCTGGAATGCCATGGTCGGTGGGTCGCCTACCGTGCGAACGACCACATTGTGGCTTTCATCAGGCCCCACGGGCACGCTGGGGTGAGGCATGTTGGGAACCTCGAGCAGCGCCTCGTCGAGGCGCGCCTGCACGGGAGCCAACTCGCCTTCCAGCTCGGTAATGCGCTCGCCCACGGCGCGCATGGCCTCGATCATCTCGCGCTTTTGCTGGGGATCCTTGGTGCGAGGGATCTCTTTGGAGACACGGTTACGCTCGGCGCGCAACGCCTCCACCTCGGCCAGCAGCGCCCGCCGCCGCTCATCCAGCGCGAGGATCTCATCGATGGGAGCCTCGGCCTGGAGGTCCGTCAGGGCCTGGCGCACCTCATCGGGATGCTCGCGAATGTACCCTAGCTCGATCATCGTGATTTCCTCCTCAACCCATGCAAAAGCGCTCCTCATCACGCAGGACGAGGAGCGCTCGTGGTGCCACCTGGATTTGCGCCTGCCTTGCGGCAGGGGCCTCGGCCGCCCTTTCGGGCGATGCTCGCTAACGGGAGCTACCGGGAACGCTTGGGCGCGACAGGCCGCTTGGCGTCCAGCTCGGGAGTGGATTCACCCGACGCTCCCACTGCCTTGCACCCGCCGGCAGCTCTCTTTGGTGAGCGGATCGGGCTACTTGTCTCCGTCACGGCTATTCACGAGCAGAGTATAGCACCACCGAGGTGCGGGGTCAACGTACCGCTCGGCTCACCACAACGGCTCAAACTCGGTCTGGCCAGGAGCGATTCGGCCCAGTAGCAGCTCTGTTGCGGCGGGATCGCTGGCTGTCGTCACGGGCCAGCGCTGCAGGCTGTGGAGCTCATAGAGGCACAGATAGACAAGCATCTCGTCCTGCCGCTTCTCCGGGAGTGCGGCGACTCGGTGGTCCACGAACTCGTCTCCCGCCTCCCACAGCGATGTGGCAAGACGCCCGTTGGCGAGGGGCCCGTCGGCCTGGGCTATCACCCGGTTGGCCGGGTCGCGGAGTTGCACCGAGACCTGGAGGTCCACTTCAGGAGCGTGGAGCGCCTGCCAAGCGGTAGCGATCTCTAGCTGGTTGCCGTCAAGGCGCGCCTCCAAACCGCTCAAGAGCAGCGCCTGACCGAAGGCAAAGGCGACGGGCTCGAGCTCGTGGCCTTCGTTCACCCCCCTCAGCTTGGCCGGGCCCAGTCGCAGGGTGCGCCCAATGCGCTGGCCACCGGCCTGAAAGACGGCCAGCGGCCTCTCGGGCGTACGGCGTGGGAAAAGGCTGACATCCAGCCAGAGGGCTCGATGGGTCCGCGGCACGAGGTCGTTGGGGAGGCGCATGACCAACTGCTCGAGGTATAGACCCGGGTTCCAGGAATCGGTGGCTAGGGATCCGTTCCCGGGGTAGCGGGTGATCTCTGCCAAGAGCGTCCCATCATCGTCGTACAGCTTGGCCGAGAGCACCAGCATGGTCCAGATCGGCTCGTCGGCCTGCCACACTAACTCGGCCTCGAACGTCCCGCCAGGGTCGACCGCTGGCGTCAAGATGCGCCATGCCGGCATCTCGACCGATGCGCCAAAGCGATATGGCGACTGGTGATAGGCGGTCAGGTCCTCGCGGGTGAGCGTCTTGGGATAGCCATAGGCGGGCATGATCACCAGCAGAGGCGTGAGCGCGACCAGGCCGGCCATGCCACCCAGCGGCACCCACGCGAGCCAGCGGGCCCTCAAGGCATCGCCCAGCGCGACCCAACCCAGCCCCAGGAGCAGCCCGAGAGCGGGCAACCCGGGCAAGAGGTAGCGACCCTGCACGTGAGACCAGTCCTGCAACGCCCACAGGGCCTGTGGCGCCATTAGCGCGACCATGACCGTCAGTGCTGCCAGGCCCGCAGCAGCCCGCTGGCGCCCTGTCGGCTGCCGCTGCAACCAGATAGCGAGGCCAGCCAGCGGTGGCAGCACAATCCCCAGGGCGGCCAGGTAGACCCATCGCTCATAGGCGACGTTGTTGTGGCCAAAGCCGGCCCAGAAGGTGCGCAGGGCGTGCCACCAGGATCCCCAGCGCGTCAGGCCCGAGAGCGCTGTGGTGAGGGTGCCTTTCTCCGCCAATAGCTTGCGGAGGACGCTCCACGGGCCGGTCAGGAGGCCGCCCGTCGTCGCCAGATTGCGCAGGTACCACCATCCCGCCCCGAGGGCGACGACGACCAGGGCCGCCAGCCCGATGGTGATGGCACGGCGAGTGCCGGTCCGGAGCGTCGGCATCAAGGCCAGCGCTGGGATCAGCAGCAGGGGGAGACCGTTGGTCTTGGTGAGGGCGAGCATGGCCATGCCAAGTCCCAGCGTCAGCAGGGCCTGCCGGTGGTGCTTGCCCTGCAGCACCAGCAGGCTGCCACATAGGGCCACGGCCGCCGCCAGGGTGACGGCGATATCGTTGTTGACCACGGCGCTGGTAAAGCGGAACTGTGGCCACAAGGTCACCATCAGGGCGGTGGCCCAGCGGATTGCGGGTCGGTCCGGCCAGACGGTCTGGCCGCAGAGATACACCAGCAGGATCACCAGCCCGCCCAACAGCACCGATACCCATCGCGCCAGGTGTACGCCCAGCGTGTCACCGCGGTAGGGCCACGCCTCTGCGGCTGGATCGTGCATGGCGACGTTGTGGCCGCCCTGGGCGTCGGGGTAGCGAGCATAGCGGTTGACCTGGTACTCCAGGGGCCCGTCTAGGTCGACCAAGGAGACGGGCAGCGCGCCAAGCACATAGTACAGCGGCGGTTGGTGGGTCTCATCCTGGGAAGGCGCGGTCGTGGTGCCGGGTGGCGGTAGGCGCCCTTCCATGGCGATATAGCGCAGCTTGGCATAGTGCCCCACCTCGTCGTGGGCCTCCCAGATGGGAATGGTGACACTATAGTAGACGCCCAGCACGATATGGCAGAGGAGTAGCAGGCTCAGCCATACGGTCTCTTTGGGGCGACAAGGTGTCGTACTCGCCGTGGTCACACGCCTCTCCACCCATCACGTTCGGTCTGATGATGGTACCAGGGAGCGCACCATAGTGCAACGCGGTCCCGCGGCTCGGCCCAGCGCGGTTTGACAGGCTCTTGACCTCTCGGCGATACTGTCGCGGGTGATTCACCGAGACGGGGGAGAACTAGCATGGAGCCAACAGGGCGACTGACGCGTGCCCTTGAAGCGGTGTACGGTGACGATCCTGAACTGCTGGCGGCGCAGGTGGAGCGCTACCACGCGGATTTGATCCTGTTTGCAGAGCTGTATGGGCCGGGTTCGGTGCGGGTGTTCCGCGCGCCCGGTCGGGTGAACCTGATCGGCGAGCATACCGACTATAACCAGGGCTATGTGCTGCC
>DAIRUQ010000050.1:3316-5079 GCA_036803245.1 Chloroflexota bacterium | reverse complement strand
GGGTTGTCGTCCTCTTCGGCACTGACTGTGGCAACCGCGGTGGCGTTGGTGCAACTGAACGAGGTGAACCTGGCGGGGGCGGCCCTGGCGGATGCCTGCGGGCGGGCTGAATGGTACGTGGGCACCCGTGGCGGCATCATGGATCAGTTCAGCGCTGTGCTGGCTCGGCGCGATCATGCGTTGTTCCTCGATTGTAGGCCGCGTGGCCAAGCCACCGACTATGCCTATGAGCATGTGCCGCTCCCGGCCGACTATGCGGTTGTGGTGGTGGATAGCGGCGTCCGCCATCGGAATACGGGCCCCCACTTTAACCGACGCGTGGCCGAGTGTCGCGTGGGGGTGCGCCTGCTGCAACGGCACTACCCCGAGGTCCAGACGTTGCGCGATGCAGAGGGGCTACCGTGGGGCGATCTAGAGCCCCTGCTACCGGAGTCGATCAGCCGTGCAGAGTTGAACGAGATGGGCATCGACCCCGACGCGCTCCTCGACCGTGGTGTGGCTACTGAGACCGACGTGTTTCAGGTGCGCAGGCGCTGCCGCCACGTGGTCACCGAGAACGCCCGCGTGGTGGAGGCGGTGGCTCGTCTCAAGGCGGGGGACGTCCCGGCGTTTGGCGCTCTGATGAAACGGGCGCACGCTAGCGCCCGAGATGACTATGAGATCAGCACGCCCGAGATCGAGGTGCTGGCGGGGCTGGCGCAAGACGAGGATGGCGTTGTAGGGGCGCGGCTGACCGGCGCCGGTTGGGGTGGATGCATCGTGGCCTTGGTCTCCAGCGACAGGGCGGCCTCCTTATGCGAGAACGTGCTCCCCGCCTATGAGCGCGAGACGGGGCGACGTGCTCAGGCCTTCTTGTGCCGTTCGGGCCCGGGGGCCGGATTGGTGTTACGCACAACCACAGAAGACGAGGTGTCATGACGGACAAGGTGCTGGCCCGCGCGGACGAGGTCTATGCAGCCGGCGGCCATTGATCGGAGGCCATCGTCCTCGCCGTTGGCGAGGCTCTGTTCGGCCGGGTCCCCGGCTCGTTGGCGCGAGCCAGCAGCCCCTTTGGGGGCGGCGTAGGGGGCTCGCTAGACGAGATGTGCGGGCTCTTGAGCGGGGGCGTGCTGCTAATTGGCGCGCTGCTGGGACGCGAACTGCCCGATCGGCCTGACGAGGAGGCGAAGCGTCTGGCTGTGCTATGGCGTCAGCGCTTCCTGGCCGAGTATGGCGCTACCTGCTGCAGGACGCTTCGCGATGCCTTGCCCGACGTCCCCCACCGCTGCCAGCCCCTTGTCAGGCAAGCGACGGCTCTCTTGCGAGATCTGTTGGCAGAGGAGGGCCGGCTCGAGCCCTAGTCCGTCGGCTCAAGCCCCACGTACGATGCATCGGGCGTGATCCACGCGCGAGACATGCGCTGGGTGTTCATGGCGCAACCGATCTCTCCGTCATGGGAGAGCACGATCAGGCCGCCCTCGCCGTGCACGCGCCGGGCAAGATAGGCGATGGCCTCCTCGGCGGCTTGCTGGGCGGTCACATCCCCTTTGGCCAGGCGGTCGGTGCAACGCTTGGCCATGACGATGCGGGTGATCTGCTCCCCGACACCGGTGCACGACACGCCGCCCACCTGGTCGTCGGCATAGATCCCGGCGCCGATACAGGGCACGTCGCCGACCCGGCCGGGCACTTTGAGCGGCGAGCCTCCGGTGGAAACGCCGGCCGCCAGGTGGCCCGATAGATCCATGGCCACCGCTCCCACCGTGTCGTTAAGCCCCTGGTGC
>DAIRUQ010000050.1:0-3216 GCA_036803245.1 Chloroflexota bacterium | reverse complement strand
CCCAGGCGGTGCCCCTCGGCTTGCTCATCGGGGATGTCGCCGGCGCCCCCATGGACCACGATGACAGGTCGTGACATGGCGTACTCCTGTTTTGGACGGCTAGACCAGGCCGTGGGGCAAGGGACGGTGTTGCGCAGCCATGAACTGGGCCACATCGGATAGGCCAAAGGTTCCCTCCATGGGGCCCAGGCGCGTGGTGGCCAGGGCACCCACGGCATTGGCAAACATCCCCGCGGTGGAGAGGTCCCATCCTCCCAGCAGCGCCGTCACCAATCCGGCCGCATAGCAATCGCCGGCGCCGGTAGGATCCACCTCGGTTACCTCGAACGGCGCGATCTCTAGCGTGAGATCGCGGGTGAACAACGTCGAGCCGGCCGCGCCGCGCTTGAGGCCCACCAGCTTGATCCCGCGGGCGATCAGCTTTCGAGCCCCTGCCTCGGGCGTATCCGCATCCACTAGCCCTAGCAGCTCGGCGCCGCTTGGCAGCAGGTAGGTGGTGACCTCCAGGATCGGCTGGCAGATGGCGCGGATCTCGTCGACCGGCATCAACTCAGGACGCAGGTTGGGGTCTAGCGAGATGGTGCCGCCGCGCTGAGATACCTCGTGAGCCAGCGCATAGCACACCTCTCGCAGCGAGGTCCCGACGCTCAGGGAGGAGCCGGTGATGTGCAGGTGCTGCACCCCCTCAAGATAACCCGCAGGGATCTGTTCCAGGGTTACGGCAGCGGCGGCTGCGTCGTGGAGGTGGAACAGGAACGCCCGCTCGCCATCAGAGCGGTAGGACACAAAAGCCATGCCGGTCAGTCGCTCGGGAGACACGCGCAGCGCCTGAAGGTCCAGACCATCGGCTTGCAGGCGGTCGGCGATGCAGCGACCAAAGGCATCGTCGCCGATGGTGGCAACCATGCCAACGGACCCGCCCAGGCGGGCGGCGGCGCTGGCAAAGATGGCGGGCGCGCCGCTGGGGAACGGGCCGGCAAAGGTCCCCGGGCGGTCGAGCGGCTGATCCAGCTCGGTGCGCATGATCTCTACCAGTGCCTCGCCTGCGGCGATGATGGAGGGCATGGGCCAATTCCCTTTCGTCCTTGCGACCGGCCCACATTCTAGCCAGGCCACGGTTGGCGGTCAATGCTGCTCCTTGCCACGGGGAGCGCTCGCGCATACACTCTGGCTATGTGGCGCTGGCAAGGAGATGCTTGTGCGTGTATTGGTAGTCTCGGATGTGCACTCGAACCTAGCTGCTTTGCAGGCTGTTCTGGCGGACGCTGGCGACTTTGATGCGCTTTGGTCCTTGGGCGACATTGTCGGGTATGGTCCGCAACCTAACGAGTGCATCGCGACGCTGCGCGAGCACGAGCATTCGCATATCGCCGGCAACCACGACTGGGGTGTGCTGGGCAAGATATCGCTGGACGACTTTAATGGGGACGCGCGCAAGTCCAATCTCTGGAACCGCGAGCAGCTTGACGAGGCTTGCCTGACCTATCTGCAGTCGGCGCCTGAGACCATCGAGAAGGCGCAGGTGACCTTGGCGCATGGCAGCCCGCGCTACCCCATCTGGGAGTACCTGATCTATGCCAGCGTCGCCAAGGCTAGCTTTGGCTTTTTCGAGACGCCGCTGTGCCTGGTGGGCCATACCCATGTGCCCATCTTGTTCACGCTAGGGCCCGAGGGGTCCGAGTGCCAGGCGTCTCGCCTGCCTGTGGGCGAGCCTTTTGCGCTGGGAGAGGGTCGGCACATCGTCAATCCCGGCAGTGTGGGCCAACCGCGCGATGGCGATCCGCGCGCGGCCTATCTCGTCCTCGAAACCGAGGGGATGGTCCTCGAGCACCGCCGGGTAGCCTACGACGTCGAGGCGACCCAACGACTCATGCGCAAGGCGGGCCTTCCGCGCCGTAACATCACGCGTCTGGAGCTTGGCTGGTGACCGTGGCGCCCAAAGGGAACCCATCGAGCGGGCTTTACGTCCTAGTATCGCGTAGATGATGCAACTCAGGAGGAGAAATGAAGAAGCAAACCGTGCGGTTGGTCTCGGCGCTAGCGCTGCTGGCGCTGCTGGTGACAGGGTGCGCCGCCCGACAAGCCTCGTCACCTGCGGTTAGTTGGGATCGCGTCGAGATGGCGGTGGAGCCAGCCGCCGGCTTGGATCGCGGTGAGAAGGTAGTCTTCGAGACGGTCGTGGTCGAGAGAGCGGTCGAGGCCGAAGCTCCCGGCAATGCTGCCTCTTCCTATGGAGTGGGTGAAGTCAGTCTCGGGTCCGCCACCGAGCAGATGATCATCCGCACGGCCAACCTGTCGGTGGTCGTCAAAGAAACCGAGGAGGCCGTGGAAAGCATCACTGGCTTGCTCAAGAGCTATCAAGGTTATGTGACTGAGTCGCATACCTGGTACTCGGGTGAAGATGTGTACGCCAACATGGTGCTCCGCGTGCCGGCCGGTTCGCTGGACGCGTTCCTGGAGGACCTGCGCACCCATGTCGTCAAGGTCGAGGATAGCAGCATCACCGGTCAGGATGTCACCGAGGAGTACACCGACCTGCAAGCCAGGCTGCGGAACCTGGAGGCCACGGAGGCAGAGCTGCTGGCGCTGCTCACCGAGGTGCGCGAGAACCGCGGCAAGGCCGAGGATATTCTCGCGATCCATCGCGAGCTCACCAACATCCGCGGGCAGATCGAGTCGCTCCAAGGCCGCAAGCAGTACCTGGAGCGCATGACGGCCATGGCCACCGTCAACCTCTCCATCCGACCGGAGGCGACGCCGAAACCTGTGGTGCAGGATCGGTGGACGCCACTGGTGACACTGAGCGAAGCGGCCAGAGCCCTACTTTCGGTGCTTAGGGTGTTGGCGGATCTGGCCATCTACGTGGTGGTGCTCTCGCCCGTCATTATCATCCCGATTGTGGTCATATGGCTGGTGGTCAAACTGATCAAGCGCAGGAAGTCGCGCAAGGTCAGCTAGCTGCATCCTCGACAACCCACATGGGCGGGCATCTCTTGCGGTGCCCGCCCGTTCGCTGTGCGGCCGCAGTCACGCGGCTAGGCTTCCAGCGTCGCCAGGCGCTCTTCCAGGCGCTGCTTGCGTTCCTGGTGCGAGGCCAGCTTGTCCCGCTCCCGCTGTACCACCTCGGCCGGCGCCTTGCTGCAGAACCCCTCGTTGCTCAACAGCTTTTCCGAACGCGCAATCTCGCCCTCGGCGGCGTCGATCTCGCTACGGAGA
>DAIRUQ010000049.1:8664-22034 GCA_036803245.1 Chloroflexota bacterium | reverse complement strand
TCTGGTGGGCTAGGATAGCGCATGGCTGCCGTCGGCGTCACGCCAGATGCGAACATAGCTCTGGGCGGCCTGCTCAAAGGTATCATCGTGACTGATTACGAACAACTGGGAGAACCCGCGCAGAGCCATGAGCCGCTCGGCCAGGCTCTCGCGGCGCTCGCTGTCGAGATGGGCGGTGGGCTCGTCGAAAAAGGCCACGTCCACGGCCGAGGTCTCTCGCAGGAGGGCCATGCGCACGGCAAGCGCAGCGGCCATGCGCTCGCCGCCAGAGAGCTGTTCAAAGCCGCGTCGCTCGCCGCCCACGTCGAGGTAGAGGGCATAGTCCTCGCCCCAAACCAGGCTGCCATCGGGCTGGCCCATGAGCTCGGCGTAGAATTGGGCGGCCTGTTGCGAGATGCGGCGGATCAGTCGCTGGGTGACCAGCGGGCCAGCATCGCGCAATAGGTCGCGTAGGAACGCAAGTAGGTCGCTGGTGGCGCGACTTTCAGCCAGGGCCTCTTGCTGGGCGGCCATCTCGCCACGCAGCCGCTCCAGCGCGCCAATGGTCGCGGATAGGTCACGCGACTGCTCCTCCAGCGACTCTGTCTGGGTCCGCGCAGCAACCAGTGCACGGTCAGCGCGCTCTAGCTCTTGCAGAACGCGTCGGTGCGCGTCCGCGTCATAGGCGGCGGATGCCTCGGTGGCCGCCTGGACGGCCTGGTCGCGGAGGGTGGTCGCTTTGGAGATGCCCTTCTGGGCCTCTGCCAGGTTGCCTTGGGCCTGGGGCAAGGTGTGCGCCACCTCTTGGGCGCGGAGATACGCCTCGTACGCTGGGCGATGACGGTCGCGCTCGGCGCGCGTCTGGGCAATGGCGCTGTCGAGATCCTGGTAACGGGCCAACAACGACTCGATGGCGCGCCGCTGTTCCAGCGTCTTGGACAACGAGGCTTGAGCCGTGGCCAGGGCGCCCTCGGCCTCCGCGGCGTCCTTGGCGGCCCGCCCAGCGGCCCGCTGCTCGCTACGCGGATCCCCTAGCTGCCCCAGGGCAGAGCGGGCGTTGGCCACGTCGGCCGCGGTATCACCCATCGCTCTCCGCTGGTCGCGCGCCTCCTCGAGGCCAGTGATGGCTTGGCTGTGTCGCGCCTCGGCGGCCGAAAGCTCGCGCGAGGAGGGGCCCTCGCGCTGGGCCGTCTCGATCTCGCCGAGGCGTTGGCTGTTGGCGCGCATCCGCCTATCGATGTCGTTGACGCGTCGGCTCGTCGCGGTCAGGTCTCGCTGGAGGCGGTCGCGGTCGGCCTGGTTGCGCCCGAGCAGCTCGTCGCGGCGGCTATCGGGCAGCGGCTGCTCGCAGGTGGGGCAAGCGGCGGTGGCTTGCTGGAGCGCGCTGGTCTGGTCGGCGATCTGCTGGAGACGGGCACGATGGTGGGCGATCTCGGCGATGCAGGTCTCTTTTTGCTCGGCCAGCGACTGCAGCGCCGCCTGCACCTGGTCGCGTTCCTCCGCCAGCTGAGCGACCCGCGCGACCTCGCTCTGCAGATCCGCCAGCGCCGTGGCCTCGCCAGCCACCTGCCGCTCCAGATCCGCGATCCGCCGCTCCAGCGTGGTCCCGTCGCGATGGCGTTCCTCGGCCTGTTGCAGGCTGCGCTCGAGTCGCTCCTGTTCGTCCACGCGGGGTTGCAGCGTACGGATCTGGGCTCTGGCCTCGGCGCCGCGATCGACGAGCGCCTGGGCCGCCTTGATCCGCTCCAGCAGTCTCGCCGCCTCGGTGTCGTGGCGGGCTGCCTCTCGCTGGAGACGGTCGCGCGCCCCTCGCTGCTCATCGAGATTGTCTAGGCGCTTGTGTGCGGCCTGATAGGCCTCGTAGCCTGGCTCGCTTTGGCGCAACACCTGCTGCGCCGCCTGGGCGCGCTCGACGGCGGCACGCGCCTGAGCCAGGCGCTGCTCCTGCTGCTTTACCTCGCTCTCGGCCCGCGATGCCAGGTCGCGAGCCTCTTGGGTGGCCAGTTGGCGGGCCTGCAGCTGGGCGAGCTGCGGCTGGTTGGAGGCGATGGCTCGCTCATCCTGGGCGATCTCGGTGACCAAGGCTGCGAGGCGCTCTCGGACGCCGCGTAACCGTTCTTGCTGCCGCGGCAGCTCTTCGAGCTGTCCTTGCAAGTGGGCGATGTCGCGGGCGATCTCTTGTTGCGTTTCGTTGAGATGCCGCACGGTGGGGCGCAGGGCGTCATAGGCGGCGCGGTAGGCATCTACCTGCAGCAGCGGATCAAATTGAGCCTTGCGGCTGGCCGCCGATAGCAAAAAGGGCGCTGTAAAAGTACCTTGCTCGACACCGATGGTGGCCCGAAACAGCTCGGCGAGCCCTGGAGAGGGCTCTACGCGCAGGTGCTCGCGCAGCCAGGCGGTCACCTGCTCAGAGCCCTCGGCCAGAACGCGGCCATCGAGCTCCAAATCGGCCACGACGTAGCGGAGGGTGGTGCGGTCCGAGAACTCACGGATCACATCATAGGTACGCTCATCCAGCGAGGAGGATACACGTACGCGTATCGATCCCTTGCGCTCACCCTCACGTAGACGCTCGGCATAGGTGCCACGTTGGCAGTCAAACAGCACCAGGCCGATGGCGTCCAGCAGCGAGCTCTTGCCCGCGCCGTTGGCCCCCACGATGGCCACGGTGCCTGGGGCGAGTTCGACCGTGGCTTTGGCATAGCTCTTAAAGTTCACCAGGGCCACTTGGTGGATCAGCATCGTCTAGGCCTCGTCCTGCTGGGCAGTCTCGTCAGGCTGGGCAAAGGGGCGACCGTGTTGCTCCTGCCACCGATCCAGCGTGGCCACGATCTCGCTAGGCTCGGGGTCGTTGGCCGTCATCTCCTGGAGCGTCAGAGCGAGGTGGGTCAGCGGCTCGGCCAGGGCGTTCAGCCTGGTGTCCTTTGCGATGAGCTCGCGGAGCACGAGCTGAGCCAGCTCGTGGCGGCTCAGCTCGACCGCGAGGGATATCTCGCCTGGCTCTATGGTGGTGAGGTCGCGCACGCGGGCAACCAGCGGGTCAAACGTTTCCTGCAGGATGGCCTGCAGGCGTTCGGTCTCCAGAGCCGCTCGGGCAAAACCTAGTTGGCCTCGAAGCGTGAGCTCGACGATCGGCGGCAAGTCGTTCTCGTCGCCGCTTGAGGCGGCCGCGGCTATGCCGCGCACCGCCTCCCAGAGCTGGCTGGGGCGAGACAAGCCCTCTACATGGCACACCAGGCGCACGAACGGTCTGTTGGGGATCACGATCTTTTCCGGCGGGAGGTGCGGTCCTCGGTCAGCATCCACGCGCACGATATAGTAGCCGCGATCGGTCCACTCGGCCTCGGTAGCGGAGGTGGCCTCCAGGGAGCCAGGGTTGTAGACCCAGTCTAGGCGCTCATAGGGCTTGTGAATATGCCCCAGCGCGACATACTGGACCCAGCCGCGCAGGGGCAAGAGATCATTCTCGCACAAGGTACCGCCATAGGCATCCAGCACCCCCTCCATGCCCGCGTGAAGCATGAGAATCGTTTGGCGAGTCTCGGCCTCAGGAAGACTGGGGATGGCCGTGGCCAGATCCGCAACTACCGACGGGGTGGAGGTTCCGACGTAGCGGCACCCGACGATGCGCAGGTTGGGGGCCAGGTCCAGGTAGGCTCCTCGGCGCTCGTGCTGGTCCCAGGGTAAGAGATGGAGCCTCCCCTCGAGCCACTGAGGTGTGAGGACCACCAGGAGATCCCTCTGGGCCAGGAAATCCAGCCACGAAAGCGGTTCGCGGTAGTGGGGGCGCTCATGGTTGCCCTCCACGGCCACCACGGTGATGCCAGCGTCACGCAGCAGCTCTAGCACCACGACGGCCTGGTAGAGGGTGTTGGCGTCGACCGTGCGCTTGTGGAACAGGTCGCCAGCGAGGAGTACGACATCGACCTGTCGCGCGATGGCGTCCTCGGCCATGTGGCGAAACGCCAGGTAATAGTCGCGCTGCCGTTCCTCCAGGCCGTACTGGGCATAGCCGAGGTGGATATCGGCTGCGTGCAGTAGCGTGCAGGGCATCTGGTTCTCCCGTGGCTAGGCGTCAGAGCTGGCAGGGGCATCGTCCGATGCGGTCGGTGCCGAGCGCTCCATCTGGATCAGCATCTCTGCCACCTGCTCGATGGCGATCCGTTGCTTGCGGTAATAGTCCGACTCGCTCATGGCCAGCCGTCGGGCAATATCGCGGATTTTGTGACCCTGGATGTAGCGCAGGTCGAGGATGTTATACAGGAGCCATTCGGCCGCTGTCAGGCTCCGCTCGCCCTCGGGCCGAAGGCGCTCGATCGCCTCCGTGAGCACCGAGCGGGCTGCCTTGGCGGGAACGTGGTCGTTGTCGGCCATGCGGTCGCGTACTACTTGGAGCCGTACCAGGGGGCTATGGGCCAGTTTGGGTCCTCCCCAGAGCTGCCCCAATGCCTCTTTGACGGTCTGCGTGAATCCAGACGAGTGGATCGGATTGGTGGCCAGGCCCTGGCGAGCGGTGGAGCTGGCAAAGGACGGCTCCGACCGCCACTCTTGGAGCTGGACAAGCTCGCTCTCCAGCCCCTGCACGATCGCTAGCACCTGCCGCTGGAGTTGGATATCCTCTAGCGCGCGATCCAGGCGCTCGACCAGGTGCTGGGCCTCGCTCAGTTCTTCGGGCTCAAAGGAAGGCTTTGAGTCGATGGCGCGCACCCCCGCGATCCCCAGCACAGCTCGCTCTGGTCCCGCCCGCAAGGGTAGCAGCCAATGGCCATCGGCGACGATCCAGTCGGCGTTGCTGAGCTCTCCACCAGTGCGGCTGCGTTCAACCTGTCCGAGCAGGCCCGCTAGGGTTACGCCAGACAAGAGGTCGGAGGCGGCCTGCTGGGGCCCGCAAAACACTCGCAGCACCATCTCGGCGCTGCGCATGGCCACCACAAAACCCGCGGGCGCCCGGAGTCGCTCGCAGAGGGTGATCAGCGTGTTTTCTAGGAGCTGCTCCAGGTCGGTGGTGGTGAGAAGGCGTTCGTCTAGGGCCTCGATCAGGGCCAGCTCGCGATGGTCGTGCGGATGTGCCAGCCGATCGATGATCGGCTTGGCCTTGTTCACGAGGATCTGCAAAAGCACGACGGTTCCCGCCACCAGGGCTACCATGACGGTGTCACGTGGTAGGCCCAGAATCGACTCGACGCTGGGCACTAGGAGCATGAGAATGAGGACGACGATGGCCACCATCGGGCCGCGGAGGAGAAAGTGAATCAGGCGGTGCTTGATGACGCGGTCGGGCACAAACATACCCTGGTAGGCGACGGTATAGCCGATCACCACGGTCATGCCCGCAATGGCGCCGTTGGCGAGGAGCGTGAGCACCAGGATGAGGTTGATGGACAGGACCGAGGACAACGTGGGCACCAGCAGATAGGGAAAGGCAGCGATGCTGGGCGCCAGGATGGTCAACGCCAGGTAGGACATGCGGCGGCGCGCTGAGGAGGTGAGGCTCCGCAGTTGCGCCTGGCGAATGTTCAGCCAAGCGGCGCCGTTGATGAGCAGGTAGTAGAGCGCAAAGGCCCAGAATAGCGGCCCAGCCGTCAGGTGATAAAAGCGGCCCTTTTGCGTGACGCCACCCGCGATCCAGGGCGAAAAGACGATGCCCGCAAAGGTAACGGCTGCCAACAGATAGGTGCCGATGACCACCACGCGGCGGTGTTTCGTGTGCTCGCCCGTGGTTCGCAGGACGGCATCGGAAAAGTGATAGCTGGAGGCGGGCACAAAGGCGATGCCCAGCCACTGCACGCGCAACCAGAACTCGGCCGCTTCGGCGGTCTCGGCGCTGATGATGGTGACGTCGACGAGATAGATGAGGGCGACAAAGGCCACCATCTCGGCAAAGGCTTGGGCCACGGGGCTACGTAGGTTCTGGGCAAGGATATAGACCAGCAGCGAAAAGTCGAGGATGACGATGGCTGACGAGAGCGCAAGGCTCGCGAACTCTAGGATGCCTGTTAGGGTGATCGTCTCCATACCATTCTGTCGAGAACTAGGGCAACAGTTGGAGCCAGTTCAGCAAGAGCTGGTACCAGTATACCAGAGGAACGACGAAAAGTAGACTGTCGATGCGATCGAGCATGCCGCCGTGGCCAGGGATCAACGAGCCCGAGTCCTTGACCCCGACCTGACGCTTGATAACCGACTCGCCGAGATCGCCGAGGGTAGCGGCGACGGCGATGAGCGCCCCGAGGAGCAGGCTCGATCCGACGCCCAGGCCCAACCACAGCGGCCCAGCCACCAGCGCGACCACTAACGCGCCGCCGAGCTCCCCTAGGGCGCCCTCCCAGGATTTCTTCGGGCTGATGTGAGGCGCTAGACGCCGTTTTCCGTAGCGCACGCCTACCACATAGGCGGCTGTGTCTGCGATCCACGTGCCGATCATGGCGGTCGCCAGCCAGGCCAACCCGTTGGGGACGGAGCGCAACCTGCCAAAGTGGCTGGCGGCGTAGCCCAGGTAGAGGGCCGCCGCCACCGACATGCCCCAACTCTCGAGGGAGCCAGGTCGATTCCGATGAAAGACCTCGATGCTCAGGGGAACGATCGCCAGAAAGAGCAGGGCGGGCTGGAGCAGTCCCAGCTGCGGCCAGGAGCCGTCAGCAGCCAAGAGCACGGCCAAGATGATGGTTGGGATGACAGAGACGGAGACGCCGTGCGCCTTGATCAGGTGCAGCAGCTCCCACATGGCCAGGCAGACGGCGACGACGACGAGGGCGCCCCACCACGGGCCGCCGACATAGGCTGCGAGGGCTACGATGGGGAGAAGCACCGCTGCGCTAGCCACACGACTGCTGAGCATTACGCTCCTCCAACGATGATGGTGGCTGGTGCAGCGTCAGCTGGCGTCTGGTTCGAGGCGGCCGAACCTGCGGTGACGTTCTTGGTAGGCCACGAGGGCCTTGTGAAGCTGCTCTCGGCCAAAATCGGGCCAGAAGACATCGCACGCATAGAACTCGGCATAGGCGGCCTGCCAGACGAGAAAGTTGCTGAGACGCATCTCGCCCGCCGTGCGAATGACCAGGTCGGGATCAGGTAGTCCGCGGGTGGTCAAGCGATCGCTGAGGGCTTGTTCATCCACCGCGTCGGGATCCAGTCCCTCGGCGAGCATCGCCCTCACCGCATCGACGATCTCGGCCCGCCCACCATAGTTAAAGGCGATGTTCAACCCGAGGCGCGTGTTTCCCGCAGTCAGCGCTTCGGCCTGGTGTATCTTTTTCACGACGCTGTCGGGCAACCCCTCGGTTCGGCCCAGATGCCGCAGCCGCACGCCCGACTCATGCAGCTCATTCAGGCGGCTGTCGAGGACATGCTCGGCCAGCGCCATGAGGGCGCGCACCTCGGTGTAGGGTCGCGCCCAGTTCTCGGTGGAAAAGGCATAGATGGTGAGCTGCTCAATGCCGAACTCGACCGCCGCCTTGAGCACCTCGCGCAGGTTCTCGGTGCCAGCGCGATGCCCAGCCGTGCGGGGCAGACCCCGCGCCCGCGCCCAGCGGCCGTTGCCATCCATGATGATCGCAACGTGGCGCGGGACGCGTTCCAGCGGCAGTAGCTTGGGCAGGTCGGCCATCACACTTCCATGATTTCGGTCTGCTTGGCCTCGCCTACGGCGTCGAGCTTGCCGATATACTCGTCGGTGAGCTGTTGCAGGTCCTCTTGGGCGCGGTAGCGATCGTCCTCGGAGATGTCGCCATCCTTTTCCATGGCCTGCAGCGACTTCATCGTGTCGCGCCGCGCGTTGCGGATGGCGACTCGGCCCTCTTCGACTCGCTGGTTGACCATGCGAGCCAAGTCGCGGCGTCGCTCGTCCGTGAGCGGGGGGATGCTGAGGCGGATAATCTTGCCGTCATTGTTGGGGGTCAAACCCAGCTCGGATTTCAGGATGGCGCGCTCGATGGCCGAAAGGGTGCTGGCATCCCACGGGCGGATGGCCAACAGACGCGGCTCGGGGACCGCAATGGTGGCCAGCTGGTTCAGCGGCATCACCGATCCGTAGACTTCGACCTTTAGGTTCTCGACGAGCGCGGGCGAGGCGCGACCTGTGCGTATGGTCAGCAGATCGTGTCTCAGCGCGTCGACGGCCTTGGCCATCTTTTCCTCGACTTCGAGTAGAAGATCATCAGACATAGGGGGCCTCCGTTTCGCTCTGTGACGTCACTGCTGAATGAACAGGTGCGACTCGCTATCGGCGCGACACCATGGTGCCGATGGGCTCGCCGCGAACGGCCCGAACCAGACTGTCGGGCGGAGCGAGCTTGAACACCATGACGGGGAGATCATTGTCCATGCACAGCGAAAGGGCGGTGCTGTCCATGACGCGCAAGCCCATGTTCAACGCCTGGATGAACGAAAGGTGATCAAAGCGCGTGGCATGCTGATTCGTCATGGGATCGTCGTCGTAGATGCCGTCGACCTTGGTGGCTTTGAGTAGGATCTCGGCGCCGATTTCCATGGCGCGCAAAGCGGCAGCGGTATCGGTGGTGAAAAAGGGGTTGCCAGTGCCCGCCCCGAAAATGACGACTCGTCCCTTTTCGAGGTGACGGATGGCGCGCCGCCGAATGTAGGGCTCTGCTACCTGGCGGATCTCGATGGCGGTCTGGACGCGGGTATCGACGCCGATCCGTTCCAGGGCGTCTTGGAGCGCTAGCGCGTTGATAACGGTGCCAAGCATCCCCATATAGTCCGCAGAGGCTCGGTCCATGCCGCGCGCGACGGCCGCACCACCGCGCCAGATGTTGCCCGCCCCGATGACGATACCTACGTCCACACCGATCTCGGCGGCCAGCTTGATCTGTTGCGCGAGCTGCTCTGCCGTGGTGGGATCCACGCCAAAGCCATTGTCCGAGGCCATGAATTCGCCCGATAGCTTGAGCAGTACCCGCTTATAGGCTGGCTTGGCCATGGGCGCCTCCGTCGTTGGGGTGGTTGGAAAGCAGGGGTGTGGCAACGCCACACCCCTCAAAGGATCTAGTTGATTTGGAACCGCGCAAAGCGCTTGATGACAATGTTCTCGCCCAGCTTGGCGATGGCCTCGGTCAGAAGCTGCTGGATGGTCTTTTCATCATCCTTGATGAACGCTTGGTCAAGCAGGCAGGACTCCTGGTAGAACTTGGCCAGCTTGCCCTCCATGATGCGCTCCATCACGTGCTCGGGCTTGTTCTCACCCGCCATCTCGGCCCGCACGGCCTCTTTTTGCTCGGCAAGCGCCTCAGCGGGCACATCCTCGCGCGATACCCACAAGGGGTTGGCGGCCGCTATCTGCATGGCGACGTCGTGGCAAAAGGACTGGAACTCTTCGGTGCGGGCCACAAAGTCCGTTTCGCAGTTGACCTCGAGCAGGACGCCGAGCTTGGCGCCAGCATGGATATAGGCCTCCACCAGTCCGTCGCCCGCTGTGCGATCCACCTTTTTGGCGGCTGCGGCAAGCCCCTTTTGCTTGAGGATCTCCGAAGCGGCCTCAAAGTCGCCGTCGGTCTCTTCCAGCGCCTTTTTGCAGTCCAGAACGCCCGCGCCCGTTAGCTCGCGGAGCTGCTTGATCATCTCGGTTGTAACTGCCATGGGTAGGTCCTCTCTCAGTCTGTTAGCATCGCTGGCGACATGGGCCAGGTTGGTGATCGGGCTACTCGTCGTAGTCGTCGTCCTCGTCGATGATGAGGATATCCTCGTCGTCCTCATCGTCGGTATCGTCCAGCGCGCTGTCCGCCGCGGTGGCGCGGGGACCGTAGACGCTCTCATAGACGCCAGCGGGCTGCAAGGTCGAGTCGGGCTCTTCGTCCATCATCACGCCCCGCATCTGCTGGCCTTCAACCACCGCGTCAGCAATCTTGGTGGTGATCAGGAGGATCGCGCGGATGGCGTCATCGTTGCCAGGGATCACCTGGTCCACGGGGTCTGGGTTGCAGTTGGTATCCACCAGCGCCATGACGGGGATCTCGACCCGATTGGCCTCGGCTACGGCGATATCCTCGGTCTCGATGTCGACGACAAAGATGGCGTCGGGCATCTGGTTAAGATTCCGTAGGCCGCCGATCTTTCGCTGCAACTTGGCTAGCTCACGAGCCTTGTCGGTGGCCTCTTTTTTGGGGAGCACGGACCACTCGCCGCGTTCCTGCTGGCCCTCGAGCTCGAGCATATAGTCGATGCGCGAGCGAATGGTGCGAAAGTTGGTCAGCGTGCCGCCGAGCCAGCGCTCATTCACATAGGGCATGCCGCAGCGGGTGGCCTGGGTGTAGATGGTTTCCTGCGCTTGGCGCTTGGTGCCCACAAAGACGATCGTGCCACCCTCGGCCACGGTATCGCGAATATAGGTGTGGGCGCGCTCGAGCGCTTGCATGGTGAGCGAGAGGTCGATGATGTGGATCTGGTTGCGCTCCGTAAAGATATACGGGCGCATCTTGGGGTCCCAACGGCGGCTACGGTGCCCAAAGTGGACGCCTGCCTCGAGCAGCTCTCTCATCGTAACGTTTGCCACAGCTTTCCTCCATACTTCGTTTTGTGCACCCGCCCCCTGACTCGCAGATGAACCCACCCCGCCAGGCGGAGTGGGCACGACATCAGCCACATGAGGGCGTGTTTGATGATGGGAACGCTTCCCAAGCCAAGAGTATATCATGGGGGACCGTGCGCGGCAAATGGTTGAGGCTTGTGACGGCGGTATGGTATACTAGCCGCATTCGAGAGTGACACTCAACATCCGCTGGAGGCTACCCATGCTGTCGGACGATCTGCTTTCCATTCTGGCCTGCCCAGCCTGCAAGTCACGCGTGGTCTTGGTCCGCGATGCCTGGCTCGTGTGCCAGAGCGACGCTTGTCGACGCAAGTATCCGATCGTGGACGGTATCCCCGTCATGCTGATCGAGGAGGGGACCAAGTATATCGACGTCGAGGTCGAAGACCTCCCGGAGCCTCATGCGTAACCCGCTCATACTCGCGCGCAGGCCTCGGTTGGCGGCGGGCTGGCGGCGGGCTGGCGCGGTGGTGCTGGCCCTGCTGATGCTGTTGCTGCTGGGCACGCCTCCTCGCGTGGCGGCCGAGCCTGTGGTCCGCGCCACCACCGAATGGACCCACGCCTTTTCCCGACAGCTCACCTTTCGGGCCACGCTAGAGAGCGATGACCCTATCGACGAGGTGATCCTGTTCTACGGCGTGGTCGGCAAGCCCGTGGTGCGCCGCATCTATCCCGAGGTCTCGGTCAGTGCGCCCGTTTCGGTCACGCACACGGAGGATCTGGAGCCAGGGCAGTTTGCGCCAGGCACCGAGCTGCGCGCCTGGTATCAGGTGGTGCTAGAGTCGGGCGAGGTGGTCACGACTCCCGAAGAGCGACTCCTCTATGTGGACAAAGCCCTCCAGTGGGAGGAGCTGGTCAGCGACAGGGTTACCCTGTATTGGCATGGCCGCGCTCAATCCCAAGCCGATGACCTGTTGGCCGCGGCGGAGGAGGTCATCGATCGACTGGCGGCCGAGATGGGCGTGCCTCCTCCCGACTCGGTGGCGATCTGGGTCTACAACAACGAGCGCGACATGGCGCGGGCCACGTCAACACGGAGCGAGTCTTACGATGCGCGGGTGACCACCCTGGGCATGGCCATGGACGGAGGCACCCTGCTTTTGCTGGGCTCGCATCGCGATGTGCGACAGACATTGGCGCACGAGCTGTGCCATGTCGTCGTGGGCCTGGCCACCGACAACCCGTTCATCGAGATTCCGCGCTGGCTCGATGAGGGGCTGGCGATGAACGCCGAAGGGGAGCTACCCCGCGACAACCAGCGCGCCCTGCAAACGGCCATCGCTGGCGATACGCTCCTGACGCTCCGTTCCATGACGAGCTATAGCGGCGACCCGCAGCTGGTCAATCTCTACTATGGGCAAGCACACTCGATCGTCGCGTTCATGCTCGAGACATACGGTGGCGAAACGGTGCAGGAGCTTCTGGCTGTCTTTGCCGAGGGACAGCGGCAGGATCTGGCGCTGGAGCGCGTCTTGGGGTACGGGCTGGATGAGCTCGAGTCGCGTTGGCGGGTCAGCTTGGGCTTGGATCCACTAGAGCCCGTTGGCGTCGACCTATCGCCGACGCTTGATCGATCGTCGACGGCCTGGGTTGGTCGGTTACCCTGATGCCAGAGCTCCCCGAGGTAGAGACGGTTGCGCGCTGTCTGCAGCAGCAGCTGGTGGGCGATCTGGTCACCGCGGCCCATGTGCTGCGTCCGCAGACGGTTGCCTCGTCCGATTCAGACACGTTCGCTCGGAGCGTGGTGGGACGGCGCTTCTTGGCGGTTCGCCGTCGGGCCAAGTACCTCTTGCTAGAACTGGAGCCCCAAGGGTTTCTGCTGGTGCACCTGCGCATGTCGGGTCGCATGCGCCTGGTACCTGGCCATGAGCCGTGTGGCGTTCACATTCGGTTGGCGCTGGATCTGGCGTCGGGACGCTCGCTGCGGCTCGACGACCAGCGTACGTTTGGTCGGGTGTGGCTGGTAGATGATCCCGCGAGCGTGCTCAAGGGGCTGGGGCCAGAGCCGCTGTCCGATGAGTGGGACGCCGACGGATTCTGGCGGGCACTAGAGAGGCGTCATCGCATGATCAAGCCCCTGCTGCTGGACCAAAGCTTGGTGGCTGGCTTGGGCAACATCTATGTGGACGAGTCGCTGCATCGGGCTGGGATCCACCCCGCCAGACGGTCGGATAGCTTAAGGCGGGACGAAGCGATACGGCTGCATGCCGCCATCCGTGAGGTGCTGGCCGAAGCGATCGCCCATGGTGGCACCACCCTGCGCGACTATGCCACGCCTGAGGGTGCCGGTGGTGCGTACCAGTTCGCGCTGCAGGTCTATGGACGGGAGAACGAGCCCTGTGGCCGCTGTGGCGCCGCCATCGTCAAGACGCGGCTCGCGCAGCGTGGGACGCACTATTGCCCCGTCTGCCAGCCTGCGCCCGACAGCTTTACCGTGGCTATGGCAGCGGAGGGCGCCGATGGATAAGCGGCGCGCTGCAGCCGTGACCCGCGCGTTGGAGGCGCATGTGACGGTGGAGCCTGCCGCCGCCGGGCCTTTGCGTACGATCAGCCTGCAGGCCACTCGCGAGATCGCCGAACTGCTCTCTGTAGCGCCCCGCGAGGTCGAGTTGGCGGCGATCCAGGCCAGGATTACTCCGCGGCGCTATCAACGAAACCTCGGCACAGTGGGGTGGGAGGGGCAGGCTCGCTTGCTGGCCTCGTGCGTGGCCGTGGTGGGCTGCGGCGGTCTGGGCGGCTGGATCGTTGAAGGCTTGGCGCGCATGGGCGTGGGCCGATTGAGGCTGGTCGATGGCGACTGCTACGACGAGGACAACCTCAATCGGCAACTGGGGTGCCTGGAGGAGAC
>DAIRUQ010000049.1:0-8564 GCA_036803245.1 Chloroflexota bacterium | reverse complement strand
GCGACTGCTACGACGAGGACAACCTCAATCGGCAACTGGGGTGCCTGGAGGAGACGCTGGGCCGCCCCAAGGTAGAGGTGCTGGCGGAGCGGATAGGGCGCGTGAACGCGGCCACCGAGCTCCGCTGCTACGCTACCAGGCTAACCGCCGACAACGCGACCGATCTGCTCCATGGGGCCGACCTCGTGGTCGACGCGCTAGACAATGTGCCGTCGCGGCTGGATCTCGAGGCCGCCGCCGAGGCGTTGGGCCTGCCCCTGGTGCACGGGGCCGTCGCGGGGCACATGGGCCAGGTGACGACCTTGTTTCCGGGCGATGGCGCGCTCAGTCGGCTATATAGCCAGGGAGCGGTGCCACCCCGAGGGGTGGAGACAAAGCTGGGTAACCCGGCTGCCACGCCAATGCTGGTGGCGGCCTGGGAGCTAGCCGAGGCGGTCAAGATTCTGTGTGGCGAGGAGCTTTCGCTGCGCCGTCGGCTGCTGTTCATCGATACACTCTATGGCGAGGTTCGGGAGATCGGCTGGGAGCCGGGCTCGCCCTAGCCCAGGAGCGGGCGGGACGAGGCCCGGCAGCATACACGATTCCGATAGGAGATGAGACGGATGTCTAGACACGAAACGCGTTGGGCCAGAGCGATCCTGGTTGTCTCGGTGGCGATGGTAGTCTGCGTGGTCGCGACGGGATGTGAGAGCTGGTTCGGATCCAAGACCGCGACGCCACTGCCTCCTATCGAGGCGACGGCCGAGCCGACCGCACCCGCGTCACCCACTGACATAGCTCCCGCCACGGCGGTGCCGCCAACCCCCGAGGAGCCCGTTGGGGGCGACTATCCCTACCCCATAGAGTCCCCTTCCGTCGACGATCTTCCGGCCTACCCCGAGGCCTATCCCGGCGAGTAGCTGGACTGGACAGGAATACAGCGAGGGGCCGCTCAGGCGGCCCCTCTTGGTTTGGTGTCAGGGTCTGCTAGCGCCGTCGGGTAGATACCTCGGCAGCGCCCTTGGCGGCGGCTTCTTCGGGGCTGAGACCTTCACGCAAGCAGCACTGCTTGTACTTTTTGCCGCTGCCGCACGGGCAGGGATCGTTGCGTCCCACTTTGCTGGAGCGGCGCTGCTGGTGCACCGAGCCGGCGCTGCCGCCACTGGCCCCCGAGTACCGGGTGGGACGTGGGGCGCTGGGGGCCTCGCGGATGCGCACGTTGAGCATCATCGAGGCGATATTGGTCTTGACGCTGCCGAGGAGTTGATCGAACATGGCGAACGCCTCGCGTTTGTACTCGACCAATGGGTTGCGCTGACCCACGGCGCGCAGGCCGATGCCCTCGCGAAGCTCGTCCAGGGCGGTGAGGTGGTCGACCCAGGCGCGGTCGATGGTGCGCAGCATCACCACGCGCTCCATCTGGCGCATCAACTCGACGCCTACCTCTTGCTCGTGTTGGTCATAGCGTTCCGCTACCAGGGGCAGCAGCTCGTCAAGGATCTCGTTGCCGGTCATGTTGCGCCAGTGCTCGGGCGACATCTCGGCAGGTAGGTGCAGCATGCGGTCGATGGTGGCGTGGATGGCCTGGATGGCGTCGGCGCTATCGGCATCCTGGCTCAGGGCCAATGCGCCCGCCTCCTCTGCCAGGTCCGCGAGCACCTCCTCATAGATCTCGGTTACCATGGGGCGCAAGTTGGGCTCGGAGAGGATCAGTCGCCGCTGGTCATAGATGACCTCGCGCTGCTGGTTGACCACATCGTCGTATTCCAGGATATGCTTGCGCAGGTCAAAGTTGTGGCCCTCGACCCGCACCTGGGCATTCTCGATGGCGCGGGTCACCATGTTGTGCTCGATGGGGATATCGTCCTCGACGCCGAGGCGGTCCATCAGCCCGGCCAACGACTCGCCCCCAAAGCGACGCATCAGTTCGTCGTCTAGCGCTACAAAGAAACGTGACGAACCGGGGTCACCCTGACGACCAGCGCGTCCGCGCAACTGGTTGTCGATGCGTCGCGCCTCATATCGCTCGGTGCCGACCACGTGGAGGCCGCCCAGCGCCACGATGGCTTCATGGTCTTGCCGGCAGGTCTCCTCGGCCTGGGCCAGCGCCTCTTGCCAGGCGTCGGGCTCGATCTCTTGCAGGCTGAGGCCCTTTTTGCGCAATGCCTCGCGGGCCAGGCCCTCGGCGTTACCCCCTAGCAGGATGTCCACGCCGCGCCCAGCCATGTTGGTGGCGATGGTCACGGCACCGGGACGACCCGCCTGGGCAATGATCTGGGCCTCGCGTTCGTGGTACTTGGCGTTGAGTACCTCGTGAGCGATGCCCATCCGCTTGAGGCGGCGAGAGATCATCTCGGAGGTTTCGATGGCCAACGTGCCTACCAGGATGGGCCTGCCGCGCTCGTGTTCGCGCTTGATCTCTTCGAAAACGGCGCGGTACTTGGCCTCTGCCGATTTGTAGACCACATCGGGATGGTCCAGGCGGACCATGGGCTTGTGGGTGGGGATGACGGCCACGTCCAGGTCATAGATCAGGCGGAACTCTTCCTGCTCAGTGGCAGCGGTACCCGTCATGCCGGCCAAGCGACGGTACATGCGGAAATAGTTCTGGAAAGTGATGGTGGCCAGGGTCAGGCTCTCGCGTTGGACGGGAACGCCTTCCTTGGCCTCGATGGCTTGGTGCAAGCCCTCCGAGTAGCGTCGGCCGTACATCAGGCGGCCGGTGAACTCGTCGACGATGATCACCTCGCCGTCCTGCACGATATAGTTGCGGTCGCGCTGGAACAGCGCGCGAGCTTTGAGCGCGTTCTCCAGGTAGGGCGTCAGCTCGTAATGCTCAGAGGCATAGATATTGTCGATGCCCAGCATCTGCTCGACCTGGTTGATGCCCTCTTCCGTGGCGCTGACGATGCGCTGCTTTTCGTCCACCACATAGTGCGCGCCCTCTTGGAGCCGAGCGGCAATGTCAGCAAAGCGCCGATACCATTCGGTGGACTCTTCTGCCTGACCCGAGATGATCAGCGGGGTGCGGGCCTCGTCGATGAGGATGTTGTCGATCTCGTCCACGATGGCATAGTACAGCTCGCGCTGCACACACTGGCCGAGATCCAGCACCATGTTGTCACGGAGATAGTCAAAGCCGAACTCGTTGTTGGTGCCATAGGTGATATCGGCCTGGTAGGCCTCGCGTCGCGATACGGGCCGTAAATGTAGGTAGCGGTCGTCCTCGGCCGGGTAGTTGGGATCAAAGAGGAACGAGCTCATGGTGGGATCGTTGCCCATGGACTGGACAATCGCCACCGACAGGCCCAGCAGATGATAGACAGGCCCCATCCATTGCGTGCCAACCTTGGAAAGATAGTCGTTAGGTGTCACCAGATGGACGCCATGGCCGGTGAGGGCGTTCAGATAGAGTGGCAGGGTGGCTACGAGAGTCTTGCCCTCGCCGGTCTTCATCTCGGCGATGCGATTCTGATGAAGGATGGCGCCGCCAATGATCTGGACGTCATAGTGGCGCAGTCCGATGGTGCGGCGAGCCGCCTCGCGAACGGCCGCAAAGGCGGTGGGCATGATCTCGTCCAGCAGCGTGCGCTCGACATCATCCATGCGCTTGCGGACGCGTTCGATCTCTCGGCGGAGCTCGCGCCGTCGGTCGGCGTCTTGCTCGCGGTAGACCCGCTCTTCGAGTTCGCCTATTTCGGCGCGATCGTCGGCGGTAGCGGCCTGGATGCGGCCTTGGAATTCACGCGTCAGGGCCTGAAACTCCATATCGGACTTGGCCTGCATGGTCGGCTCGAGCGCGTTGACCTCTTCGACCAGCGGTTGAAGCCTTTCTAGAACGCGCTGGTCGGGATCACCAAAGAGCTTTTTCAAGAATCCAAGCATGTAACCGATGCTCCTCAATCTAGGCGTTGCCCTATTATAGCATGAGCGCAAAAAAGCCGGGCAAAGGGAGGCCCCTCGCCCGGCTTGTGCCCGCTACGCTTTGGCGCTAGCTATAGTTGGGCTCATAGTCGCGAAGGGTATTGCCCACCGAGCGACCACGATGTACTGCGTCGATCACCCGTGCCATCCAAGGGCCGAGGCTGATCACCTTCATGTTCGGCAGTCGCTTGGAGGGCGGGATCGGCTCCGAGTTGGTGCAGACGATCTCGGCAAAGTTGGCGGCGGCCATCCGCTCGACGGCGTCATCCGAAAAAGTGGCGTGGACAAAGCAGCAATAGACGTCCTTGGCTCCGTTGGCTCGGAGGATATCGGCTGCGCCAGCGATGGTCGTCCCGCGATCCACCTCGTCGTCCACGATCAACGCATTCTTGCCTTGCACGTTGCCGATGACGGAGAGGCATTCGGTGTTGCCGCCGTCTCGGCGCTTCTCGATAAAGGCTACGGGCACGTTGAGCGTCTGGGCAAAGTTGCGGGCCTTTTTGGCAAAGCCGAGATCGGCGGCTACCACCACCAGATCCGTGATCCCCTTGTTGATAAAGTGACGGCTCAGGAGGGGAAAGGCGGACAGCTCGTCGCCGGGAAAGCTGAAAAAGCCCTGAATCTGCCCGGCGTGGAGATCCACCGTCATAAAGCGGTCGGCGCCGGCTGCGGCCAGCATGTCGGCGATGAGACGCGAAGTGATGGGCACGCGCGGCATGTCCTTTTTGTCGCTACGGGCATACGAGAAAAAGGGCATGACCGCGGTGATGCGACCGGCAGACGCGCGCTTGACTGTATCGATCATGATCATGAGTTCCATGATGTTGTGATCGACCGGCGAGCAAGTGGGCTGGATGATAAAGACGTCCTTGGAGCGGACCGTCTCGCCCAATTGGATAAAGATGTTCTCGTTAGCGAAAATGGTGATCTCGCGCTTGTGAAGCGGTAGCCCGAGCTCGGCGCTGACCTCTTGCGCGAGCTGCGGATTCCCGCTGCCTGCAATTAGTGCCAGTTCACCATAGATTCGAATGCCCTGTTCCATGACCCGCGTTTCCTCCCCTGCTGGCGTGGTGAGGGCCAACCGTGGCGGATCCTTGCCCATCGCCGCGCTGCCAACGCAACCGCGCACAGTGTGCCTGTGCGCTATCTCAGTATGCCACAGCGTCCAGAACTCCGTCAACCAGTGCGCAACGGTCCGATGACGCGATCAAGCGCGGCCCTGGGGCCGCGCTTGGCCGGTCGCATTCGCGAGCTAACTCACCAGCCCAAGAGGGCCGGTACAACGGCCAGTACCACGCCTCCCGCCATCACCGAGGCGATCTGGCCAGAGGTGTTGGAAGCCATCGCGTGCATGAGCAAAAAGTTGGAGGGATCCTCTTCCTGCCCCATCTTTTGCACCACCCGCGCAGACATGGGAAAGGCCGAAATGCCACAGCCTCCCAAGAGCGGGTTGATCTTGAAACCAGACAGGACGCACATCAGCTTGCCGAACAAGACGCCCGCAGCCGTGTCCAGGATAAAGGCCACCAGGCCCATCACCAGGATCAGGAGGGTGTCGGGCTTGAGGAACTTTTCCGCCACCATGGTCGATCCGATGGTGATGCCAAGAAAGGTGGTCACAATGTTGGCGATCTCGTTCTGAGCGGCTTGGTTGATGCGCTCGACGACACCGGCTTCGCGGGCCAGGTTCCCGAACATGAGCATGCCGATCAACGGGGTCGCAGCGGGTGCGATCAGACCGCAGATCAACGTCACGACGATGGGGAACAGCACGCGCGTCGTCTTGGAGATGGGTCGCGACGAGTACGGCATCTTGATGCGGCGCTCGCGTTGTGTGGTCAGGAGCCTCATCACAGGCGGCTGGATGATCGGCACCAGGGCCATGTACGAGTAGGCCGCCACGGTGATCGGCCCGACCAGATCCGGCGCCAGGGCGGCGGCGACAAAGATCGAGGTGGGCCCGTCAGCCGCTCCGATGATGCCGATAGAGGCGGCCTGCGGCAGGCTGAATCCAAAGAGGGTCGCCAGCATCAAGGTGCCAAAGATGCCGAACTGGGCGGCGGCGCCGAAAAGCACGTACTTGGGATTCTCGAGCAGCGGGCCAAAGTCCGTCATGGCACCGATGCCGATGAACACCAGTGCGGGAAACAGCTCGCTCTCGATGCCGGCCTTGTAGAGGACATTCAGGATGCCGCCCTCGTCCAACATGCCCGTCCCCGGGATGTTGGCCAGGATGCATCCCAGCCCGATGGGAAGCAGGAGCAGCGGCTCGTATTCCTTGGTGATGGCGAGCCAGATCAGGACGCCGCCCACGGCGATCATGACAAGCGTCTGCCACGTGAGGCCGGTGATCCCGGCAAGCAACTGGTCTAGGCCGAGTGTATTCATGCTATAGCTCGCTCCCTAGGCGACCGTGATGAGCGGATCGTCATTGGCAACGTTGCTCCCTGGCGACACGTGCACGGCGGCGATGGTACCGCTGGCCGTCGAGCTCACAGGCATCTCCATCTTCATGGCTTCCAGCGTGCAAAAGGTGTCGCCCTCGGTGATCTGGTCCCCGACGGCAACAGAGACCGACAGGATCTTGCCGGGCATGGGCGCTTTGACGATGTTGCCATCGACGCTGCCAGCGGGCTGAGGCGCTGCGGTGGCAGGCTCGGCCTGTTCGGCGGGCTCGGCGGCGGGTTGCTCAGCGGCGGGCGTCGGTTGGGTTGTGGGCGCGGCAACGGCCTTGAGGTCGACCGACTTGGCCTGACCGTTGACGATCACCTGCACTGGTGATGAGGAGACATCCCCCACCTCGACCGTGTAGGTCTTGCCATCGACTGTGATCTGGTATTTGGGCACGTTAGCCTCCCCTTACTGCAGCGCATTCAGGCGAGCCTGGCTCTGCCAGGCGCCGTTATCGGCGTCGATTTGGGCGATATGGACGACTTCGCCGACGATCTCGTCGGCCTCGTCGTCGTAAGCGATACTCGGCTGTCGTGTCCACGGGGCGGCAGCCTGGGTTCGCGGCCTGGCGACCGTGGCGGCAGTAGCCTTGGCGGCAGAGGCCGCGGCGATGGCGGTGGCGATAGCGGCGGCCATGGCGGCGTCATCACCGGCAGGAGGGGCGTCGGCGGCGCGTTTGGCCGCGGGCGCAGGCTGCTCCGCCTTTGGGCGGAACGCCCACGACAACAGCCAGATGGCGAGCATCACGATGATGAGCGTGAGGAACACCAGCCCCATGCCGATACCGGTGACCTGTAGCCCCAGGGTAACATCATTCACGGTCCAGCTCCTTTTCCCGGTGCTGCTGACGGGCCCGCTAGGGAGCAAGCCCGCCGTTGGTTGCTAGCGTCCGCGGCTCAGTCGTTGCGACACTTTCCACAGCGACGTGGTCTGGGGGACGCGCTTGGTCCGACGAACCACCGGCGCCATGCCGGTCTTGGGCTGGGCGCCTTGAGCCGCCGGCGCTGCCGCCGGGAACAGACGGGCCTCGTTGATGGGAATGGCCAAGCCCTGCTTGCGCAACTCAAAGAACTCGCGGGCCTGTTGCGGGAACAGAGCATAGGACATCACGTCCTCGTCGCTCTCGGCTAGGTCGCCGATTTCGGCCTTGGCCTTATCCCAGCCAGGCTCGATGCCGTCGGCTGGCCGGCCCTGGATGGGCTCTTCATCGCCAATGGCCATGCGCATGAGGTCCGGGTTGATCTTGGCCGGCGGCCGCCCGTAGAGGCCACGGCAATAGTCACGGACCTCCTGGGGGATCACCTTGTAGCGCTCGCCCATTAGGACGTTCATGACGGCCTGGGTGCCGACGATCTGGCTGCTGGGCGTCACCAGCGGAGGAAAGCCTAGGTCCTCACGGACGCGGGGCATCTCTTTGAGTACATCCTCGTAGCGATCGGCAGCGCCCTGCTCGCGGAGTTGGTTCACCAGGTTCGAGAGCATGCCGCCGGGGATCTGGTAGATCAGCGCGCGGACGTCGGCGGTAGCTAGGCCGGTCTCGAACTGCCCGAGGTGCTCGGAGCGCACCTCCTTAAAGTAGGCCGCGATCTCGCTCAGGAGCTCAAGATCGAGACCCGTGTCTCGTTCGGTGCCCTGAAAGGTGGCCACGATTGACTCGGTAGGGGGCTGGGCGGTGCCGCCCGCCATAGCAGAGATAGCCGTGTCGACGATGTCGGCGCCGGCCTCGGCTGCCTTGACCAGAGCGGCCATGGCAAAGCCAGTGGTGTCATGGGTGTGGTACTGGAGAGGGAGGTTGACTTCGGCCTTGATGCCCTTGACCAGATCGTACGCGGTATAGGGAGGGCAGAGCGCGGCCATGTCCTTGATGCAGATTGAATCGGCACCCAGGCCCTCTAGCTCTTTGGCCAGATCGATAAAGACCCGGTTGTTGTGGACGGGGCTCTGCGTATAGCAGAGCGCAGCCTGCACATGGCCACCATGCTTTTTGACGCACTCCATGGCCCAAGCCATGTTGCGTGTGTCGTTAAGGGCGTCAAAGACGCGGAACACGTCGATGCCGACGTTGACAGCCAGCTCGACGAACTTTTCAACGATGTCGTCGGGATAGTGACGATACCCGAGGATGTTCTGGCCACGCAGCAGCATCTGGAACGGCGTGGTCGGCATGACCTCTTTGAGGGCCCGGACACGTGCCCAAGGGTCTTCCTTGA
>DAIRUQ010000048.1:4647-22361 GCA_036803245.1 Chloroflexota bacterium | reverse complement strand
CGGTCGAAGTCGGTTCGAGCACGCCGAGCGTGGTGGCCACGCGCCTCACAAGTTCGGGTGACGGTTGGGTCTCCAGGCGGCGCAGCGCCTCGTCGCGATCCATATAGCCCTCGCGCACCAGCCCCGACAGCTCCATGGCATAGGCGTGGTAGCCCATCTGTGCCCCGTGCACCTGGTTCGCAAAAGCGTTGAGCAAGCAGTTGGTCGAGTTGGGATCGGTGTCATCGGGTTGTCGCCAGCCGTAGCGCTGGATGACCTCGACCGCCGCCTCCTCCTGCCAATCGAGAAAGATCAGCGGTGAGACGTTGACCGGCATGCGCCCGGCGTTCTCAATCTGGCTAGGCTCTGGAAAGTAGACCCCGGCCTGGCCCCCGCTGGCCTGGGCGAGGGGCGCGGAGGATGCCTCAACCATGGCCTGCATCATGGCGCGGCTGGGTCGCAGAAACGCCGAGGGCAGCGGAATTTGCCCGGGCGACCAGCCATAGATCATCATGGGTATCTCTTTTTCCAGCGCCAGCCGCAGCGCGATCCCCTTGGCCAGCCCCATGCAGGTGTTGCAGATGCTGCTGGCTCGTTCCAGCGCCTTGGGGGAGTAGATGGCAGGATCCATGGAGGCGGTAAAGACCTGTCGCAGGAACGGGAACCCAGGGCGGATGATGACGTGGTCCACGCCCAGTTGATCGGACACGGAGCGCATGTTCGCAAAGGCGGCTGGCGAGACGAACCCATTGTCAAAGGTCATGGCCAGCACGCGCAGACCGTACTCGTGGCGCATCAGCCAGAGGGTGTAGGTGCTGTCTTTGCCACCGCTCCAGCTAACCAGGCAGTGATAGCCAGGCTCGCGGCGGACCTCCACAACCATGCTCTCAAAGCGTTGGCGCATCTGAGCGCACAGCTCCTGGCGCCGCTCCGGATCGAGCTGCCGCCGGCAGTGTTGGCAAAGCCCGTCCTCGTCAAACTGGATGCCTGGGAATGTCTCTGGCAGGACGCAGCGGATGCACCGTTTCATGACGACCTCTCCTCTCCGCGGCGGACCCGCACCGACTCGGCCGCGGCCACCGACCGGGGCCACCCATGGACGAACTGCTCATGCATCAGTTGGGTCGAGAGCACCCCCACCAGCGCCATATCCTCGAACTCGCTCAGGTGGCCCGTCCTCTCGTGCTTTGACAAGAGCCGTCCGACCGGCTCGGCTTTGAGCACGCCGGCGGCGTCCAATGCGTGGGGCGACAGGGTAGCCTCCAGGTAGCCGGGGCGTCGCTCCAGAAAGGCACGATGGATGGGCGCGCGGTAGGGCTGCTTACGCCGCGCAATGATCTCGGGCGGCAGGAACCCTCGTGCGCTCTCTTTGAGGATGTACTTTTCGCAGAGCCCGCGGAGCTTGAGCCGAGGCGGGAGCTGGGCGGCGAACTCGATGACGCGGTGATCAAGGAACGGGAATCGGCCCTCGACGGCGTGTGCCGATAGGACCCGATCGCCCTGCGACGACAGCAGGTAGGGCGACATAAAGGTACTGACCTCGAGCAGCTGCGCCTGCGCCAACGGAGATAGGGGGGTGAGAGCCCCGTCCATCGCGGCGACCAGCTCCTCAACCGGATCATAGTCCGGCAACTGGTAGGCATCGGTCAGAAAGGCCCTCAGGCGGGCGGTGCTCCGCCAGCGGAGCCGATGCGAATAGGCCGGTCGGTCGACCTCGGTGAGATCTCGCCCGAAATAGGCCGCCAGATAGGCATCGCCGCTGCGCGATAGGTCGGCTACATAGGGATAGAGCCGCCGCAAGAGCAGCGGTCGGATGGCTGACTCGGGCTGGCGCGCCCAGAAGCGGCGAATCTTGTCCTCTTTGTAGATGTTGTACCCGCCCAGGAACTCGTCGGCCCCCTCGCCGGTCAGCACCACCTTGAGGCCGTGCTCGTGCACGAGCTCAGAGAGCAGAAACATGGGCGCGGGTGACGTGCGCAGCACGGGCGCCTCGGCATGCCAAATGACCTGGGGGAACACCTCGCTGATGGAGGCGGTCCGGCACTCGGTGCGGTGGTGATCCGTCCCCAGAAAGGCGGTGGCCAGCTCCTGGTAGGGGCGCTCGTCATAGGCTGGATCCTCAAAGGCGATGGAAAAGGTCGTGAGCGCCTCTGGCGTGTGCTGGCGAATTAGCCCGGCCACATAGGTAGAGTCCAGCCCGCCGCTCAGATAGCTCCCTACCGGCACGTCGGCCCGCAGCCGTAACTGCGTGGCATCGGCCAGCAGGTCGTGCAGTTGGGCTGCCGCCTGCGTCTCAGGTATCGGCTCCTCGTCGCCGGCATGCGGGAACTCTAGCCGCCAATAGCGTCGGAGCGTGCGCTCCCCGGACCGTAACCGCATCCAGTGGCCCGGCCGCAGCTCCTCGATGCCCTGAAAGCAGGTGCGAGGGGCCAGGGGCGCCCAGAAAGTGTAGGCCTGGTTCAGGCCGTAGGGGTCCAAGGCCGGCGCGATGCGTGGGTCCAGCAGGATCGCCTTGATCTCGGACGCAAAGACGAGCCCGTGGGGTAGGGGCGCGAAAAACAACGGGCAGATGCCCACCCGATCCCGCGCCAGGAACAGCTCCTGACGGCTCCGGTCCCAAATCGCGATGGCGAACTGGCCGTTGAGCTCATCCAGGCAGGCGGGGCCGCGCTCCTCGTACAGGTGCAGGACCGCCTCGGTGTCCGACTGGGTGATCAAGCGGTGGCCGCGCCGGGCCAGCCCCTCGCGCAGCTCCACATAGTTGAACACCTCGCCGTTCATGACGATCCAGAGCGAGCCATCCTCGTTGGTGATGGGCTGGCTGCCGGTGGCGAGGTCGATGATGCTGAGCCGCGCCGAACCGAGCCCGACCTGCGCGTCGAGATAGAGCCCGAACTCGTCGGGGCCGCGGTGGCGGATCACGGTCAGCATCCGCCGCAGAAGGCCCTCGTCGGGCGGCTCGCGCCCACCCCAGTCTAGGCTGCCCACAATGCCACACATGCTTGGCTTACTCCAGCGTCCGCTTCTGTACCTTGCCCGACTCGGTCTTGGGTAGCTCCTTGCGGAACATGATCTGCCTGGGCATGGCGAAATCCTCCAGGTGCTGGGCGCAATGCCGCAGCACGTCGCGCTCGCTCAGGTTGGCGTCGGGCGCGCATACCAGAAACGCCTTGATGGATTGGCCCAGGAGCGGGTCGGGCACGCCGATGACGGCGGCCTCCACCACGCCCGGCAGGCGGTACAGCACCGCTTCCACCTCTTTGGGGGCCACCTTTTCGCCGCGGGTCTTGATGATATCGTCCTTGCGGGCCACGAAATAGAGGAATCCTTCCTCATCAGCGCGGAAAAGATCGCCGGTGTAGAGCAACCGCTCGGCGGGGTAGCGGCCGGGGCGGTAGCGCTGGGCGGTGGCCTGAGCATCTTGCCAGTAGCCCTGCATCACGTGGGAGCCGCGCACGACCAACTCGCCGACCTCGCCCGGCCCCAGTCGGCGCCCGTCCTCGTTCTCCAGCCAGACCTCGGTTCCGGGGATGGGAATGCCCACCGAGCCCGGCCGGCGATCGAGTTCCTCCGGCGGCAGGTAAAGGGTTCGTTTGCACTCGGTGAGGCCGTACATGGAATAGAGCCGCGCCCACGGAAAGGCGTCGCGCAGCCGCTGGATATGCTCAACGGGCAGCGCTGCGGCCGTGTTGGTCAGGTAGCGCAGCGAGCTCAGGTCAAACCGGCCTAGGTCCATCTGGAGCAGCATGGCATACACCGTGGGCACGCCTGGCAGACCGGTAACCCGCTCCTCCTCGATGCGCTTGAGGACCGCTGCGGGGTAGGCAAAGGAACGCTCCAGCACGAGGGTTCCGCCAAAGGTCATGGTCATCAGCAGCTGGTAGAGGCCATAGTCAAAGGCGAGCGGGAGCACGTTGATGACGATGTCGTCGGGCACGTTCTCCAGGTAGCTGATGATGGCGTTAGCCGCAAAGGAGACGTTCGCGTGCGTGGACATGACGCCCTTGGGCTCACCTGTGCTGCCAGAGGTATAAATCAGGCAGGCCAGGTCCAGATCGATACAGCGCACCGTGGGGCGCTCGGGGGGCGACGTTGCCAGCATCGCGCCAAGGCTGATCAGGCTGTGGTCGCTGTCTGCCTCGGGGGCGTCTTCCCCGCAGAGGATGCCTAGTGTCAGCGAGGGCACGTTCTGCAGCGTGGACGTGACCTCGGCTAGGCGCGACGCAGGCGCGAATAGGCAGCGGGCCTGGCAGTTGTTCAGCACATAGGCCAGCTTGTCCGGCTTGGTGGTGGCGTTGATGACCACAAAGGTGCCACCAGCCTTGAGGCAGGCATAGATGGCCATCACGGCCTCGACCGAGTTGGGCAGCCAGATGGCCACGCGGTCGCCCCGGAGCAGACCTGCTGCCAGCAACCCGTGAGCCAGGCGGTTGGCCCCCTCATCCAGCTCGCGGTACGTCAGACGCTGGCCATCGCAGACCAGGGCCAGCTTGTGGGGCGAGCGCCGGGCGCTAGCTTCTAGGTACTCATGTACCAGCATGGGGCGCGGCCTCCCCTGTTTTTTGCAGGATGTACCGCATAAGCCGGTCCACCGAGTCAAAGTTCTCGGGGATGACCTCCTCGTCGTCCACCTGGACGCCAAAGGTCTCTTCCACGAACATCAGCAGCTCCAGGATGCCCGTGGAATCGAGGATGCCCTCCTCAAGGAACGAGTCGTCGTTGCGCAGCTTGGACACGTCGCTGGTGTAGAGAAAGTTCTCCAGGATATAGCTGCGGATCTGCGTTTCCAGCTTGGCCGCTGTGGACACCTTGCCCTCCTTGCCCCTCCCAGACGTTCGCCCCAGTGGGCACGCGCATGCCCAGCCCAGCGCGGGCTAGCGGCGCCAGCCCAACACCAGCAGGATATCGACCCAGCCGCCTGTGTTTACAGGTCCAGCGGGGGCGGGTGTGACGAGATCGAGCTCGCTGCTCGCTTTCGCAGAGATGCCGGCGCCACCAGGGCGTGCCCAGAGGCGGCCTGGCGATGCCGGGCGCAACGGATTCGCGAAGCTCTTGGGGGGAGCAAGCAAGGACCGGTGATGATCACGGCCAGAACGTGATGGGGGAGAGCGGGGGAGTTGGTTGGCTCAGAGGCGTGGTCAGATGTCGGTGTGCCGAAGCCGAGCCGTGCGGACGGCTTGTCGCCTCGTCGCACTCGGGTACCTCGAGGCCTGACGATGCAGTCACTTCTTGCGGTAACCACGTAGAGCCTCCAACCCTCAACCGGATCCTTTGCTGCACTGATTGTGCCGCACAATTTGGCAACTGTCAAGGAAGCGTAAAGAACTCGTTTACGGATAGAGGAATTGGTGGAAAGTGGGCGCGGCGAGCTGGCCGAAGAGGCCCAACGAGGGTGAGGATCGGTCCGAACGGCGCGGCCTAGCGTGGCAGGCTATCGTCGAGAGCGTCTAGCCGCTGGAGTTGCTGGGCCCATGGTGCTACCAGCGTGTCGGTGAGGCCCCGGCCTAGCTCGCCCAGCCCCTTGGCGCGCCGCAGCCGTCGCAGGCCCACCGCCACGCACAGCTGGAGCAGCACATAGCCCAATACCCAGAGCGCCACCAGGGCGACGCCGCCGGTCTGCAGATGCGTTGCTGGCAGTGCGCGTCGTTGCACAAAGGCCAGCACGGCGTCGGCCCCTATCCAGACCAGCATCGCCAGCATGGGCAGGTTGAGCAGGAACTGCACCGGCGCCGCCGCCAGTCGGTCGGCCAACCCCTCCAGCCGCCGCTGGTAGAGGCCCGCGACCTGAACGCCCAGCGTACCAGAGGCCTCCTCTAGACGTCGCTGCCATGCCCCCTCGGTGCGTATCGATGTTGCGAATCCCGCGGCCACCAGCTGGTCGGCGAGGGGTGGCCAGGCGTTGGCCAAGAGATGCTCTAGCTCGGAGGAGCGCAGCTCGGCCATGGTAGCGGTGACTTGGTCGCCGGCCATCTCAGGCGCACTCTGGCCCAGGAAGGAGGGTCGGCGGCCCCCGGGCCGGCTGACAAAGGAGGCGACGCGCAATAGCAGCGCCCATAGGCCCACGAGCCAGCCCACCGGCCCCCACCAACGTGGGGCCAGCAAGCCATAGACGGCGGTGCTCAAATCCAGCGTGCGCACCTGGGCGAACGTTTCCACCACGGTCTGCTGGAGCGCCGCCTGCACGCGCTGTTCCAGCCCTCGAATAGCCTCCCCGGCCGCGCGGCGTGCTGCCGCCGTGGCATCCAGGGCCTGGGCGACCTCTTGGCGGTACAGGGCGATCAGCCGCTCGGCATGTGCAGCGCGGCGGTCAGCAAGCTGGCTAGCGCGGTTGAGGGCTGCATAGACCAGCGTCTCCAGCGCGGCATAGTCATTACGCGCGTTGATGGGCGTCTCGTCTGGCGTGAACTGGGCCCGGCCGCCGACGCTGCCCTTGGCCGAGATCAGATAGACGCGTTCGGGAACCAATCCCCACTCGGTCTCCAGCGCCCGGCGGAAGTCGCTTTCTACCTCTTTCAGTTCGGCTGGCGGCACCCGATCCACCATGTTGAGCACCGGGACGATGCTCTCGCGTGGCAGGCGGTCCACAAAGGGGTGCAGAAAGGCGAGGTTGTCATGGAGCCGAGGGTTCTGGGCCGCGAACACCGCCAGGACGATGTCGGCCAGCTCTAGCGCGCGAGCCAGCAAGGCCTGGTTCTCGGGCAGGGTGTTGGTGTCGGGCGTGTCCAGCAGGGTGAGATAGGACAGCGTCGCTGCCCGCGGCGAGGTCTCGATTAGCAGGTCGTCGTCACCCAGAGCCCGACGTAAGGGCGCAGCAGCGGCCGCGTCACTGGCATAGGCCACCACTTGCCTCGTGGTGGGCCGGGTCAGGCCGGTGGTTGAGAGGTTGGCGCCGGCCAAGGCGTTCAGCAGGGTGGATTTGCCGGCACCCGAGGGCCCCACGATGGCCACCACCAGGCGAGTGTGCCAGGCCTGGGCCAGCTCGTCCAGCTTGTTGTGGAGCCACGCTCCCTGATCGAGCAACGCCCTGGCCGGGCGCCAATCGGGTAGCGCCTCCACTGACGCCGTGATCTCGTCCAGCTCGGAGCCGACCGAGGCGAGCGCGCCGATGCTATGGAGCTCCAGGGCGTCATGGTCCCAGGCGTGGGGGTTCTCGCTCATGAGCCTCCTCCGAGCCCGTCCAAGGCCCGCGCTACCGCCGCAAAGCGCTCGTCATCGGGATGGGGGACCGATCTCAACGCGTCGAGCGTGGCGCGGCAGATGGTGTCCTCAAAGAGCTGGACGACCTGGCCGGCCCGCTGCCCGAGCCAGAGCTCAAAGACGGGCTTGAGCATGGCCTCGAGCTGTCGCCGATCCTGCTCGGTGAGCCCCGCCGAGGCCGGGATCGACACCAGGGCCCAGAGGTCGTTGAATCCCAGGATGCTGGATAGCTTGATCTCGAGGCCGGCGGCGGAGACGGGATCGGCCGTCAGCAGGGCATAGGTGACGCCCAGGATCGGGGGCAAGGCGCTGAGCGACGCAAAGAGCGTCTCTCGTAGGCGCTGGCCCCAGCCCATGGCCTGGCGAAACGCGACGACCTTTTCGCGAAGGTCGCGGTCGATGCCGGCCGGCAGGCTTACCAGGTCGGAGGCGGCCTGCGAGAGCCGCTGGGTGATGGTCCCCCAGTCGGCGGCAAGCACCTCGCTCAGGCGCTCGCGGGCGACCGGCGGGGTGGGGACCTGGAGGGCGAACACCCCTCGCGAAACGGCCTCTACGATGGGTTCTTGGATCGTGTCGGTAGCATCCGCCAGCGCTCTGGCCCGCGCAAGCAGCGGGTCATCCGCTCTCATCTGAATGACCAGTGGCTCCTCGAGGAGGCGGTTGCGCACAGCGTTGGCGGCCACGAGCAGGTCGTGTTCCACCTGCTCGCGAAAGTCCTCGGGTGGCGGTGGCTCCTCGCGGGCGCCCAGCCATACGGCCACCTTCTGGGCCGCCGTCCGCAGTCCGCGGAACGGCGCTCCGACGATGACACCGGTCTGCCGCAAGGCACGCACTAGCGGTGGGCTGGTCTCCACAAAGAGCCGGGCCGTCAACGCCAGCGCCTCATTGGCCGGAAAAGCCTGCAGGGCCTTGAGCGAATCCTCCCGCATGGCCTGGGTAAGAGCGTCTTGGTAGAGGGCAGCCTGCGACGCGGCCGTCTGGGCGCGCCGATAGTCGCGGTCGGCCTCACTCCGGATGACGCGCAGATCGGCGCCAAACACGTGGCGCTTGATCTCGGCGACATCCAGCTCGCCGAGGAGGGTGGGCAGCGTGCGGCCGGCGGTCACCTGGCTGATGGGAAGCAGCTCGGGCGCCGCGTCCCCCTGCGCGACCCGGTCCGATTCATGCACGCGGTAGACGCCGATCACCTCAGGGGGGAACCCGTCGATGTGCCGCCCGCCGTATAGGCGCTGTGCCACCACCTGGCAATGCTCCAGGACCTCGGCGTCGGTGGCGACCCGCGACACGCGATAGACCAGTACCGTCGGCCGCCCCCCGATGCCGCCTACCACCTCGGCCATAAAGGCGGTGTTGGACTGGTTGTTGTACACGGTGTTGGTAAAGACATAGATCATCACCTCGGCCGTGCGCAAGATCGGCTCGGCCCGCTCGCGGTTCACCAGTCGGCCGCCCTCGCCCGTGTCAAAGTCGGGCGTGTCGATCAGTAGCAGGTTGGGCGAGAGTTGGCTGGAGGTGGCATAGAGGGGCGGGCCGGCCTCGGCCGTGTCCTCAGCTCGCGTCCAGGGGACGGGGTGAGCGCCCAGCCGGTGGAGCAGGCGCGCAGCGACCTCGGGGCCATCCAAGATGCTGGGATGCCCCACCAGCAGCACCCGCTCGGTCAGCCCTGCCCGAAAGGCCACCTGAGAAACGCGCCGCCCCGCGAGGGCGTTCACCAGGGTAGACTTTCCCGTGCTGCCGCCGCCGCATACGGCGACCAGCAGGACGGGTAGCTCGAAATCCAGCGCCGGCAGCACATTATGTTCCAGCGCAGCCAGCCACGTGCCGGCCGGAGGCTCGCTAGCGGCCTCTCGGAGGAGGGGCGGCAGGGCATCACGCAGCGTGCGGAGCTGGTCGCGGAGCGCTAGGTCGTGCATCGTTGTCATGGCGCGAGTATAGGATCGGCTGGCTCTGGAGGCAAGGATGCGTTGAGTGGTGGGCTTGTGCCATCCTCACGGATGGGAACGATGATTTGTAGCAAATGAATATCAGATGCGTTGCCGTCTCTTGACATCGTGCGTCGCCATAGGTATGCTCTCTCATAGAATGTCGCTTTGGCGTGGTCGCTCCCTAGCGAGGGTGGAGAGAGCGGGCCGACGAGGCGGCGAACGAGAGGCCGGGCCGTAGCGTGTGTTCCGCGAGTAACCGCACTAGTAGGAGGCTACCCATGGGCAAGGACCGCAAGACGCTGACGGGCAGTTTTGGCGCGCCGGTGGACGACGACCAGAACAGCATCACGGCCGGCGACCCCGGGCCAATCTTGATGCAGGACATCCACCTGATGGAAAAGCTGGCCCATTTCGATCGTGAGCGCATCCCTGAGCGGGTGGTGCACGCCAAGGGCGCCGGCGCCCACGGCTACTTTGAGGTGACCGCCGACGTCACCCAGTACACCCGAGCCAAGTTCCTCTCCGAGATCGGCAAAAAGACCGACGTGTTTGCGCGGTTTTCGACCGTGGGCGGCGAAAAGGGCTCGGCCGACGCCGAACGTGACCCTCGTGGGTTCGCGGTCAAGTTCTACACCGAAGAGGGCAACTATGACATGGTGGGCAACAACACGCCCATCTTTTTCATCCGCGACCCGCTCAAGTTCCCGGATTTCATCCACACCCAAAAGCGCAACCCGACCACCAACCTCAAAGATCCGGACATGTTCTGGGATTTCCTGTCGCTGACGCCCGAGTCGGTCCATCAGACCACGATTCTGTTCTCTGATCGCGGTACGCCCAAGACCTATCGCCACATGAACGGCTATAGCAGCCACACCTATATGTGGTACAACGCTGATGGCGACTATTTTTGGGTAAAGTACCATTTCAAGACCGAGCAGGGCATCCAGAACCTGACCCGTGAGGAGGCTGACGTCCTAAAGGGCACCGACCCCGACCACGCCACCCGCGACCTGTTCGAGGCCATCGAGCGGGGCGAAGGCCCCTCGTGGCGGGTCGAGGTCCAGATTATGACGCCGGAGCAGGCCGAAAACTATCGCTTTGACCCGTTCGATATCACCAAGGTGTGGCCGCATGATGATGTGCCGCCCATCACGATCGGGCGGATGGTGCTGGACCGCAACCCGGAGAGCTACTTCGCCGAGGTTGAGCAGGCCGCCTTCTCCCCGGCGGACTTTGTGCCGGGCATAGGCCCCTCGCCGGACAAGCTGCTGCAGGGCCGCCTGTTCAGCTACCATGATACCCATCGCCATCGGCTGGGCGCGAACTATCACCTGCTGCCGATCAACGCCCCCAAGAACGTGCCGCAGCACTATCAGCGCGATGGCGCCATGAGCACGGGGCCGGTGGCCGGCGGCGCGCCCAACTATTATCCCAATAGCTTTGACGGGCCTGCGCCCGACGCCTCGGCGGCCCCGCCGCCGGTGGCGGTCAGCGGGTGGGCGGCCCGGCAGCCCTACAGCCATCCTAACGACGACTTTGTGCAAGCAGGTTGGCTCTATCGCAAGGTGATGAACGATGAGGAGCGCACTCGACTCGTCGGCAACATCGCCGCGCATCTGGGTGGCGCGCAAGAGCGTATTCAGTTGCGCCAGGCCGCCATCTTTTTCAAGGCCGACGCCGAGTATGGCACCCGCGTCGCCGAAGCGCTGGGTCTGGACGTCGCCAGGGTCAAAGAGCTGGCCGCCATGTCCCAAGATGAGCGCGTAGCTGCCACCAAGTAGGGCCGTCTGCCGCCAGCGGCAAAGAGAGAGGCCACGGGATCTCCCGTGGCCTCTTGGCGTTCCCCAGCGCGCCTCCGGGGCTAGAGCCCCAGAGCGGGCCGCAGGGCGTCGGCCTCCGCCTGGTTCTCCACCATGACATAGAGATAGAGCCCCGTCGGATCCAGCCCGTCCACCAGCTGCCGCGCCTCGTCAGGCGTGAACGAACCGCGTATCAGCAGCGAACGCTCCGCCTCTTGGATGCGACGCCAGTCGGGCAGCATCCCGGCGATGGGCGGCCCGCCTGACCGCACTTCATAGTTGACCTGTAGGCAGCGCAGCTCCTCGATCTCTAGAAAGGCGTCCAGCAGATGCATGGAGGTCGAGTGAAGGTGAATGAACGCCGACGCATAGCGCTGGGCCAGCTCGCGATCGATAGGTTGCACGAACTGGCGGTAGAGCGCGGGCGAGTAGAGGCCGGTGGCGTCCTCTTGCATGCGGATGATCGGCCCGGGCGACCAAAGCTGGTACTGGGCGTCATAGTAGCCGCCATGGTAGAGGGGGATCCGCTCCCAGGCGGCGTCGGTGATCTCGGCAAAGATCCGGCTCATCTGCCATAGCGCTGCGGCGGCCGGCTCGGGCTCGAGCAGCAGGTCCTCGACGCTCTGGCTGTGGCCGCGCAGCGCCGCCAGCAGGTCGCTGGGGCCGATCAGCGTGGCGTGGCTGACGGGGAAGCGACCGGCCGCGCGCCGCACCAGGGCATCGATGCAGGCGATATACTTGGTATACCAGGGATCTTGGCGGTCCAGGCCGATGGCCGCGATCTCGTCCCACGAGAGGTGACGGTCCTCGCCCATGATGTTACCCGGCAGGATGCGCAGACGGCTACCTAGCATACCATCCAGCCACTGCACGGCCTGCGAGGGCGACGCCCCGCGCAGAATGTCGTCGTCGAGGGTCTCACCTTCGCGCAGCAGGCGCTCCTGGTCGTCTAGGAAGGCGTCGGGCTCGACCATCTCCGGCGTGAGCACGTCGCTACTTTGCCAGGCGGCGCTGGCGGCAAACTCTTCCAGGGGGAACCAGCTCTTGACCGAAAAGCCTACCAGCGGTCGCGAGGCGGGCCGACGCTCCCAGAAGGCGCGATAACCCTCGATCTTGGCCGGGTCATTGCCGAACGCATAGCTACTCACCAGTCCCCTCCTTCAGTGGTCCCGCCTGTAACAGTGCTCGGCTCGCGCGAGCTATCCCTGACCGTCCTCGATGGCCTCGACAATCAACAGCTCAGAGGTCAGCGCCGCCTCCAGGCGGACGGGCACGCCCTCCTTGGTCAACGTATAGCCGTCCAGGATGCAGCGGTCGCCGCTGTTGTCCCAGGTAACGGCATAGCGGCGAGACAGGTCCAGCCCGCGAAAGCAGAGGCGGTACGCGGGCTCGGCGGGGTCGGATAGCCGGAACAGCCCCGCAATGGCCCGCTGCCGGTCAGCCGAGGCCAGCTCGAGCACCGCCCAGCCGTGGGGATCAAACCCCGGCAGCTCTGGCGTGTGGTGGTAGATGCGGCTGGTGCGCTGCATGGGCCGCACAAGGCGCTTGTAGAGATCGATGACATGGCGGATGCGGGCCATCTGTTCCGAGTTGGCGGGCAGGCCGCACAGATGCGACCAGGCCGAGACGGTGGGGTGGCCGAACAGCATGCGACGGGCCTGCAGATCCAGCTCGCCACGACGTTGCCCGGCTTGGCCCATGCCCGTGTAGCAATCCACATATTCGGGCGGGAGGGCCATGGTCATCCCGTTGGTGATCGAGATCGACCGGGGCGCGATCTGCCAGTCGGTCACCCAGGTGTGCTCAAAGAACGGCAGCAGGCCCACGTCGGTGCGGCCGCCGCCTCCGGCGCAGTTCTGAAAGATGACCCGGGGATGCCGCTGCCGCAGGCGGCCAAACATCCCATAGAGCGCCTCATAGTAGCGCCAGTAGCTGTTCTCGGCCAGCCCATGTTGCGGGCCCCAGGCGCCAGGTCCCTGATTGCCCACGTTCCAATCCAGCCGGAACAGGTCCAGCTTGTGTTCGGTGATCAGCCGATCGACCTCGCCCTCGAGCCAGGTCACAGCCTCGGGCCGGGTGAGGTCGATCCAGCCGGCACCATCGGGTTCTCCATCGTATCGGCGGGCGATCCAGTCGGGGTGCTCCTGGACGATGCGGCTCTTGGAGCCCAGCCGCTCGGCGTCCATCCACAGGCCGAACAGCAGGCCAGCGGCGTGAGTGCGCTCGCGCACCTCATCCAGGCCGTTGGGAAAGCCTCTGCCGTTGACCTGCCAGTCGCCCACGGCCGACCACCAGACGGCGTCGGGGTCAAAGTACCAGATGGCGTCAATGATAAAGACCTCGGCGCCGGCGGCAGCGGCGGTCTCGAGCCCGTGGAACACCTGCTCCAGCGTGATGGGCTGTTCCGGGCCCACGCCCGAGGTCACCAGGCCGCGGAGCTCATCGGGGTAGGGCGGGCGGGGCAGCACGCTGGCGCGTAGGTGGTCGTGCAGCGCGTGGATGGTCTCGTCCAGGTCGCCATTCACCAAGCCTAGATGCATGGTGGGCGTGGTCACGGTCTCGCCGGGGGCCAACACCCGCAGCGGCGCGGGCGCGTCGGGTCCCGCCCGGAACCAGAGTCGCGTGGAACGGTGCGGCGAACGCTCCTCGCCCTCGTCCACGTCGAACTCAAAGGCATAGCCGGCCGACCAGCCCAACGTCCCGATATAGTGGGTGCCGGTCTGATGGTTGCGCAGCACGAAAAAGGGATGCCGATGGCGTCCCCGACGGTAGCGGCCGTCGATGCGGTAGCCGGCCGCCGGCAGCCGGTGCCACTCAAAGTCGCCCTCGTTCCCCCAGTGCGAGTCGCGGAAGTAGCCGACGCTGTAGGCGGTCTCGGACCTGTCCATGTCGTGGGCGCCGGTCTCGAGGACGCCGCTCCAGGGCGAGGCCTGTGAGAGCGGTAGGGGCTGGTCCGACCCGTTGACGATCTCTAGCCAGCGGGCCAGCACCGGCGTGCCGTCCAGGTGGCTGTGTACCCGGACCGTGATCGGCAGAAGTTGGTGCTCTAGGGTGGCGCAGGCATGCAGCCCGCCATCCTCTTGCCTCTGCTCAAGGCCGCCCCAGCGCCAGCCCGAGCGCAGCAACTGGCCGCCGGCCTCTAGCCAAAAAGCCTGGGGCATGGGATGGTGCCACGCCTTGATGCGCTCGTCCTCCGGGTTCGTAAAGCCGGACCCGCTCCAACCGCGGCCGATGAACTCGCCGCGCACCAGCGACTCTTGGTAGACGCAAAGCCCCGAGCGATAGGTGATGGTGAGCTCGGGATCGTGGGTGATGGCGACCTGGGTGAATCCGCGCGTCCGATTGCGTGCTTCCGGGCTGCTCATGCCGACTCTCTCCATTGGGCCGTGATCAACGCGTTCGCGCCAGCGGTTCCGATTGTAGAGCCATCATCGGTCTGGTCAAGCGTCGCGGGGAGGCCGCTCCACAGGGTGAGCTCCACACCGTTGACAGGGGGCGCCGACGTTGTTACTGTGAATGAAAGATTGGCGATGGTCGTGGGTGGTGGTGTGCCCACGTTCTACCGTGCTTCTCGTTCAGTGTGGATCAGAGGAGGCGTATCATGCCGGCTACGGTGTCCCCGCGCGATTTTCCCGAGGTTCGATGGCATGGGCACTGGATCTGGGCGGAGCCCCCGCCGCCGCCCACCAACCCGTTCGCCGGTCTGGGCGGCGAGCAGCAGCCGCCCGCCGAGGCGCACGGGCTGTTCCGCAAGACCTTTGCCCTGGATGAGGTGCCCGAGCGCGCGCCGGCTCGCATTACGGCCGATTCGCGCTATGTGCTCTATGTGAACGGGCAGGAGGCCGCGCGTGGCCCGGTGCGGAGCCAGCCGCGTCGCCTCTGCTATGATCTGCTGGATCTGGCCCCCTACATGCAGGTAGGCGAGAACGTGGTCGCCGTTCATGTGCGCTACTATGGCTACCCGCGCTCTTTCTGGATGCCCGCCAGCGCCAACATGACCCTCGGCAAGACCGGCATCATGGTCTTTGAGGCCGACCTTGGGGCGGCGGGTTGGCTGGTGAGCGATGGCTCCTGGAAGGGCCACAAGAGCGACGCCTGGGAGAGCCTACCACCGGGGGGTGGACCCATTGGCGGCGGGGTGCCGGTGGAGGTGCTGGACGCGCGCCGCTTGCCCAGCCGCTGGGAGGCTCCTGCCTACGACGATGGTGACTGGGGCCAGGCGGCCGTGATTCCCGCCTTGCATATGGGTGGCTATGCCCACACCCAGCCGCCGACGGATCCCTACGGGCCGCTCTATCCCCGCACTATGGCGTTCTTGGGCGGCGAGACGGTGGCGCCGGTGGGTTGCGTGGTGGAGAGCCTGGCCGGCAACGTGGATCTGACCGCGGTGGCACCGGGAGAGCGCGTCCAGGCCAGCCTGAGCGCCGAGGCGAGCTGCCTGGCGGACGCTAGCCTGCCGCTGAGGATCGACGTGCCGGCTGGCGGGGCCGTACGGCTGGTGCTGGATCTGGGTCGCATTGTCTCTGGACTGGTGCAGTTCGATCTGGATGCCCCCGCCGGCACCGTCATCGATCTGGCGTACGCCGAGGATCCCCTCGCGGCGGAGGCCCACGGGCCGTTCGGTGCCCATCTGGGCGCGCGCTATGTGGCGCGCGGCGAGGACGATGTCTTTGAGGCCCAGGACACCAACGGCCTGCGCTATGCCTATCTGCTGGTGCACGGCGTTGCCGGTGGCGTGACCCTCAAGCGGTTTGCCGTGCGCGAGCTGATCTATCCCTGGACAGAGGGCGCCAGCCTGTCGTGCAGCGACGACGATCTCAACCGCCTCTACCAGGCCGGCATCCGCACCGTGGCGCTGAACTCGCACGATGCCTTTCTGGACTGTCCCACCCGCGAGCAGCGCGCTTGGGTGGGTGACAGCGTGGTGCATCAGATGATCCATCTTGCCACCAACCTGGACTGGCGCCTGGCGTGGCGCTACCTGGACGTTGGCAACTCGCCCCGACCCGACGGCATCCTGCCGATGAGCGTGGCCGGCGATGTGGAGTGGAGCGGGGGCGTCACCATCCCCGATTGGTCGCTGCATTGGGTCCATGGCGTCTACAATCTGTACCGCTTTGCCGGCGACCGCGCCAGGGTCAAAGAGCTGATGCCCACGGTCGAGCGGATCCTACGCTGGTATCTGCCGTTCCAGACGGCCGAGGGTTACCTCAAGGATCTCACCGAGTGGAACCTGGTCGACTGGGCCGCCATTTCAGGCCAGGATAGCAGCGGCGTCATCACCGCGCTGTGGGCGCGGGGCCTGCGCGAGTTCGCCGAGATGGCGGACTGGCTGGGCGAGAACGCCAGCCGCGCCTGGGCTGACGAAGTCTACACCAAGATCGAGGCGGGCTTTGACGCCTTTTGGGACGAGGAGCGCGGGTCCTACGTCGATCACATCGTCGATGGCGTGCGCCAGCCCGAGATGAGCCAGCTCGGCGGTGCCTTTGCCATCGTCTCGGGCCTGGCCCCCCAAGAGCGTTGGCCGCGCATCATCGAGACCATCACCAACCCCGAAACGCTAGTGGTGCGCTCCTGGACCGGCGGCGAGAGCGGCGACTATGACCCGGAAAAGATGCGCAAGCAGATGCTGGGCATCTATGAGCCGGACTGGGACGTGGAGCGCGAGGTGGTGATCGGCCAGCCGTTCATCAGCTATGTGGTGCATGATGCCGTGGCCGCGGCGGGAATGGCCGACCGCCTGCCCGCTCTGTACCGCCGTTGGTTGCAGTTTCTCCAGGGTGGATACGATACCATCGGCGAGTGCTGGGGCTGGGGCACCCACGTGCACGGCTGGAGCTGCACACCGACCAAGGACTTGGTGTTCTACACGTTGGGCGTGACGCCAGCGGAGCCCGGCTATGCCGTCGCTCGGATCGCGCCGCGACTGGGCGAGCTGGCGTGGATTGAGGGCCGGGTGCCCACGCCTCACGGCCTGATCCACGTGCGCGCCGAGGCCCAGCAAGTGGTCGTTGATTCGCCGGTGCCGGTGATCATCGACCTGCCGGGCAAGCCGGCGCAGTCGCTGCCGGCGGGGTCGCACACGGTGCGGGCCGAATAGCCTCGCTAGAGCGTCCGCTTGGCCAGACAAGCGCCCAGGGGCGTGGTCTGAGGAGCCGATCCTCAATCAGCCACTGGGCGCTGTTTCTAGCCCGACGGCAAGAGTCCCGTCGCTGGTGGGGCTAGACGAACCAGATGACGAGGGCGATCGCGGCCAACACGGCCACGTGGATGCCCAAAGAGCGCAGGAACTGCCGCCAGATCTCGCCCTTGGCTTGAGCCTGTTCATAGCGGTGCTCGCAGACGATGATCGAGACGAACCAGCCGATCCCGAACAGCAGGAAGCTGAACTTGTCGATGGCGCCCCAGGCCCACACATTCACCTGAAACCGTTCTAGCAGCTGCAGCACCAGGGTCCGCGCCAGGAGCAAGATGGGCAATCCTACCGCGCCCGTCACCCAGGAGAGCAGGTGCGGCAGCAAAAAGGAGCCGGCGCTCCTCAGCCAGTCCTTCATCGGATGCCCCCAGTGTACGTGGGCGGGCGGCGGTACGGTGGGAGGCTTGTCTCTGTGCAAAGTTGGCGATGGCGAGCAGTGGGCATGGCACACCTTTCCCGTGGCGACTCGCGCCTCAGCGTGTACGGATTCTGTGCTCGCGGGTCGTCTGTGTCAAGGGATCGTGGCGGCAAGGGCCACAGGGCCGCTCGCTGTTCTGCCGCCAGAGTTCCTCCTAGCATGCTCTAGCGAGGCCTGAAGACCTCCCGCGGGCTTGG
>DAIRUQ010000048.1:0-4547 GCA_036803245.1 Chloroflexota bacterium | reverse complement strand
GTGTCGCCTGGCGTCGAGCTGAAAAAGGCCATGCCGTCATCGGTAAAGCCGATGCCAGTGTGTTCCTGGCCCCAGTACAGGAAGGGCGCGCCGCTGGCGAATGCCGTGAACCAGATCGAGTCGCCATCGATGGCCGAGGTCGGCTCGATCCCGTACGCGGCAAGATCAAGAAACGCTCCATGGGTGGCCAAGGGTACGGCACACGCTGACTCGTCCAGGCTGGTGGTCATGTCCCACCCTGCTACAGGAGCTACCATGGTGCCCGTCCAACTCAGCGTGTTGCCGATCACCGATACAGAGCCGCTACTGGCCGTGGCCGAGTCGGGCACGTACGAGAGCCCGGCGGGGATGGTGTCCGTGATGGTATAGGCCAGACCCTCAGGCGTGACGTTGGGCATCACGGTGATGGTATAGGTCAGCACATCGCTCTGCAGGGCATAGGCCTGGCTGACCGTCTTGACCACGTCATCTTCGTGGCGGATCAGGTCCACCGGGAAGGTGCCGATGTCGGCGGGGCTCGCCGCGGATGAGCCCAACGTTAGGGCGCCGTACCATCGGTCGCCGGCGCCCATGGCGGGCTCATCCCAGAGGATGGTCAGATCAAAGGGCGTCAGTGCCGGCACGCTGGCCGGGCCATCGACGGTCATGTTGTCGGCGTCATCGGTCGACACTACGGCCATGGCCAACTCTAGCGCGTCCGGCTGGCTGGAAGAGCCCTGCCAGCTCTGTACCAGGATCCACCAAGCGCCCGCCTCGGGGGAGGCGATGTCGCAGCGCTCCTCCCAAGACGATGTCGTACTCTCGCAGACCAGGCTGGCCTCGCTAGGCGTGGTGCCCCTCCCGATGAACAGGTCGAGGTCGGGCGCCTCCGAGGCGATGATCTCGGCCACCAGACGGGGCGCGCCCGCCGGCACGGTGACCACGCGGTACAATGCCCCTTCCGAGCCGTCGAACGGGCTATCGTTCGTGGGATCCTCGATCAGCGACTCTTTTACCAGCGTGGCCGGTACCAGGCCGTGCACCTGGGCGGACAACGCAGTGATGTCGCCGGCTTGGAGATCGGTGAAGCGTTGCGAGCCCGCGTCACGTCGTGTATCGATCCGGAAGACCGAGGGCAGAATGCCCGCCGTCGGCTTGACGGTCACTGGCATATGGAGGGCCTGGTCCCGCGCGCTGTCTGGCGTCAGGATGACCTGGCCCGCATACCAGGCGCCGGCCGTGAGACTGGACACCGTGGCCGTAAACACCACGGTCTGGGAGTCGCCGGCACCGATCGCAAACGTCTGCGGGCTGGCGACGATGGGCACATCACCCGCAGAGGTGACCGTCCAGTTCAAGGTCTGGTCGGTCGGGTTGCGGAACGTTCGCTCCCACGAGCATTCGTTCAGGCAAGTGCCGCTGGCCAGGCTGGCGATGTTGAGGGCCGCTGGATCGCCATCGGATGCGGGGTTGGCCGCGAGATAGTTGGCGACGCTCTCGTCGAGCACCAAGCCCGCTGTCGCGGCATTCGTCAGGTCCAGGCGGCCAGCGCCGACATCAAACGGATCCGCCGCGGTGGTGGCGTCTTCCTTGAGCATGCCATCGGGCCAGCTGGTCATCATCAGCGCCGACTGGATCTCGGCCGGTGTCCAATCAGGATGCAGGGCTACCATCAGCGCCGCGGCCCCGGCAACGTGTGGGCTGGCCATGGACGTGCCGCTCATCATGCCGTAGGCATCGGACGCTCCAGAGTAAGCCGCAAAGATATTGGTGCCCGGAGCAGCAATGTCGGGCTTGATATAGCTCTCGATGACGTTGGGGCCGCGAGAGCTGCCGGCGGCAACGATATCCGCCCAGTCAGCGTTCACGACCCGCGAGCTGCTGGCGTTTAGGCGCGCCGTCGGGTTGGACTCGGCAAGGATCCAGTCGCGCACGGCCTCGCCATCAGCTAGGGCCAGGGAAACGGCGGGAATGGATGTGAATTCCAGGCCTCCCATGGCGATGGGAGGGCCGGCCGTCGGGTTGTAGATGGCTACGGCCACCGCCCCGGCGTTGTAGGCGTTGAGGACCTTGGCCTCAAACGTACAGGTGCCACGTTGGACGAGGGCGATGCTGCCCGCAAAGGCGTCGGATGGAAAGGCGCTGCAAGCCTCGACGTTGTTGGCATCCACGGCGCCCGCATAGACGATCGGCGCGGTGATGTCGGAGGCGATGGCGGGGCCTGCCCCCGACACGGCGGCTAGTCCCATGAGGTTGCCGGGCACGGTGCCGGGTCCGGTCACATCTAGCGTATTGGCCAGCACGCGCGAGATGGTGGTGTTAGCCACGGTGGTGACCCAGGGCGCGTTGCCGGGAGATCCTACGGTGCCGGCGTCTGGTCCGTCATTGCCGGCGGAGGTGGCCACAAAGATGCCGGCGTTGCGGGCGTTGAGGAACGCCTCCGAATCCGGGTCGCCCCAGGGGCTCTCGGGGCCGCCGCCGATGGAATAGTTGATCACGTCCACGCCGTCGGCGATGGCGTCATTGATGCCGGCCAGGATCGAATCCATCGGGCAGCCGCTGCCCGAGCAGACATCGTACGCGATGATGTTGGCGCGTGGCGCCATGCCCGCGACCTGGTCAAAGGTATAGTCGCCATAGACGACGTTATAGACCAGGTTCCCGGCGGCCGTGCTGGCCGTGTGACTGCCGTGTGCGTTGTCATCGATGGGGTCATCGCCCGACGACGGGTATGAGTAGACCCCGATCAGCTTGGCGTTGCAGACCAGGCCATCATCGTAGGATGGGTGTGACGGGTCGCACCAGCCCGCGTAGACGCCATCGCCCAGTGGGTTGGTGTGGGTATAGCCGTCGGCTGCGACGGCGGCAAAGGAGGGGCTGGCCATGTTGATACCTGTATCCAGGATGCCGACGACGATTCCCTCGCCCTGTGTGCCGCTGAGTGAGCCGGTGTTGGTGCCATCCCAGATGCCTACGGCGTTTAGAAACTCGGGCGTGGTGTCGGTCTGGATATAGCGGTCATAGCTGCGGATGACGCGAGCCACTCCCGGCATGGCCGCGACCTGCGCGGCCTCCTCGGGCGAGAGCCACAGGGCCATGCCGTTATAGGCCAGATCATAGGCGTGGATCGGCTCGATGGGACGCGCCGTTTGCTGGGTAATCCTGTCCAGGATGGCCTCCTGGCGAGTGGCCAGGTAGCCGCGATAGGCCAGGCTGGCAGCGTTTTACGGATCCAGCTTGGCCTCGCCGGTGATGCTCGGCGCGGTGGGCTCGAGATCGAGCACCCCACCCTGGTAGGCGGCCACAGGCGCCTCCACCAGCTGGACGATATAGATGCCTGGTTCGGTCTCACTCTTGTCCTGGCCTTGCACCAGGTCTGGTCGCGAAACGGCCGGCATCCTGGTGATCTCGTCCGGCTCTACCGCTCGCAGCTGATCCGCGGTGGCTTGACGCCCGCCGGGTCCCGCCGCCTGGACGGTCAGGGTGGTGCTGGCGGGGTAGGCCACCAGCAGGCTGCACACGATGAGGGCGCTCAGCAGGCGCCACAGGGGACGGCTGGGTCGCATCTCTTCCACTCCTTTGGTCATGAAGGTTATCCTTGGTGAGCTTGCCTTGCGGGGGCGGATTGGCGATGCTCCCTTCGTTTGGGTTGTGCCCCGGACCTGTTCTGCGTCAGATACGGCGACGGCCGACTATAGCGCGGAGGCGCGAACTCGGTCAAGGGCCAGAGAGCAGACAACCGCTGAACAGTCGCAAATTGGGGTGAAGTAAGACATGCCGGAACGAGGCACACGGCCTTTGCCTACCGCCAAGTCAGGTTCGGAAACCCGCCTCCAGCCAGGCGCTGGGCCGAGTTGGTGAGGATGACGTCGATGCCCCGCTGGACATAGGCGCGCGCCTCGTCGGGATCGTCAGACCAGAAGAGGTTGCAGATGAGTCCGCCCTCGTGGGCTCGCGCGATCTGGGTGGGCGTCACGTGTCGACCGAACTGGAGGCGTTGGCAGGCATAGCGGCGGGCTAGCTCGATCTGGGCGTCGGGATCGGCCTGCTGGCCCAGGCAGGCGCGTGGCACCTCGGGGGCATAGGACTGGGCTGCTGCCAGCACTGCCTCGTCGCCCGCGATATAGGCCGCCTCTACCAGCCCTTTTTGGCAAAGCAGGTCACAGACCTGATGGACGGTGGCTCCAGCCAGGCCCGTCTCTTTGACGTGCAGGTTGAGCACCGCGCGACCGCCCAGGAGCGCCAGCACCTGCTCAAAGCGCGGGATGGGCGTGCCGCGCCAGTCATCGCCCCAGCCGGCGCCGGCGTCCAGCGCGCACAGCTCGTCCCAGGTGAGCTCGGAGATCGCCCCATGGCCATCGGTGGTGCGGTCGACCGACGGGTCATGGCAGACGGCCAGGACGCCATCGCTGGTCCGCCAGAGGTCGAGCTCAATCTCGGGAACGCCTACCCCCATGGCGGCCGCCAATGCGGGCAGGGTGTTCTCGGGGCAGCAGGCGCTCAGGCCGCGGTGGGCGCAAAGCCGCGGGTAGCCGATGTCGGATAAGGGTGTTGGGTGGGCGGTAGCG
>DAIRUQ010000047.1:0-22704 GCA_036803245.1 Chloroflexota bacterium | reverse complement strand
GAGATCGGCGCCGATGGCGTCCAGTTCTATACCACACGAGGCGAGCTGGTTCCCGACAACCTCGACAGCGCCCAGCGTGAGGAGCTCAAGGGTCGGATCGCGGACCTGGGGCTGACGCTCTCGGCCACCTGCAGCGACTTTGGCCACGGCCTGGTGGATGAGGAGCAAAACCGCCTGCTCATCCCGCGCATCCAGGCCAATATCGATCTGGCGCTGGATCTGGGCACCACCATCATCACCACCCATATCGGCGTGGTGCCGGCCGATCGCAGCGACCCCGTCTGGAGCGTGCTGGCGCGCGCGCTGAACGAGGTGGGCTCTTACGCCGAGGAGCGCGGCGCCGTGTTGGCCACGGAAACCGGCCCCGAGCAAGGCGCCACCCTGCGCGCTCTCCTCGATTCGCTCGACACCGCCGGCGTGCGCGTGAACTTTGACCCCGCCAATTTCATCATCTATGGCTATGACATGCGCGCCGCCGTGGATGAGCTGCTGCCCTATGTGGTGCATACCCACGCCAAGGACGCCAAGGGCCAGGAAGAGGTCCCGCTGGGTCAGGGCGATGTCGATTTCGACTGGTACATCCCCCAAATCCGCAGCCAGGGGTTTGACGGCTTTTTCACCATCGAGCGCGAGGTGGGCGATGACCCGATCGGCGATATCGCCGAGGCCATCGCGTTCCTACGACGCTACTAGCAGGCACGCAGAGCTCCAGGAGGCCGACATGTACTATGGCGCCGACTATTACCCCGAGCATTGGCCCCACGAGCGTTGGGAGCGCGACGCCGAGCTGATGGCCCAGGCCGGCATCAACCTGGTCCGCGTGGCCGAGTTCGCCTGGTCCCTGATGGAGCCTGAGCAAGGCCGCTATGACTTTGCCTGGCTGGACCAAGCCCTGGACGTTCTCGCCCAGCGCAACATCCAAGTCGTCATGTGCACGCCGACGGCGACGCCACCCGCCTGGCTGTGCCAGCGCTACCCCGAGATTCTGTTGGTGCAGCGGAACGGCCGGCGGGTCGAGTTTGGTATGCGGCGACAGTACTGCCCCACCAACGCCCGCTATCGCGAGCTGTCGCGTGGCATCACCACCGTGATGGCAAAACACTATGCCCAGCATCCGCAGGTGGTGGCTTGGCAGCTCGACAACGAGTTCGGCGGCCACCACGCCCGCTGCTACTGCCCCGCTTGCGCCGCGGCCTTCCAGAGCTGGCTGGAGCGCCGCTATGGCACACTGGAGGCCCTCAACGACGCCTGGGGCACGGCCTTCTGGAGCCACACCTATACTGCCTGGGACCAGATCCCCCTGCCCACCGACGCCGTGGGCGTCTCGAACCCGGGCCTGGAGCTGGATTTCTACCGCTTTTCGTCCGACCAGTGGATCAGCTATGCCCAGGAGCAGATCGACATCCTCAAAGCTCACGACTCCGCCCCCATCACCACCAACCTGATGGGCCTGGGCTTTGGCGAGATCGACTATTTCGCCATGGGCCGCCAGCTCGATTTCGTCACCTGGGACAACTACCCGACCTTTATCCAGCAGGATCCCGCCTCTATTGCCGCATCGCACGCCCTGATGCGAGGCCTGCGCGACCAGCCCTTCTGGGTAATGGAGGAGCAGGCCGGCCCTAGCGGCTGGCAGGCCATGAGCCCGGCGCCCAAGCCGGGGCAACTGCGCCTCTGGTCGTACCAAGCCATGGCTCATGGCGCCGAGGGCATCGTCTACTTTCGCTGGCGCACCTGCCGCACCGGCATTGAGCAGTGGTGGCACGGCATCCTCGACCATCACGGAGAGCCCGGCCGCCGCTACGACGAGATCGCCGGCATGGGCGCCGAGGTGCACTCTCTGGACGACCGCCTCCAGGGCGCCATGCCGCCCAAGGCCGTCGCCCTCATCCTAGCCTATGATGACCGCTGGGCCATGCGACTACAGCCCAACGCCAACAAGTTCGAGTACACGCCGCTATGGCTCACCTACTACCGCGCCTTTCATCGGTTGGGCGTGCCTGTGGACGTGGTACCGCCCGACGCCGATCTGAGTCCGTACGCCCTGGCCGTGGCGCCCATGCTACACGTGGTGTCCGATGAATGCGCCCGTTCGCTAGCCGCCTATGTCCGGCAAGGCGGGCACCTCATCGTTGGTGCTCGCAGCGGCGTCAAGGACGTCTACAACCGCGTGGTCGATCGCCGCCTGCCCGGTCTCCTGGCAGAGCTGTGCGGAGTTGTCGTCTCAGAGTATGACGCTTTGGGCGCCGGCAACTGCGTCCGCCTAGCCGCGGGCGATCTCGGCGCAGGCCTGAGTGAGGACGCCGTCGGCCACACCTGGGCGGACGTCCTGGCGCCGCGCACCGCCCAAACGATAGCCACCTACCTGGGCACCTTTTATGAGGGCGAACCTGCCATCACGCTCAACCGCTTTGGGAAAGGCACCGCAGCCTATGTGGGCGTTATGCCAGACCAGGATCTAGCCAACAGCTTGGCTCTGTGGTCCACCCAACGGGCGGGTGTGGTGCCCTTGGTGGAGGTCTGTGATGGCGTCGAGGTCGCTGCTCGTGACAAGGACGGCCGGCGCTACCTGTTCCTGCTCAATCATACCTCCGAACCCAAGGCCGTCGCGTTACCCCTGCCGTGCCGCGACCTGCTCACTGGCGACGACCGCCGGAGCAGCCTCTCGCTGGCACCCTATGGCGTCGCCATCCTGGAGATGTCGTTAGGAGGCTAGCGCATGCGCGAGGCGCTGCTCAGTTGGCTGCCGTGGAACATCCGCATCCTGCTCGCGATCCAGCAGGTCAGTCCTGCATGGCTCGACCTGCTGATGAAAGGCATCACCTATCTGGGCAGCACCTACTTTTTCCTGGTGTTGCTGCCAGTGGTTTACTGGACCAAACCGGTGCCGGGTATGCAGCTGGCCGTCTTGGTGCTCATGTCCACCTATATCAACACCCTGGTCAAGACGTCCTTTGCCATCGACCGACCCTTTATGCTCTCTAGCGACGTCATCGCCAAGGTCAATGCGGGGTACTATGCCTTTCCCAGCGGGCACGCCCAGCTCGCCGCCACCACTTGGCCCATGATGGCGTCGATCGTGCGCCGCCGCTGGTTCACGGTGCTGGCCGTCGTGCTGGTTCTGCTAATCGGCATATCGCGGTTGTTCATGGGCGTGCACTATCCGCAGGACGTGCTGGTGGGCTGGGTACTGGGGTTGGCCGTCTACCTAGCGCATGTCGCCTTGGTCAAGCCGGTGGACGGCTGGGTGGCGAATCAGCGCCTGCCCACCCACATCGTCATCGCCGTGGGGCTTCCCATCGCCCTCACCCTGCTTCTACCAGTCGACGAGACCACCACTAGCACTGGCGCCATGCTGGGCATGGGTGTAGGGTTCGCGCTCAACGCTCACCTGGGCCGGTTTGAGCCGCGCCAGGGGTTGCATGGCACTCTGGGACGCATCGCCCTGGGGCTGGCGCTGGTTGCGGTAGCGTACCTGGTGCCCAAGCTGCTCTTGCCCGAGCCTGCCCTGCCGGGGGCCGCGCTGGCGCTCCACATGGGGCGCTATGCCCTGGTCAGCCTGACGGGCACCTTGGTGGCGGCGTGGTGCTTTATGCAGACGGGCTTGGCCGCGCGAACCAGCAAAGCCACCGCCTAGGGCGCGTGGCCGCCCAGCGCATAGGTGCAAGCCCTGCGCCAGACGCAGGTCTCGTTGCCATAGGTGACATGCATGGCGTCGACGTGGAAGGTCATCCCGTGCGCCTGGGCATCCACCTCGGCCGCCAGTCGCCTGAGGGCCGCCTGGTCGTCCAGATAGCCCAGCGTAATATGCGGACGCACCGGGCTTCCGGGCAGCCCCTCCGCGCCGGCATCGGGGAACCGCGCCAGCAGCAGTAGCTGCAGGTCGCGAACTGGCTCATCGGGCTCCACAAAGAGGACCAGACGGCTGGGGTCGCTCAGCCAGCCACTGCCAGCGATCCGAACGACAAAGGGCGCAGCCTGAGTGGCCACGCTCTTTAGGATGTCGTCTGCGTTCCGTAGCTGATCAAACGGGACAAAGGGGCACGCCAGCGTCATATGCACGGGCACTCGCGCGAACAGGTGGCGCGCATAGATCCGTCGATACTGATCCGCTAGTCGCACCACCTCATCCGGCGGCAGAATATCCACCGCGGTGGTAAAGGCACTCACAGCCGCTCCCTTGCAGCTCATTTCCTACCATCCGTTCGATCATAGCCCTAGGCGGCTGCTCCGTCAAAGCTCGGCCCGCGGACGGCTCAGTCCTCCTAGGGCCAACCCGCGCAACGGCCTTCCGCGCCGCTAACTCGTTCTGGCGCCGTCCTCCTACACCCGAGCCGTGACACGGCAGTCCCTGCCCTGTCACACCAGGCTTGCGATCATCATCACTGGCGCTACCGCCATGGGATCCTCGCCCTCCAGGTTGGTAGTCGCAGCGTTGGCCGTCTCTCGCGCCTATGGTATACTCTGCGGCGTCACTCGCCACTGGCAACCATGCGACAGAGGATCCAGACCGATGCAGCAGCCACCCAACCATCACAACCATGAGGCCGCGCCCGCCGACATAGCAGCCCTAGAACGCGCACTAGGACTCAGTTTCCACGACCTCGTCGTGCTGCAACAAGCCCTTACCCATAGCTCCTTTGTGAATGAGCTGCCGGGCGACGGCATCGGTGACAACCAACGGCTAGAGTTCCTGGGCGACGCGATCCTGGATTTCGTAGTTGGTGAATGGCTGTTTTCGCGTTACCCGGACGCCCGCGAGGGGGAGCTTACCAGCCTTCGCGCCGAGATCGTTCGCACCGAGGGGTTGGCGGCTTTTGCCAGGATCCTCGACCTGGGGCGCTATCTGCGGCTCGGCCGAGGCGAGGCCAGCACTGGCGGACGTGAGCGAGAGGCCAACCTCTGCGCCGCCTTTGAGGCATTGGTCGGCGCAGTCTTTGTGGACCAGGGGATGGACGTGGTTCTCAGCTTGGTGCATGGCCTGCTCGAGCAGCGCGCGCCCGAGATCGACGCGCAACGCCAGGTCAAGGACGCCAAGTCGCTGCTCCAGGAGCTGACCCAAGGACGTCTGCGCCTCACGCCTGCCTATCGCGTGGTCGGCGAGCACGGCCCTGACCATGCCAAGGTCTTTTCGGCCCAGGTGCTCGTGGGCGACGACGTCTGGGGTGCGGGCGCGGGCCGCAGCAAGCAGGCCGCTGAGCAGGCCGCCGCTCGCAACGCCCTGCAAGCCTTTCGCACGCGCACCGGATCGCGCCAAGCGTGACGCCTCGGTGACGGTTCGCTGATTGCCAGGGGCGCCGCGCCCTGACCTGAAGCCACTCACGCCCTACCGCTGGGAGATGCTATGCGCCTGAAGCAGCTAGAGTTGTACGGCTACAAGAGCTTTGCCAGCCGCACCCGTTTCGAGTTCGGCGAGGGCCTCACGGCCATCGTCGGCCCCAACGGCAGCGGCAAGAGCAACGTCTCTGATGCCGTCCGCTGGGTGATGGGCGAGCAGAGCTTTAGCAGCCTCCGGGCCAAGTCCAGTGAGGACATGATCTTTGCCGGCAGCCGCAGCCGCTCGCGGCTAGGCATGGCCGAGGTCACCCTGGTCATCGACAACAGCGACGGCACCCTCCCCCTCGACTATTCGGAGGTGGCGGTGGGCCGCCGCGCTTTTCGCTCGGGCGAGAACGAGTACCTGCTGAACGGCACCAAGGTCCGCTACCGCGACATCCTGGAACTGCTGGGGGGCGCGGGGCTGGCTCGCAGCAGCTATACGACCATCGGCCAGGGCGAGGTCGATGCGGCCCTGGCGCTGCGCCCCGAAGCTCGCCGCGCCCTGTTTGAGGAAGCAGCCGGGATCACGCCCCATCTCCGCCGCCGCGAGGAGACGCTGCGCCGCATCGATGAGACCGAGCGCAACCTCGAGCGCGTCGGCGATCTGATCAACGAGCTGGGGCCACGCGCACGCACCCTCCGCCGCCAGGCTGAGCGCGCCGAAGAGTACTTGCTCCTGCGACAGGACCTCGAGGAGCTTCAACGCATCTGGTATGGCCACCAGTGGCAGCGTCGCCAGGCGCAGCTGCAGCGAGCCGAGGTTGCCGTCCGACAAGAGGAGGCTCGACTGGAGACCCTGCGGCAGCGGGTGAGCGACGTCACCCAGCGCCGCGCCGCCACGGCCCAGGCGGTGGAGACGCATCAGCAGCGCATGGCCACCATCGAACGCGAGCTCGATGCGTTGCGCGACACTAGCGTGCGCCTGCGGCGGGAGATGGCCGTCAACGCCGAACGCGCCCGCCTCTATGCTCAGCAGCTGTCGACCTTTCAGCAGGATATGGCTCAGCTACAGCAGCGCCGCCAGGTGCTGCAGGCTGAGATCGCCCAGGCCAACCAAGAGCTCGCCACCCAGCAAGAGCAGCACAGCGCCAGCACCCAGGCCTGGCAGGCCGCTCGGCAGGAGCTCGAGGCCCTGGAGGCGTCGCGCGCTAACCTGGAGCGTCAGGCCCACCAGAGACAGACAGCGCTGGCCGCCCTTGTGGCGGAGCGCTCCCAGGCCACCGCCCGGCTCCAAAGCCTGCACGAGCGTCAGCAAGAGCTGGTGGCGCAGCGCCGACGCGCAACAGAGGGCGTAACCCCTCTGCAGGAGCGCCTCCTCGAGAGCCGCTCCCGCGCCCAACAGCTCGCCACTGGCGCCAAGTCGCTGGAGGCCGAAGCGGAGGCCCTCGAAGCACGGCGCTCGGATCTAGCAGAGGCCGTCGCCAGTGCCGAGAGCGCTCTGCACCAAGCAGAAGAGCGCGCCACCCGCGCCCGCCGCGAGCGCGATCGGGTAGCGGCCCGCTTTCAGGCACTCGATCGTGTCCGCGATGAGATGACCGGCTATCACCCCGGCGTGCGTGCGGTCCTGAACCCCGAGGCCGGCCTCACGGGCATGGCCGGCACCGTGGCCACCCTTATGCGTGTGCCTTCGGAGCTAGAGGACGCCATCGAGGCCGCCCTGGGAGCGCGCCTCCAAAACGTGGTCGCCCAGACCTGGGAAGACGCCGAGCGGGCTATCGACCACCTGAAGCGCTCCCGCGCCGGATGGGCCACCTTTTTGCCGCTGGATACGATCCGTTCACGCACCACGCTCAAGCTGGCGCCGGCCGCCGGCATCGTGGGTGTCGCCAGCGACCTAATACGCTACGACCAGGCCCACGCCGCCGTATACGAGCTGCTCTTGGGCCGCGTGATCGTCGTGGAGGATCTGACCGTGGCGCGCCGCCTGCTACGCGAACGCACGGGCGCCTCCCTGATCGTCACCTTGGAGGGCGAGACGGTCCAGCCCAGCGGAGCCGTCAGCGGCGGGGCCCGCCAGCGATCCAACAGCCAACTCCTGGCGCAGGAGCGCGAGTGGCGCCAGCTCCAGCCCCAGGTCCAGGAGGCTGACCAGCGTGTCACCGACGCCGAAACCGCTCGCGAGACCGCCGAGTCACACCTCGACGAGCTACGCCAGGCCTCGCGCAGCCTCGACCAGCAGCGAACCCTCCTAGCCAAGCGACTGGAGCAAGCCCGATCGGCGCTGGCCAACCAGGAGCGGCAATCCGCCGATCTGGAGCGTGACGCGGCCTGGCATGACGAGCGTCTGCAGACCGCCCAACAGCAACTGGCCGAGGTAGTCGCGCGCATAGCGTCGCTAGAGAGCAGCGTCGCCGAGTTTGAGAAAGAGCAGGCGTCGTTGGCTGCCGCCGTCGAGGCCGCCCAGGCCGAGCTTGCGGCCTGCGATGATCCCGCGTTGCGCCGCCGCGTGGCCGAGCTGGAGACCAAGGCCGCCGTGGCCGAGCGCACCGTGAACAGCCAGCGAACCCTGGTTGCCAGCCACGAGGCCAACCTGGAGCAGATGAGCCAACAGATCGCCGCGTCTGAGCAACGAATCGCCGAGCACCAGAGCGAGATCGACCGCCTGGCGGCCGCGCGCGCCCAGCTTGATGAACAGACTGACGCCAACGAGGAGGCCGTCCGCGCCAAGCAGGCCCAGCGCGAGCCCGAGCGCGAGGGGCTAGAAGCGTTGGCGCAGCAGCGTCGCGAGATCGAAGAGCTGGCCACGAGCTCGCGCGAGCGACTCAGCGAGGGCGAGCTGGCCCATCATCGCGCTCAGATCGAGGAGGAACGCGCGCGCGAGGCACTGGCGACCCTTCGCCAGAACATCGAGGAGGACCTGGGGCCCATCGATCTGCCCGAGGCCGCCGGCCAACAGCTCCGGCTCGACCTCGGCGACGACATCATCGAGCTGCCCGAGGTCTCGGCGCTGCCGGCTGGCTTGGGCGATGACATCCGCCGGCTCCGAGCCCGCATCCGTCGTTTGGGTAGCGTCAACCCCAACGCCCCTCACGAATACGAGCAGCTTCTCGACCGCCAAACCTTTTTGCAGGGACAGGCCGCCGACCTACGCGGAGCCATCGCCGCCCTGCATGAGATCATCCAGGAGCTGGATGCCATCATTGAGCGCGACTTTATGGCCACGTTCGAACAGGTCAACGTGGCGTTCGCCGCCTACTTTGCCACCCTCTTTGGCGGTGGCGAGGCGCAACTCTCGTTGACCGCGCCTGACAGCATTGCCGAGACCGGCGTCGAGATCACCGCCCGGCCCCCGGGCAAGCGTCTGCAGGGCCTCTCGCTGCTGTCGGGCGGGGAGCGCGCCTTGACGGCAGTGGCCTTGCTGTTTGCGCTGCTGCGGGCCAATCCGGTCCCGTTCTGTTTTCTCGACGAGGTGGATGCCGCTCTGGATGAGAGTAACGTGGGGCGGTTTGGCGAGCTCTTGAGGCAGCACGCGCGGCACACCCAATTCGTGGTCATCACGCATAACCGGCGTACCATCGAGGCCGCCGAGCGCATCTATGGCATCTCGATGAGCGAGCACGGCGTCTCAACCTGCGTTTCGCTCAAGCTGCCTCGCGATGAGGCTGCCGAGGCGGATCGTTCCACCAGCTCCAAAGAGCTAGTTCAGGACTCGGCCACATCCTCTCCTACGTTGGCATAGTCCTCCAGCTCGGGTAGCGTCGGAAGTGCGTCGAGGGAATCAATGCCAAAGTACTCCAGGAACTCGAACGTGGTGCCGTACAGCACCGGCCGCCCGACCTGCTCCAGCACGCCGACCTTGTCCACGAGGCCCTTGGCCACTAGCGTCCGGATCACGCCGTCCGATTCCACGCCGCGGATAGCGTTGATGCGGGCCCTGGTGATCGGTTGCCGATAGGCAATGATGGCCAGCGTTTCCAGCGCCGCCGACGACAGCTTGCCTCCCATGCCGATGCCCAGGAAGGCCTCCACCGCATCGGCGGCCTCCGGCATGGTCACCATCTGGACGCGGCGCCCCACCATCTGCAAGCGCAGCCCCCGTTGCTCTTCTCGCTCGCGCAGCCGCGCGATGGCCCCCTCGATCTCTTCCACCGTCACGTCCAGCGCCGCGGCTAGATTGTCGAGCTCGGTGGGACCATCGGCTACAAACAGCAAAGCTTCCACAAAACACGCTAGATCCAAGGCTCTCTCCCGCTTTTCTCACGCATGGTGCCTGGTGCTGATCGCCCTGATGGGGCTTTTCCTGAGCGGCTGCGCACCTGCCGAACCCGTCCCCGCCTGCCCCGCGCGTCAGACGGCCCTATCGCCCGCTGATGCCGCCAACCTCGAGGAACGCATCACGGCCCTCGCCCGAGCAGACGGGCCCAGCGCCCTCGTCATCACCGAGGCCGAGGCCAATGCCTACATCGAGCATCGCGTGCTGCGAACCTCCGACCACGAGGCACGCATTACCTTTGGCTCGGACGGCGTCTGCCTGGCGGCAGCGTTGGCAGTGCACCAGCGGCACGTGCCCCTGGGGGCCTGGGCAACCCTCTCGACCTCCGAGGGCACGCTGTCGGCTGAACTCATCGCCGTACGCTTGGGCAGGTGGCGCCTGCCCACCCTACTGCGCCGTTCGCTAGAGTCGATGCTCAACGAACTACTGGCCGAGCAGGGCGGCTCGGCCAGCATCGAATCGGTGTCGATCGACGACGGCATCCTAGAGCTGGTCGTCGTGCTGAACGCCGTTCCCTAGGTCGTGCTGTTGCCCTCGGGCAGATCCGCGTCGAGATCGCCGAGCAGGTCCAGGTCATCCTCTTCCGGTTCCAGTGCCAGCTCCTCGTCGGCGCGCGAGTCCTTGTACGCCACTGGCTCGGGCTCGGGAGCCGGGGCCGGCGCCTGCACGGCAGGCCTACGCGCGGGCTCGGGCCGACGACGCGCCTCGGGCTTGCTCTCAACCACCGTGGGGCGCATCTCGCCCTCGGGGCCCAGCGGCTGTGTCGGCGGCATGGTCCCCTTGGGGTAAGGCTCATGGTGCACGTTGACATGCACCTTGCCGGCGATCTTGAGACCCAACTGCCCCTCGACAATGTCATGCACCATGTCGACGATCTGGTCCGTCAGCAGCCCGATATTCACGGACGGGCTGGTATCCAGGTCAAGCTGGATGGCGGCGCTCTTGCCATAGCTGCGAATCTTGGGCACCACCTTGCGCACGCCGGCCAGCTCGTCAATGCGATATTCCAGGCTATGGGCTACCGAGTCCAGCGCCAGCTGCGCGTCGGACTTGGCACGGGTCTTGACCCGAACGGTCTTGCGTCGGCGTCGCCGGACCTCGAGCCACAAGAGGATCACCAACAAAGCGATGAGCACATAGGCGCCGATGCTGAACATCTGCCAGAAGGCAGCATCAAACACCTGCTCGCCAAAAAGCGCAAGGTTGGTCTGGGCCCAGTCGAGCAGTTGCAGCGGCCGGGCGACGGCAAACACGGCGAGCGCTATCAACCCCAAGAACAAGAGCACTACGACAATCCGGTTAAAGACGTTCATCTGGGTCCTCCTTGCGCTGTTCGCACCACCATCCGGGCCGACAGTCTCACTTGCATTATACGAGCCCAGAATGGCAGCGTCTAGGGCATGCGCGGCCTTTTTTCAGTCAAGGCGGCCCACAGCCGTGAAGGCAGCCCGACTAGCGGCTGATAGGTGAACTCTGCCTGATGATCACCCTCGGGCACCGGCACCGCCCGGAACACCCCCTCAAGGCAAGAGAGCGAGATCTCTTTGCCATCCAGGTGAGCGTTCCAACCCGGATAGCACAGGTCCCCCAACACCAGATAGCCGTCCGTCGGCGCGCTCACTGACACGCGCACCAGCTCGCCCCGATCGAGCTCCACGAGGGCCGGCAACACGTCTTCCACCGTCAGCCCCTCGACCAGTGCCAGCCCGTCTGCCGTCTCGCGGACCTGCTCAGCGGCCACCCACCAGGCTCGCGGGAAGGCATCGAGGTTCTGGTAGATCACCGCATCCTCGCTGCGATAGACCAGGCGGTGATCGCCCAACCCGGCAGCATCCGAGAGCGACGTCTCGGTCCCTTCCGCATCGATCAACCGGACGCTCTCGATGCGCACATGCGCCTCCGGCAGCGCGGGCTCGATGCGCACCGCCGTGATCATACGCCCCTCAATCTGATCCCACGTCGCCAGGTAGGTATGCCCGTCGTGGTCTCGTGGGGGAAAGCCGGACCTCGCCTGAAAGCTTTGCGCGATAGGCGGTCGCGTGTGGGCAATCTGCTCCAGCACATCGTCGCGATCGTAGGCCCACTCGGCGGTCTCCAGGCCCACCCGCAGCGGCAACGGCAACACGCGTCCAGTGGTATCACGCAGCTGCACCTCGGCAGCGAGGGTGCCGTCCTTGAGACTGGCGGCATGGCTCACATAGGAGGCCACCTCGACCGCCCGAACCGAGACCGGCTCCAGCTCCAACCACTTCCCGTAAGGATAGGCCGCGAGATGGTTACGCACGTCATACAGCTCGCTGGCCGCGTCCACGGGCAAGAGCTGTGGGATCACATAGCCGGCCCCACCCGCCAGGTTCAGCTCACGCGGGCCAAGGCCCTCCAGCCAAGCCTGATAGTTGGTTGGCACCAGGGGTAGGTAGACGTTCAGCACCGAGACCCCATGGCGCAAGCCCACATTGGGGTAGAAAGCCTGCTCCTGGACCGAGCGCGCCGGTAGGATCTCTTCCTTGACATACAGCCGCCCGCCTAGCTCATCCACCCTCGGCAAGGCGACTGGCTCTGCCACCACCGCCGCGCGTGGAGCCGTCTCGCTATAGGTCCACAGCAGAATTCGCTGGTAGGCATAGAGATCGACCATGGCTGCCAAGACCACCAGCATCAGCCAGTCTCGAAACGGCAGCCCTCGGCGCGCCAACATCACCAGCAGCGTCAGCCCCGCCAACGCTAGCGGCAACCAGCGCCAGGCCTCTAGCCCTCGCTCCAGGTCGCCCCATGTGGCCACCCAGACGCCCACGGCCACCGTCATTGCCAGTGCGGCGGCCGCCGCCCGCCCGACTGGGCGATCCTCAGGCACCATCTGCGGAGTGTCCCTCAAGCTCTCCAGACCGAGCCCTGCCAGGTAGGTCAGCGCCAATCCCGTCCACGCCAGATACCTGGCGGGCACGCGGAAAAGGTTCAGCACAGGTACCAGGCGCAACCAGGAATAGACGGGGTTCCAGCGCCCCAGCGCCATCAGCCAACCCACCAGCCCCAGCGCTGCGAACCACCAGCGCTCCTGTCTGTGCGAACGACACAGGCCCACCAGCGCCAAGGCCAATGGCACCAGACCCAGATAGAACATCAACTCGACGGACCCATCAGGGTAGGGGTTGCCGAGCAGGAACGGATGCACCAGCGTACCCGTCAGGAGGGGATGAAACGAGTAGCTTGTGAAAAAGGTGGCGTCCAGGCCGCCCGCCCGCTGCGATTGCAGAACCAGCTCCAGCGTTGGCAGGAGCTGAGGCGCCGCCAACGCCAGCCCCAAGAGCGCAGCGCCAGCCAGCAGGCCCAGCCGCTGCATCCGCAGGCGCATGGAGCCATCCCAAGAGAGCAACCACACCGCGTACAGTCCAGCCGCCAGACCGTTCAACAGGGCCATATGGGGATGGCCCGCCAGCCCCTGCAAGGCCACCACCAGCGCCAGGGCCAGCAGCCGCCCCACCGTCCGTCGCCCGGACAGGCCTGGCTCCAGTCTCGCAATCAGCCACATCGTCCAGGGGAGCCACGCCGCCACTCGCAGAATGCTGACATGCCCCAGATGCGCCAGGTTGAAGCCGCCCAGCGCCCAGACGAGCGCCGCCACCGCCGCCACGCCCTTACCCAGCCCCAAGCGTTGGCCCAGGAACCATGCTCCCAACCACATCAAGGCATAGTGCAGCAGGATCTGGACGGTGATCACGACCTCGGGCGCCAACCAGGAGCTCAGCGCCAGCGTCAGCGGATAGAGAGCCGCCACTTCGCCCTCGGCCACCAGGGGATAACCCAGCCCCAGCTCTGGCGTCCACCAGGGCAGGCGCCCGTTCCTCAAGGCACGCTGCAGGGCCGCCTGGGCGGGGAGGTAGAGGCGGGCGGTGTCGCCGCTGTAGAACAGCTCGCCGCCAAAAAGGACAGGCGCAAAGAGCCCCGCGATGGTCAAGCCCAGGAGGCCTGCCACAACCCATCGCCACGGCCGAGCCAGTTTCATCGCGCACCTCGCACGCACCGTGAGGGATGATCGCAACCAAAAAGGGGCGAGAACCCCGAAAGGCGCTCCCCCCTGGCGTAACGGCCCACCAACGACGCTAGCTGACGGGTCTTAGGCCCAGATAGACCTGTCCCGCCGTCAGCATCCGCAGAATGGTCTCGGGCGGACGACGATCCAGCAACTCGTACAGCTCACGGATGCTCAGCGGCGTGTTGCCGTTGGCGAGAAAGGTGCGAAAGATCGATTCCACAATCGGGGTGTTCGGTGTGATATACTCTGGACGGGTGCTGCAGCATGTGTTCAGCGCATGCCACAAGCCATCCACGCGGCGCACCTGGCCCGTGAATTCGTCCACCCAGTCGATCAGCCGCTCGCCCTCATAGCCACTGAGATCGTCGCGGCATTCGTCACACAAGGCCTGGCGGATGTACAGGCGCAGGTCCTGCCCCGTCTGCTCCCACCACGTCTCGTCAATATGGAACTTGGTCTCAATCGTCGGACGTTGCCATCTGGCCATGTGACCTCCCTCCTATCGGCCCAGGTACTGAGCCACGGGCTCCTGGACGGCGGTATCACGCGAGCTCTGCGGTCGTTCCCGCATGTCATCAGGCGTGGTATAGTAGATGCCCTTTTTGTTGGGATCAAAGACCCACTCGTTGTTGCCAACAGGGTCATAGCAGGCGCGCCGCGTCAGCTCTTGAAAAATCGGTACGCTGCCGCAACGACGCATCAGGTTGACCGCCGAATACACCGACTTGGCATGGACGGTGCCGCCCGATCCCAGTTTGGCCAGCTCCTCAAAGGCATGGTACACGATCTCGCTGAGCGAGAGCCCGCGCATGCGGTCGGTCAGCATGAGGGTCGCGATCTCTTCTGGATCTGGGATATAGATCACTGTGTCGCGATCCACCTCGACATCCAAGCTCGCGCGCTGCATCTGCAGGGTCAGCGTGCCGCCCTCGGCTGCCGCCGCCCGAATGAACTCGCTGCGGCTGCGACGGGCGCGCTGCGTGGAGACGGCGATGGTGAGCGGCTCGTCGGGGATAGAGACCTCCACGCGGCCGCCGACGCACATCCCGACCTCGCGGTACCAGTCAGCCAGCCCACAGATATAGCCCTGCGTGGGCACCAACCAGACGGGGTACGCCTTGCCCGAGTTGGCATCCATCAGCGTGATGCGCGCATGGCGATCGTTATGCTCCAGCTTGAGCGCCGTCAGCAACTGCTGCGTGGATGGCATGGTGCCAGCGTATAGGTGGGGGAAGGTCACGTCGTAGGCGATCTGGTCCAGCTCTCGCAAGACCATACCTGGCACGTCGTCCAGCTCGTCGCCGAGGTCCTCCACCAGATCGAGCATCGACAGGCCAATCGATTCGCCGCCCTCGGTGCGGATTGGGTCGTCCATCACGGGCGGACGCATATGCACCGCGGCGGGTTCAAGCTGGCGCAGATACCAAAGCGGCTGATCGTCCAGGCTCACGTCGTCAAAGCGGGCATCGCTGGCCAGGGCGCGGTTCAGGGCAAAGGACTGCGCCGCCACCGAGGTCCCCTCTGCCAGATCCAGCGCGCTCAGAATATCGCTCACCGACAGCGGTTTGTCACGCTCATAGATAAGCGCCTCGGCCAGGTTCAGATAGCCCTCATCGACGTCGGGCAGCAACTCCTGGAGATACCACTCATCCTCAAAGCGCAAGAACTCGTCGTGTTCCTCCAGCGCTGCCGACAGGCGATCACGCACATAGGGCAGACAGGTCGCGACCAGGTCCTCTACGCTAAAGGCCTCGTCCGAGCCGCCCAGCAGCTCTTCCTCGGGACGGTTCAGGGCGTGCTCATAGGCGAACCCTGCGGCAAACTCGAGCTCTGGGCCCTCGTCCTCAAATTGCACCTTGATCACCGAGAACTCGCCGTACTTGGGGTTATAGCCCTCGCGAACGTCAGTGACGGTGCCGTCGGCGAACTCGCGCGCCGAAAAGACCAGCCGCTGGCCCACCTCGTAGGTATTCTTGGGCTGGTAGAGGTCACCACGGGAGGCCATTTGGGCCAGGGCCTGCTGTTCGCGCTTGACCCGCCGCATGATGATGGCCGCCGCCAGGATGTCGGCGCTTCGCGGCTTGCCCGCGTCCAGAATGAGGCTGGTCACCAAATCCAGGTCTTGGTCGGTGACCTGATACTCGTCTCGCCAGAAAGCCTCTGTCTGGCTATGAAGCTTGAACGATCCTGACATGCGTGCCCTCCCCAGAGGTGTAGCTCGCGCGCTACCCGAAAAAAGGCCCCGACGCCCCGCGCCGTTGCCTTGGATGCAGACCATGGGCGAAACAGGACTCGAACCTGTGACCCCTTCCTTGTAAGGGAAGTGCTCTCCCAGCTGAGCTATTCGCCCCTAGCCAAGCGAGTCTACCACGATCAGCTTGCATCGTCAAAGCTCCAGCGGGGTACGAGCCCACCGCGTTCACATCACTTCGGGCGCCGACATGCCCATCAGGTCCAGCGCCTTCCGTAGGACCACACGGCAGGCCGCCACTAGCTTCAGGCGGGCCTTGCTGACCGCTAGGTCGGCTGGGTCCGAGCTGACCACGCGGCAATCCCGATAGAAAGCGTGAAAAGCGGATGCCAGCTCTTGGGCATAGTACGCCAAATAGTGCGGAGCCAGCCCCTCGGCGGCGGTGCGAACTATCTCGGGCAAGCGCAGCATCTGGCGCACCAGCGCCATCTCGGAAGGATGCGTCAGCAGGTGCACATCGCCGTCGTCGCCTTCCAGCGTCTCCGCATAGCGCAGAATAGAACAGATTCGTGCGTGGGCATACTGCACATAGTAGACGGGGTTCTCGTCCGACTGCTCCTTGGCCAGGTCCAGGTCAAAGTCCATCTGGCTGTCGGCCGAGCGCGCCGTCAAAAAGAACCGCATGGCGTCGGCCCCAACCTCTTCCTCCACCTCGCGCAAGGTGATCATGTCGCCCGTCCGCTTGGATAGGCGCACCACCTCACCGCCCCGCTTGAGCGTGACCAACTGGTAGATAACCAGAGTCAGCCGCTTCGGGTCGAGGCCCAAGGCCTCCATGATGGTGAACATGCGCGGCACGTGCCCTTGGTGATCGGCGCCCCACACGTCGATGACGCGATCGAACCCCCGCTCCACGAACTTGTTATAGTGGTAGGCGATGTCCGAGGCGAAGTAGCCTGGCGAGCCGTCAGAGCGGATGATGACCTCGTCCTTGTCGCCGCCCAGATGCGTGGCATCGAACCAGACGGCGCCATCGTGCTCGCTCAGGTAGCCGCCCTCTCGCAGGATCTGCATGATGCGATTAAAGGTGCCCTCGCGATAGAGCGTCGATTCGTGGAACCACCGATCATATCGCACGCCCATCGCCTCAAGGTCATCGCGTGCCCCGTCGAGAACGCGTTGCAGCCCCAAGCGGCCCACGGCCTCCACCGCCTCCTCACGCGGCAGCGCCAAGAACCGATCGCCATGCTCGCGCGCCAACGCCTCGCCCATGGCCACCATGTGCGGCCCGTGGTACCCATCCTCGGGCACGCTTTCTTCACGACCAAAAGCCTGCGCATAGCGGACATACAGCGTCTCATAGAACACTCGCATGCGGCTGCCAGCATCGTTGACATAGTACTCGCGCTGAACCGCATAGCCCGCCGCCTCCAAGACGCGCGCTAGCGCATCGCCCAGCACGGCGTTGCGCGCCGAGCCCATATGCAGCGGCCCCGTGGGGTTGGCGCTGACAAACTCGACCTGCACCTTTTCCCCGTGGCCGAGATCCACCGCGCCAAAGCCGTCGCCCGCCGCGATGATCGCCTCGACCTGATCGGCCAACCAAGCCTCGCGCAAGCGAAAGTTGAGATAGCCAGGAGGCGCCACCGTCACGGCCTCGACATAGGGCAGTTCGGAAAGATGGGCGGCCACGGCCTCGGCAATCTTGATGGGTGCCATCCGCGCCACGCGCGCTAGCTGCAGGCACACGGGCGAGGCATAGTCCCCTTGCTCGGGATACTTGGGTCGCTCCACAGGGATCACATCGGGACGCTCAAACGCGGGCAAGGCGCCCTTTCGCTGGGCGCGCTGCAGGGCCGCGGCGATGTCTTGCTGCAACGTCTGGTCGATTAGCGTCATCTACTTGAGCTCCATCCAGTTCTTGCCCACCGCCGCGTCCACCTTGAGGGGGACTCGCAGCTCGTAGGCTTGCGACATGGTCGTTACCACCAGGTCCTGCACCTCGGCCAGGTTGGCCTCGGGCACTTCTAGCACCAATTCGTCGTGCACCTGTAGCACCATGGCTGCATCGTCGTCGCGGCGGCACAGGGCGTCATAGAGGTGAATCATCGCCAGCTTGATCACGTCGGCGGCGCTGCCCTGAATGGGCATGTTGATGGCCGCCCGCTCTGCGCGTTGCCGCAACGAGCTGGCGCTTTGCGACTGCAGCTCGGGGAAATAGCGGCGACGCCCCAGAATCGTCTCCACATAGCCCTGCTCATAGGCTTGCGCCTTGATCCGCTCCAGGTACCGCTTGACGCCACGGAACCGCGCAAAGTAGGTCTCGATGAAATCGTGGGCCTGCTCCTGCGAGAGGTCGGTCCGCGCCGCCAGCCCATAGTCAGACATGCCGTACATGAGGCCAAAGTTGATGGCCTTGGCCAGCGCGCGCTGCTCCTTGGTCACCTCGGCCAGCGGCACGCTCAGCACCGCGGCAGCCGTGGTCGCATGCACATCCTCGTCCCGCGCAAAGGCGCCGATCAGCTCGGGATCCTCGCTCATATGCGCCAGCAACCGCAGCTCCACCTGCGAATAGTCACAGCTCAGCAACTGGTAGCCATCGGGCGCGGCAAAGGCCCCCCGCACCAGCCGCCCCTCTTCGGTGCGCACGGGGATGTTCTGCAGGTTGGGATCGGAAGACGAGAGCCGCCCCGTGCTGGCGCCCGTCTGGTTGAACGAGGTGTGGATCCGTCCCGTCTGAGGGTTGATCAGCTCGGGCAAGGTATCCACATAGGTGCCCTTGAGCTTGGTCAACGATCGGTAGGAGAGGATCTCGGACACGATCGGGTGCTGGTCCTTGAGCGACTCCATCACCGAGGCATCGGTCGAATAGCCCGTCTTGGTGCGGCGCTGGACGGGCAGCCCCAGCTCCTCAAACAGCACCTGGCCAAGCTGCTGGGTCGAATTGGGGTTAAAGGGATGCCCCGCCAGCTCATAGATATGCGCCTCGATCTCCTGCAGCCTGGCATCGAGCGTCTTGGACATCTCCGTCAGATAGGCGCGATCCACGGCCATGCCCCGCCGCTCCATCGCCGTCAGCACTGGCACCAGCGGCATCTCGATCTGCGTATAGAGGTCCCACTGGTTATGCTCGCGCAGCTCGCGCTCCAGCACCTCGGTCAACCGCAACGTCATATCGGCATCGGCGCAAGCATACGGCGCCACCTTGGGCACTGGCAGTACATCCATGGTGAGCTGGTTGCGCCCAGAGCCCAGCAGCTCGTCGATGGACTGCATCATGACGCCCAGGCGCTGAAAGGCCTGCGTCTTGAGGCCAACGCCGCGACCCTCGGGCTCGATGATCCAGGCCGCCAACATGGTGTCATAGATGAGGCCGCTGGTGGGCAGGCCGTGGCGCTCCAGCACCAGGAGATCGTACTTGGCGTTGTGCATCACCTTGGGCAGGTCAGCATCGCTCAAGGCGGGCCCCAGCAGTTCACGCAGCTGCTCCAGCGTGAGCTGTGGCCCACGGTAGGTGCGTTCGTCATGGCCCACAGGAAGGTAATAGGCGCGACCAGGCGCGTCGGCCAAAGAGATTCCTACCAGCTTGGCGCGCATGGCGTCTGTCGAGGTCGTCTCGGTATCTACCGCCAGCAGCTGGGCCTGGGGAAGCAGATCCGCCAGCTCGCGCAGTTTGGCCTCGCTATCCACCACGCAGTAGGCCCCTTCATCCAGTGCGAGCTCGTCGCCACGCTCTCCCTCGGCGACATCGGCCTCGACAACGTCGCTGAACATACTGAGCTGGGCGGGCGCCTCTTGCGTCGCACCAGGAATCCGCTCCATCAGCGAGCGAAAGCCCAGCCGCCGCATCAGCTCCATCACGCGGTCGCGATCCATCTGCCCCCACCTGGCCGCGTCGAGATCAAGCTCCAGGTCCAGGTCGCGCACGATGGTGGCCAGATGCCTGCTGACAAAGGCTTCCTCGCGGCCCGCCTCCAGGGCATTGCGGAAGCGCGTCGACGTGACCTCGTCCAGATGCTCGTACACCGCCTCCAGCGTGCGGTATTCCTTTAGCAGCTTGGTGGCCGTCTTGATGCCCACACCCTTGACGCCCGGGATATTGTCCGAGGCGTCGCCCTTCAGGCCGCGCAGGTCAGCCAACTGGTTGGGCTCTAGCTCGTAGCGCTCGCGGACGGCCTCCTCGTCCCAAAGTTGTGCCTCGCGAAAGGCCCCCGTAGGCGCCAGAACGCGCACGTTGGGCTCGATCAGCTGAAAGATGTCCGTATCTCCCGTCACGATCACCGTCTCGATCCCAGCCTGGCTAGCCTGGCGCGCCAGCGAACCGATCACGTCATCGGCCTCGTACCCATCCTTGATAACGATGGGAATGCCCAAAGACGTCACCAGCTCCTGAATCTGATCGAACTGGGCGCGGAGGTCGTCGGGGGTCTCGGCGCGGGTCGCCTTGTACTCGGGGTATTCCTCGTGGCGAAAGGTCTTGCCCACATCGAACGTGGCCACCACATAGTCGGGCCCCAGATCCTCGATCGCTTTGTAGAGGGTGTTGGCGAACCCAAAGATCGCGTTGGTCGGCTCGCCCGAGGGGCTCGTGAGCGGTTGAATGGCATGGTAAGCCCGATAGGCCAACGCGTGCCCATCGATCAACAGCAACCGCTTCTTTTCAGCCATGGTCTAGCCTCCCTTCGATGGATTATACCACAGCAAGGACGCGGGGCAACCACGCTCCGCAGCGCCGACGCGTTGACGCTGCCCCCCTCCATCGATAGACTGGCTGTAGGAACACAGTCCGAATGTACGGGAGGGCTGGCATCATGCAGGATACCAAGCGCAGCAACGGGATCCCGATGCGACCGCTGGGCGCCACAGGTGAGATGGTCACCATCCTGGCCATCGGCGGCTACCATGTGGCCAAGGGGATCAGCGAGGGCGAGAGCATCCGCATTATCCGCACTGCCATCGACGAGGGCGTGAACTTTATGGATAATGCCTGGTGCTACCACGACGGCGTCAGTGAACAGGTGATGGGCAAGGCCCTCACCGACGGCTACCGCGACCGCGTGCTCCTGATGACCAAGAACCACGGGCGTGACCGTCGCACCTTTGAGCAGCAACTGGCCGAGAGCCTGCGGCGACTGCGGACCGACATGATCGACGTGCTCCAGTTCCACGCCATCAGCAACGAGCAAGAGATCCACGACATTGTTGCCAAGAGCGCGCTGGAGGCGGCGATCGAGGCCCGTGAGCAGGGCAAGATCCGCTACATCGGGTTCACGGGGCACACCTCACCCCGCCTGCACCTCCGCATGCTAGAGCGCTACCAGTGGGACACCGTCCAGCTGCCCGTGAACCTGCTGGACTATCACTATGACAGCTTTACTCAGCAAGTGCTCCCCGTACTCCAGCGCCGCGAGATCGGCGCCATCGGGATGAAGAGCTTGGGCGGAGGCGACCTTTTCAAGACCGACATCCCGCCCGACCAGGCCATCGCCTGGACCCTGTCGCAGCCCATTGACACCCTGGTGCTGGGCATTGATTCGCTCGAGATCCTTCACCACAACCTGGAGCTGGTGCGCGCCTGGCAGCCCATGCCCACTACAAAGGCCCAGTCCCTCCAGGCCCAGGTAGCGCCCATCGCCGATGGCTCGCTGGAGCACTACAAGCCCAAGCCTTAGCCCACAATCGACCAAGCCATTACCGAAGGAGCCGCCATGAACTGGGTCGTCTTTATGCCCGACGAGATGCGCGCAGAGAGCGTCTCGTGCTATGGGCATCCGCTGGTGCAGATGCCGCACTATGATCGGGTGGCCCGCGAGGGCGTCCGCTTTGACCAGTGCCATGTGCAGCATCCGGTGTGCTCGCCGGCCCGCTGCAGCCTCTTTACGGGGTGGTATCCGCACACCGCTGGGCACCGCACGCTCTGGCATCTGCTGCAGCCCCACGAACCCAACCTGTTCCGCTACCTGCATCAGGCCGGCTACGAGATCGCCTGGTTCGGCAAAAACGATGTGCTAGCGCCGCCCTGCTTTGCCGAGATCGACACCTACGGCTCGGCCACCGGCAGCAATGACGCCGGCAACCCATACGACCCTGCCGATGACGCTTACTATTCGTTCATGTACGCGCCCTTCCAGGGCGATCCGCACCAGACCCGCGACATGCAGAATGTGCGGCGCGGCATCGATTTCCTCCGGCAGCGCGATAGCGATCGCCCCTTTGTGCTCTACCTGCCTTTGAGCCTGCCCCACCCGCCCTATGGTCCGCCCGAGCCCTGGGCGAGCATGATCGACCCGGACGACCTGCCGCCACTCCGGCCCGCGGACCTGCCGAACAAGCCCGACTATATGCGACTCATTCGCCAGTACCGCCGGCTTGAGCGGCTCGACGAGGCCTATATGCGTCGGGTGCGGGCCACCTACCTGGGGATGTGCGCCTACGTGGACTGGATGCTGGGGCACCTTCTGGAGGCTCTGGACGAGACCGGACACGCTGATGACACCGGACTGATCGTCACCGCCGACCATGGCGACTGGGCCGGCGACTATGGCCTGGTGGAAAAGTGGCCCAACGCCCTGGACGACTGTATTACCCGCGTGCCGTTGCTGATCCGCCTGCCTGGTGGCGCAGCGGGGCACGTGGTTCGCGAGCCTGTCGCCTGGTTCGACTTGATGCCCACCATGCTCGAGCTATCGGGCACAGAGGCGCAGCACACCCATTTCGCCCGGTCGCTAGTACCGCAGCTACACGGAGCGGCCGGTGATCCCGATCGCGCCGTCTACTGCGATGGCGGCTATGACACCCATGAACCCCACTGTTTCGAGGGCACCAGTCACCTGCCCTATGACATCGGGCACGACCCAATGGCCATCTACTACCCAAAGGGCCTCCAGCAACAGGAGCACCCCGAGAGCGTCTGCCGCGCCACCATGATCCGTACCCTGACCCACAAGC
>DAIRUQ010000046.1:0-22957 GCA_036803245.1 Chloroflexota bacterium | reverse complement strand
AGGGCCTGGTCGCGCTTCAGGTTGCTCTCAGCCATGAGCTGCTCGAGCACGGTCAGGTTGGGGTCAAACCAGTCATGCGTCTGCGGCAGGTAGCCTATGCGCACGCTGGCGCCGCGGCGGAGTCTCCCCCCGAGGGGCTCCATCTCGCCCATGAGAGTTCGCAGCAGGGTCGTCTTGCCAGAGCCGTTGGTGCCCAGTAGGGCCACCCGATCTCCACGCTCAATGCGCAGCTCTCCCGTTTCGAACAGGCGTAGGGGTTGCTCCTCGCCTGTATCGGCGGCAGGCACAGTTGGATAGCCAACGGTGATGCCATCGCTGGTCAGCACCTCGTCGCCCGAGCGCAACGCCGCCCGCATTCGCAGGCCCATGGCGTGTCGCTCCTTGGGCGGCTCGATTCGCTCCAGGTGCTCGAGCTGCTTTTCGCGGCCACGGGCTTGCTTGCTGCGCTGGCCCGCCTTGTAGCGTCGGATGAACGCCTCGGTGCGCTCGATGACCTCTTGCTGTTCCTCATACTCGCGGCGCTGTCGCTCGCGCCGATGGGCTCGTTCCACCAAATAGGCGCTGTAGTTGCCGCGATAGATCTCCACCGAGCCGCCTTCGAGCTCCCAGATGCGGTTGGCCACCTGGTCGAGAAAGTAGCGATCGTGGGAGACGATCAGAAGGCTCCGCGACCAAGCCTGGAGATAGGATTCGAGCCATTCCAGGGCGTCCAAGTCGAGATAGTTGGTGGGCTCGTCCAGCACCAAAAGGTCAGGCTCCTGCAGCAGGAGCTTGGCCAGAAGCGCCCGCGTCACCTGCCCGCCGCTGAGCACAGAGATGGGCCAGGAGAGGGTCTCCTCGGCAAAGCCGATCCCCCCCAGAACGCGGCGGATGCGGCTCTCGTAGGTATAGCCGCCTGCGCGCTCAAACCGCTCCTCGGCGCGGGCATAGGCATCCAACAGCGCGGTGTCGTGGGGCCGCTGAGACAGCTCATCGGCCAACGACAGCAGCTTGGCCTGCTGTGCTCGCAGCGCGTCAAACACCGACAGCATTTCCTCCAGGAGCGTTCGCTCACTCGCGAGGGTGGGCATTTGGGGCAGGTAGGCCATGGCGAGACCTCTGCTGCGCTGCACGGTGCCAGAGGTGGGCTCGAGCTGGCCCAGCACGATGCGCAGCAACGTCGTCTTGCCCTCGCCATTGGGGCCTACGAGGCCAATCTTGTCGCCGTGGGCGACGTTCAAGCTGACGCCCTCGAACACGTCTTGGGCGCCATAGTACATACCGATGTCTTGCAGGGTCACGATGGACATGATGCTCTCCGTGCCGATGGGACGAGCCCGATTATAGCATGCCGCGGCAGCCTCACCAATGACCCTGGTCGGGCATCCGAGCTCAACGGGTTGGCTCGAGGCGGCCCGCCTCCTATAATCCAGGCTCAAGGAAGGAGGCGCGGTGCGGCGTCGGTGGTTCGCAGTGGTGACGGGGCTCTTGGCAGTCTTGTTATGGGTGGTGGTGGGGGCGTTGGTGAACATGCGGCCCCCCACCATTGCCTTTCAGGTGCTGTTTGTGCTCCTTATGGCCCTGGCCGTGGCCGCCACGGTAATGCCCCTGATCTATCTCGGGCAAGCGCGGCGACAGGGGGCGCTGTACCTGGCGCCGGCGTGGCGTAATGCAGCCCGCCGGGGTTTGCTTTTGGGGGTGTTGTGCGGGGCGCTGGTGGCTTTGCGCTTGGTCGGGGCTTTGACCCTCACTAGTGGCCTGTTGGTGGCGGTGTTGTTGGCATCCTTTGAGTTGCTGGTCTGGCTACGACGTCGCTACTAGCCAACAGCATCCCGCGATTGCCAGCGAAGGACGTGAAAAGGGGATGGCTCAACGAGCCATCCCCTTTGCGATCCGTGGTAGCGGGTACTACTGGTGAACCGAGAGCTCGGTGTCGCGGTCGAACACGTGCATGTTGTCCATGTTAAAGTAGAGCTCTACTTCTTGGCCAACACGGGCGACGGTGCGCGGGTCCACGCGAGCAATATAGCTCTTGTTGCCAGCGACCATGTAGAGGTAGACCTCGTTGCCCATGAGCTCGGTCACATCCACCTTGGCGGTCACGCTAGCTGCGGTGATGCCAGGAGGCGCGTACTGCGGGTCATGGATGTCCTCGGGGCGCATGCCCAAGACGACCTCTTTGCCGAGGTAATCAAAGAGCGGGGGCGCCTTTTCCGCGGGAACCTTGACCTTGAAGCTACCAGCGTCGAGGTATACGTCCTCTTTGGTGCCCGTGATGGTGACATCGAAAAAGTTCATGGCAGGGCTGCCGATAAAGCCAGCCACAAAGATGTTGGCGGGCGAGTTGTACAGCGTCTGCGGGGTATCGCACTGCTGGAGGATGCCATCGCGCATCACCGCAATGCGGGTGCCCATGGTCATGGCCTCAACCTGGTCGTGCGTAACATAGATGAACGTGGTCTCGAGGCGCTGATGCAGCTTGGACAGCTCGGCGCGCGTCGACACGCGCAGCTTGGCGTCCAGGTTGGAGAGCGGCTCGTCCATGAGGAACACGGCTGGCTCACGCACGATGGCGCGGCCGAGGGCCACACGCTGGCGCTGACCACCAGACAGCTGCTTGGGCTTGCGGTCCAGCAGCTCCTCGATGCCCAAGATGCCCGCGGCCTCTTTTACGCGACGGTCGATCTCGGCCTTGGGGGTCTTGCGAAGCTTGAGGCCAAAGGCCATGTTGTCGTACACGCTCATGTGCGGGTACAGAGCATAGCTCTGGAACACCATGGCGATGTCGCGGTCCTTGGGGGCCACGTCATTGACCAGACGGTCGCCGATGTAGATATTGCCCTCGGAGAGCTCCTCCAGGCCAGCCAGGAGGCGCAGGGAAGTCGTCTTGCCGCAACCCGAGGGGCCTACGAACACGAGGAACTCTTTGTCGGCGATCTCGATGGATAGGTCGTTCACAGCGATGACGTCACCAAAGCGCTTGGTGACATGCTCGTACGTTACACTCGCCATCAGAAACTCCTTATGGTGTGATGCGACCAGGCTTTTGCCCGTCGCTGTGCCCCCCAGAAACGGTGGGGGCGTTCGGGCTCATAGCGATGGCAGAACTGTTCGGTCAGGCGAATCGCCTGGGCACAGGGCCAAAACCGTCCATCGCGGAGCCACCTCGTAAGCGAACGACGCCGCAGGGACCGTTTGCGTACCTCGATAGGCTACCCTCCTGACGCGAATGCGCCCCTGGACTGTCGATGCCAAACGTTGATCGAGCCTTCATCAGAGAGGCTCGCGACAAATGCAAGCTTACCCAAGGGTGGATGCGCCGTCAACCGCCAGCGGTGGTGTGGGCGCATGCAGCGGTTTACTCGGTGCCGCCGCGACCCTGCTTGTACCGATAGACGATGCGCCCACGCGTGAGGTCATACGGCGAGAGCTCTACCCGCACGCGATCCCCCAGCAGGATGCGAATATAATACTTGCGCATCTTGCCCGAGATGTACGCGAGCACCTCGTGCCCGCTGTCCAGCTCGACGCGGAACTGCGTGTTAGGCAGCGCCTCTGTGATCGTACCTTCAACTTCGACCTTTTGCTTACTCGCCTTGACCATTATGCGGTGGGCTACTCCTCTAAAGTGTGTCCATGACAACAGCCCCCATGCCGTGTCTGGCACGGGAACGTCGCTAGTATAACAGGGCTAGAGGGCAGAGTCAAGGTAGAAAACAATGCACCTTGACAGCCTCCAGCCCTTGGTGCATAGTCCGTGAGGAGGAGATGGGGAGCGCGCGCCCTCGCGGGCGCCTCGAGCAACGGAGATGACCATGCTGCATAGCTTTGCCTATCCGACCAGGCTCAAGGTGGGTTGCATCGGCGCTGGTCGGCACGCTTTTCGCGATATCCTGCCCTGCCTAAGGTACCTGCCCATCGAGCTGGTCGCCCTGGCCGACCACGACCGCGAGCAAGGCATCGCCACAGCGTCGCTTTTCGGGGCCAAGCGATTCTACCCGAACCACAAGGCGCTGCTGGCCAAAGAGACGGCCCTGGATGCGGTGCTGATCGTGGTGGGGCCTAACGAGCGTGGGGAGCCCGCTTACCCAGAGCTGGCCGCCGACGCCCTCAGGGCGGGGTTCCATGTGTGGATCGAAAGCCCCTCTTGTGCGAACAGGGACGACGTCAAGACGCTGACCAACGCCTCCATGCGTGGCCGTAAGTTCATCCAGACCAACCTGAATGGCATGTTCATGCCCGCCTATCTCAAGGCGGGCGCGATCGCAGAGAGCCCCTCCTTTGGCAAGCCCTCTAGCTTTGTGATGCGTTATCCTGCGCTGTTGCCGCCCGAGGCCTTTGGAAAGCCATGCAAGGATGTGGGCTCCCTGCTAGGTATCGTTCGTCCCTATGCGACCCTGATGCGCCTGTTCGGCGAGCCGCGGGGCATGATGGTGGCCACCAACCCGCTCACGGGCGATGCGTGCATCACCCTGGGCTACCGAACCGAGCTGGTGGGCACCCTGCACCTCTGTGGCAACCAGGGCATGGGTGGGGCGCGCGAGCGGCTCGAGGTGATTGGGCAGGGGGCGCATGTGATCGTGGAGAACGCCACCCGCGTGACATACCATCGTCCCAGCCGCATCGAGTCCGACCCGGACCATCTGGATGCGACCGACTATTACGGAGCCGAGGCCGAGGCGCCGGTGGTGTGGGAGCCGCAGCTCTCGCAAGCGGCCGCCTACAACCAGCACCTGGTAATCCAGGGGCATCTCGGTAGTCTGGAGCATTTTGCGACTCGGCTCTTGAGCAATGAGCCGCCAAAGCACGGCAATGTGGTGGACCTGCTGCATATCATGCTGGTCCTGCAAAAGATCCAAGAGGGTGAGCAGCGAACCTGGCTCAACCTGTACTAGCGTCCGCTGGGGCCGGAAGGAGCAGTGTGAGGCAGTCTATTCCCATTGGTGTGTGCACGAGTCCCGAGGCGGTCCCCGCCTTGGCTTCAGGGTATGACCACGTGGAGCTTTCGGCGGCGGGCGTGTTGGCGGGGGCAGACGCGACCGACGGGGCCGTCGATCTTGCCGCCCTGCGGGCTCTGTGCCCGCCGGTGCGCGCGTTCAACTGCTTTGTGCCCGGCGATATCCGCCTGGTGGGGCCGGATGTGTCGCCAGAGCAGGTGGCCGCCTACGCCGCGACCACCATCGCGCGCGCGGCGGGAGCGGACGCCGAACTGATCGTGTTTGGCAGTGGCGGGTCGCGACGGGTTCCCGAGGGATTCGCGCGATCGAAGGCGTGGGATCAGCTCGTCTGGTTCCTGCGGATGTGTGCCGACTGTGCTGGCGAGCATGGCGTTCTGATCGCCATCGAGCCGCTGAACGCCAGCGAGTGCAACATCCTGAACAGCTATCGAGAGGGCGTCGAGATGGCGCGCGAGGTCGCTCGCCCCGATGCCATCAAGGTGCTGGCCGATACTTGGCACATGGCCGTGGAAGAGGAGCCGCTGGAGGCTATCCTGGAGGCTCCAGAGTGGCTGGCGCATGTGCATCTCGCCGATAGTCCCGGCCGTGGGCATCCAGGTTCTGGCTCGTTCCCCTTTGGCCGGCTGTTCGCCATCCTGCACGAGATCGGATATGCCGGGCGAGCCTCGATCGAGTGTCGGTGGCCTGATGAGCTCACGGCCGCCTCGGCGGAGGCGCTGGCCTTTTTGGAGCCGCTGGCAACGCGGTAGAAGCCAAGAGGGGGCGCTGTTGCGCCCCCTCTCTTTGTGTACGTAGGTTCTCAGCCCACCCCGGTGTGGGCCAGCTCATAGCGCCCCTGAAGCCCCTTGACCGAAGAGGGAGCCTGCGGAAAGTAGAGGCTCCCAAACATCCTCGCCAGACGTTGTGCCTCCTTCGGGTGTCGGTCGATCAGATTCTCGCGCTCCTTTGGGTCGTCCAGCAGGTGGTAGAGCTCGTCGGGTTGGCCCTCTGGTCGCCGAATGTAGCTCCAGGTGCCATCGCGCACGCAGCGGTCCTCGGCGCCGTGATAGCCGGCGATAATGGCCTCACGGTGCGTCTCGACGTGGCCCTGCAAGAGGGGCAGCAAGCTACTCCCCGGCAGAGCATCCAGGTTGTTCCCCATCCCCACGATCTCCAACAGGGTGGGGAGGATGTCGTGAAAGGAAGCCAGCGCCGATGTGCGCCGCCCGGCCGCTGTGCCCCCAGGGAGCTTGATCAGGCATGGGACCTTGAGGAGCTCGTTGTAGAGTCGGTCAGGGCCCTTGAGGAACTTGCCATGGTCCGCCAGGGGGTGGCCGTGGTCGGCGATCAGGATGATGAGGGCATCATCGTACAGGTTGAGCGCCCGCAGCTGGTCCAGAAATCGCCCGATGTAGTGATCGACATAGGCGCATTCCCCGGCGTACAGGCCCCGAATGTATGCGATCTCCTCCTCGCTAAAGTGGTCCGAAGCCATGCCACCGGGCGGCAGCACCAGCCGCTTTCCGCGGTAGGCAGAGTCGGTGTAGCGATCAAAGACGGCCGGCGGAGTCCACGGCTCGTGGGGATCAAAAGAATCGAGCCACACGAACATGGGGGCTTGCCCGCGGTTGCGCTCGATCCAGGCGCTGGCCGTCTTGGTGAGGCGAGCGCAATAGTGGTCATCGGCTGTCTCGAACTCTTCCACGTTCTTTAGTGCCGTCTCGACGATGCGCCGCCACTGAGGGGTATAGCTGTCTTTGATATGGTCATCGAGCTTGAGCTTGGAGAGCGGAGCGCTGCGGTACGCATCGAACTCTTGTCCGCGGATCCACTCCCAGGTGCGAAAGCCGCGATGCAGGTTCATGTCGGGCTTGAAGTAATGGTAGCAGTCGGTAAAGCATGCGGTGAGATAGCCCGACTGGGCCAGGATCTCGGGCAGTGAGCGATCCTCTTTGGCGAGTGGTTGCCAAGGGCGATGGACCAGCGTCTGCTCGCCCGTCAGCCAGCAGGTTCTGACGGGAACGGTAGGCAACCCCTCGGGGTAGCAGTTGTCCAGCGCGACGCTATCGCCCGCCAGAGCGTCCAGGTTGGGCGTCTCGCATGGGGCCAGCGGGTTGTAAAAGCGCACATGATCCTGCCGAAAAGAGTCCAAGATCAGGAAAAAGACGTTCGGGGCGACCATGGGCTGACCTCCTATCGCACGCACTATCTGGCGATCTGCAGTGTCCAGATTCTAGCACGGCCTCTGGCTTGCCGTCCATCCGGCGCGAGCACGCCCTGGACAGAACACCGGCGCGGCATAGAATGGCCTCAAGGCTGACGGCAAGGAGGCTGTAATGGACCAGACTCTCACCCCCCAACGGATCGTCAATAGTGTGGCACCCATCCGCATCTGTGACAATGGCGGCTGGACCGATACCTGGTTCGCGGAGCGAGGGCGCATCTTTAACATCGGTGTCTATCCCTATGTCGAGGTTCAGATCCAGGTGTTTGCGCGAGCGGATCGCGAGCATCGCGTGGTGCTGCATGCCGAGAACTTTGGCGACCGTTACGCCGTGATGCCCCGCCACGAAAAGCACGAGTGGATCCACCACCCGCTGCTAGAGGCGGCCATCGACCACATGGGGGTTCCGGAGAACCTGGCGGTGCAGATCTCGATCTTTTCTGAGGCGCCGGCTGGCTGCTCGACGGGAACGTCGGCCGCCGTGACGGTGGCTCTGGTGGGGGCACTGGACCGCCTGACGCCAGGGGGGATGACGCCGTCGCAGGTGGCGTACACCGCCCACCATATCGAGACGCAGATGCTCCATCAGCAGTCGGGCATCCAAGATCAGCTCTGCTCGGCGTTTGGGGGCGTGAACTATATCGAGATGTACGCCTATCCGTACGCCTCGGTCTCGCCCATCTTTGTCTCCAACAGCGTCTGGTGGGAGCTGGAGCGTCGGTTGGCGCTGATCTTCTTGGGGCGCTCCCATAGCTCCAGCCAGGTCCACGAGATGGTGATCCGTGACCTGGAGGATGCCGGCCCCGACAATCCCAAGCTAGAGGCGTTGCGACAGTGCGCGGATCGTTCGCGCGACGCCTTGTATGCTGGGGATCTCGATGCGTTAGGGCAGGCGATGGTGGCAAACACCGACGCGCAGCGCAACCTGCATCCCCAGCTGATCAGCGGCGAGGCCGACCAGATCATTGCCATTGCGCGCGAGTACGGGGCTCTGGGCTGGAAGGTGAATGGCGCAGGAGGCGAGGGCGGGTCGATCACGTTGCTCTCGGGCGCCCTCATGAGCCAGAAGCGCGCGATGCTACGCGCTATCGAGGAGACCAACCCGCTATTCCAGCCGATCCCGGTGTATCTGAGCCGGTTTGGGCTGCGGGTGTGGAGCCGCCAACCAGACAACTGTCACCCAGAGTAAAGCCCTGGGGGGTTCCCAGGGCTTGCGGGTCTCGGATTGCGCGGTCCGATCTACCGGTGAAAGTGGTCGGTCTCGCGGCGGTCGGGGCCGTCGACGCCTTTGGGCTTGGACTCTTGTACACGGTCGGCCAGGAAGGCGTCATAGCGAGCACGATCTACGGGCACGCTAACCGGCTCACCCAGATGGCCTGACAGGATCATGGCATCGATCAGCTCTACCGAGTTGAGGCCCTCGACGCCGGGCGTCAGGAGCTCATCGCCGCGCAAGAGGTGGTTGGCCATGTTGCGGAGCACGGCGACGTGGCCGCTGTCGCACTCGGGCAGTTCGATCTCGACCTCGTGAGCGGGCGGCGCGCCCCACATCTGGTCCGTCGAGTCGCTCCAGCCGCGCACACCCGAGGGGATCTCCCAGAAGGTGAGCTGGGAACCCAGCACCCGCAGCTTGCCGCGCTCGCCCGATAGCTCCATCAGGTTGGTGCCGGGCGCTTCGGTGGTGGAGCAGTAGATATAGCCCGTGGCACCGTTAGGGTAGGTGAGAATGGCCGAGGCGACGTCCTCTACCTCGATCTTGTGCATCTCGGTGGCGGTGTAGGCGGTGACCTTGTCGGGGAGGCCGCCCAGCCAGGTGAAGCGATCCAGCGAATGGGGCGCCTGGTTCATCAGCACCCCGCCACCCTCGCCCGCCCAGGTGGCGCGCCAGCCGGCCGAGTTATAGTAGGCCTGACTGCGAAAATCCGCATAGACGAGCATGGTGCGATAGATCTTGCCCAACCGGCCGCTCTTGACCAGCTCGTGAGCTGCCCGCCACACCGGCTCGGTGCGGCTCTGATACATGACAGCAAAGGGCGTGCCGGTGCGCTTGGCCGCAGCCACCATGGCGTCGGCAGCCGAGACGGTGACGGCGATGGGCTTTTCCGAGATGACCGGCTTGCCCTGTTCCATGGCATAGATGGCGATCTCGGGGTGGAAATAGTGCGGCGTCGCCACGACGACGACATCCACGTCCGGGCGATCGATCAGTTCCTGGTAGGCGGTGCAGAACGGCACGCCGAACTCTTCGCCGACGGCGTTGGCGACGTCGGGGACGATATCACAGATGGCGGTAAGCACGCCCTCGGGCATCCCCTGAAGGCTGCGTGCGTGTCCGGTTCCCATCCCGCCGGTGCCGACGATGCCAAAGCGTACTTGATTCATGAGGTGTCCCCTTTGCAGCGCATAGGTCAATCTACGAAGGCATTATAGCGCCCGGCCTGACCGAGGCAACCCCGCCCGGAGACTTGTCTGGCGGAGCTGCAACCGATCCCGCCGTGGATCGTCGCTTGAGTACAGGAGGTAATGATGAACCTCAAAGCAGCCAGCGCACTGGAAGCCTCCCTCCGGCGAGGCACCATTGCCGGCGTCTCGGGTGCCTTGGGCGCGGGCAGCTTTTTGATGCCCAGCTATGGCGGGCGCTCTCTGGCTAACGTGCCGGCGACGGCGGCAGGGCTCCTGGGGGTATCGGCGCCTGGCATACAACCACCCGCCGACGTCTGCTATTGGGGGGATCTCGGGGCCCCCGTGCGCCGGGTGGTGTTGATGCTGGTGGATGCTCTCGGCTACCTCTACTTGCGGCCAATGCTGGACGACAGCCGCGCGGGCATCTGGCGCCAGTTGGCCGACGCTGGTGTGTTCCTGCCGATGACAGCCATCTGTCCCAGCACGACGATCACCTCGCTGGCTACGCTCCTGACGGGCGCCTCACCCGCCGAGCACGGCCTACTGGGCTATGAGCTCTGGCTGCGCGAGCTGGGCGTGCTGGCGGAAATGCTCTCGCTCAAGCCGGTCTATGGGGCGGGCCAGGAATCGCTGGTGTCATGGGGACTGGACCCCGCGCGTTTGTTGCCGGTACCAACGTTAGCCGAGCACCTAGCGGCCGAGGGCGTGGCGAGTGTCGGACTGGTGGCTGGTGTGCATCTGGACAGCCCGCTGAGCCAAGCTCTCTACCGTGGTGCGGGGCGATTGGTGGGGTACGATGATGTGGGCGATCTCTGGCGACAGCTTGCGACTTTGTTGGAGACGCCTCCGCAGCGCCCTGAGCTGATCATGGGCTACTGGGGCGGCCTCGACACGGCGATCCACCTCCATGGAACCAGAGGCGGCGCCTGGCAGGCCGCCTGGGCCGCCTTTACCCAGGCCATGGCAAGAGGGTTGGGGACGCTTTCCAGCCGTGCGCGGGAGGATACCGCCCTGATCATAATGGCAGATCATGGCTTTGTGGATTCACCCGAGGATGTCGCCCACGATCTGGACAGCGACGGCGGCCTGCGCTCTGCCTGCCTGGTCCCACCATCGGGCGAAGCGCGGTTAGCCTTTTTGCACACCATGGGTGCCCAGGGGTTGGCAAGGTTGTACGAGCGGCTGGAGGCCGATTTCGCCATGCTGGACGCGCCCGTCGCCCTAAAGGCGGGTCTCTTTGGGCCCGGGGCTCCGGCCGACGAGGCGCCAGCGCGGCTGGGCGATCTCTTGGCGATTGCGCGCGCGGACCACTACCTGGATCGGCTAGATCGGCGCAGGCGCCTCCGCGGCAGGCATGGTGGCCTCAGCCCCGAGGAGATGCTGATCCCGTGGCTGGCTGTCAGGCTGGACGCCTAATCTGGCTGGGCTCGCCGCCCGATCACGGCCAGGCCGTCTTGCGGCAGGGCTTGCTGGATGGCGTCGACCTCCTCGGCGTCAAGGAACCCGTCCAGGAGCAGCGGCTTGTGGTCGAGCATCCTGGCAAAGGTTGGCAACAACGCGCGCCAATGCGGGGCGCTGGGCGGCGGATCCAGCGAAACCTGCAGGGCGGTGGGATAGGACCCCTGTAGCAGCGAGTCGATCACGTGTAGCGATCCCGAATGCAGGTGCATGATGCTGAACTGGGCGACCTGGGCTGTGCGTCGATCCCACGGCGCCAGACGGTCGGCGTATAACTTGGGCGAGGTGAGGGCAGAGGCGTCGCATTGGGTGCGGACGGTGGTCCCCGGCGCCCAGATGCCATACCAGTTCACCGAACCCCCTGCCAGGCGCGGGATGCGTGCCGCCTGCTCGCGCCATACCTCTTCAAAGAGCTCCGTGGTGTAGGCCAGCAGGGCCGATAGCTCCTCCGGCTGATCATAGATGGCCAGACACAGGTGCTCGGCGCCCACCATCGCTTCGGCGATATCAGCAGGGCCGCGCATCAGCGTGTGGGCCACAGCCTCTCCCTCCGGGGCTGCCGCTACCATGCGCTGTATGAGATCCAGCAACGCATCCAGCCATCCGTTCCGGCGCCGATCGGGTAGGCACTCCAGGTCACCCCAATCGGAGAGCACGGGACGCGTGCGCATGGATCCGGCCCGGATCAAGGCCCGAATCTGGCAGCCCGCGATGGCCTCCATCCAGGGCAAGCGGATGTAGGGGAGACGGGCTGGCACCAGATCACCACCGGTCGCGGTTGCCAGGCTGTCGCGGGGTGGATCCGCCAACCTGTCCAGATCCAGCGACTTGGGCGTCAGGTTGATGTCCGCCTGAGCGACGGAGCCATCGGCCAGCGGCAACCAGAGGCTGGCCAGCTCGGGCTCGTAAGGGCGGGCGATCAGGCGGGCTCGGCCCTCCCACCACGCGGCGTGTCGCGCCAGGAGCTCGGGCGGATAGGGCGCTGCCGAGTTCGGGACGGGTGACGCGGGCTCCATCATGGCACATCCTCCCAGTCGGTCTCTTCCAGGCGGCGCCGCAGCTGTTCGGGCACCTGGCCGGACTCTGAGAGGCGCTGGATGGCGTCGTCGGCGTCTCGGAAACGGATCGGCTCCACGCCAAAGGCCTCGGCCTCGTCCAGAGGGATGGCTGCGATGGTCTCATCCTCGATGGGGCTCACGAGCTCGGCCAGGTACGCTTGGGCGCCGTCGAGGTCATCGACCACCCGCGCGCCGGATCGGGTCCAGGCCTCGATCTGGGCCTGGTCACCGCGGCGCCAAACGGCCATGGGCACTCGTCCCCGCGTTAGCGCATCATGGCCGGGCCAGTCCTCTGGCCCTGAGGGCGGCTCGATCAGCAATCCGACGCCCGCCAGTGCCGCGACGATCTCGCGCCTGGCCTGAGCGCGCAGGTCGGAGAGCTCGGCATCGGGGGCATAGGGGCTGAGCACCAGCAAGCGTCCCTCGCGGAGCGGTACCTGGAAGCTGGTCAGCGCGCCGGCAAAGCGTTCGATGCCCAAAGGGAGCACAAACACAGCCGACCCGCCGGCCGCCAGCGAAGCATTCATGGTCAGTCGCTCCACGCCCTCTTCGTAGCCGCCCATCAAGGCGGCCTCGAGGGGAGCGGTCGCTTGCCCCAACGCTTGGGCCAGTGCTTGCGCGGCGCCACTGGGTGAAGGGGCGCCTGTGATCCAGACGGCGGGCTCTGCGAGGAGCTCTAGCTCGCCTTGATAGAAGATATAGTAGGGCTGGTGCGCGGGATCCAGTCGCTCAGCAAGGAGATGAGGATAGGCGGCATCTTGTCTCAGGATGACGTAATAGTCCTGCTCGGTCAGGGATGCCAGGCGCTGTTCCCAAGATGCCACCTGTCCCGACTTTGCCAGCATCTTTGCCAGGACCGCTGGCGCCAGATCGAGGTGCTCCGTCAGGTCCTCCACCGCCAAGCCCATGAACTCGCGCATAGACCGGGCGTCGTCCAGGCACCAGCGCTGGAGGACGCTCTTGGCCGCCTTGCGAGGAATATCGTCCGCCTCGAGGATCGCTAGCCAGCTTGCCGCTTCGGTATGGTCGGCCACAGCTCCCCCTTGTCTCCGATCGCCACCGATCATTTTAGGGGCAGAGATGCGCGTGTCAACGCCTTCGGCCGTCGGCGCTCGGACATGGCCTCGGCGGTCAGAAGATGGTATACTCGCGAACGGTAGCTCTGAGGCATAACGGAGCATGATGGGAGGCTGACTAGGATGCATATCGATCTGAGCGGCAAGGGCGCCGTGGTCACGGGCGGAGCGGGGGGGATCGGAGAGGCCTGCGCGCGGATGCTGGCTGATGCCGGTGCGCGGGTCGCCGTGCTGGATATCAACGCCGAGGGAGCGCAAGAGGTGGCCGATTCACTGCCCGGCGGCGTGGCCATCGCTTGCGACCTGGGCGATGCGGCCTCGGTCAAGGCCTCTTGCGCCGCGGCCGTGTCCGCGTTGGGCGGAGTCGACATCCTGATCAACAACGCCGGCATCATCTCGTACCGGCAGGGTGTGCGGGCCGTCAGCCCAGACGAATGGGATCAGGTGTTGGACGTCAACCTGCGCGGCACCTTTTTGATGTGCCGGGAACTGATCGATAGCATGAAGGAGCGGGGCTGGGGCAAGGTGGTGAACTTTTCCTCGCTCGCGGCTCGCGTGGGCGGCATCGAGGTGGGCATCCACTATGCTGCCTCCAAGGCGGGGTTGCTCGGCCTCACGCGCACCTTGGCCAAGGAGGGGGCGCCGCACGGCATTACGGTGAATGCGGTCGCTCCTGGCGTCATCGCCACGGGGCCCGTGCTGCGCCAGGTGGCGGACCACGAGGACGCCTACCGGCAGACCATCCCCATGGGCAGGCTCGGACAGCCCGAGGATGTGGCCAGAGTGGTGCTGTTCCTATCGTCGCCGCTCTCGGACTATGTAACGGGGATTGTGATCGACGTCAACGGTGGCATGTACATGGGGTAGTGACATGAACAACGCAACGATTCGCGTGGAGGCAGAGGCCCTGAGGGCGTTCGTCTCCAGCGTTCTGCAGGCGGCTCTGGTGCCAGCGGCCGACGCCGAGATTGTGGCCGATTGTCTCCTCACGGCGAACCTGTCAGGCATAGACTCCCATGGTGTGGTTCGGCTGGCCCACTATGTTCGGAGGCTGGAGAACGGCACCATCCGCACTCACCCGCAAATCGACGTGCAGCGCATGGCGCCCGCGGTGGCGTTTGTCGACGGGGGGCATGGCCTGGGACACGTGGTGACCCACCGCGCTTGCACAGAAGGGATGGCCTTGGCTCGCGAGGCGGGCACTGCCATGGTGTCCGTCCGCAACTCGAGCCACTTTGGCATGACGGGATTCTATATTCTGCGGATGGTGGCTGAGGGGTTCATCAGCATGATGATGACGGCCACCGACGCTTTTCTGATCCCGTTTGGGGCGCGCAAGCCGTTCCTAGGCACGAATCCGGTCGCTTTTGGCTTCCCCACGCCTGGTATCCCGCTGGTGCTGGACATGGCGACCACGTCGATCCCCTACGGCAAAGTGGCCTTGGCCAAGACAGAGGGGCGCGAGATACCGCCTGATTGGGGCCTGGACGAGGACGGCAACCCCACCACGGATCCCAGCCGCATCGCGGGGCTGCATCCGATCGCGGGGCCCAAAGGTAGCGGCCTCGCGATGGTGATCGATCTTCTCTGCAGCGTGCTCTCTGGGATGCCGTTTGGCCCTCACATCAACAAGATGTATGGTGAGATGGACGAGCCGCGCCGCCTGGGGCACTTTATCTGCGTTTGGGATGTGCGCCGCATCATGCCGCTGGAGCGCTTTGTCGAGCGGATGGGTGAGGTTGCGGAAGAGTTTCACGCGCTGCCGCCTGCCGCGGGGTTCGATCGGGTCTACTATCCCGGCGAGCTTGAGGGGCTGCGACGAGAGGAACGTCGGCGGCTGGGGGTGCCATTGGATCCCGGCCTGCGCGATGAGCTCACCGAGCTGGGAGAGCGTTTCGGGATCGGCTTTCCCGCCTAAGGAGAGGAGTTCCAACGATGCAACGTAGCATGCGGGCGTTGGTCAAGACAGCCCGTGGCGTGGGCAACGTGGCCATTCGCGAGGTCCCCGTGCGGGAGCCCGAGCCCGACGAGATCCTCATCAAGGTCAAGTACTGCGGTGTGTGTGGCACCGATCTGCATATCTATGCCGACGAGTTCCCCAACGACCCTCCCGTCATCATGGGACACGAGTACTGCGGCACCATCGTGCAGGTGGGCAGCGAGGCGGCCGACCAGTGGGCCGTTGGCGATCGGGTGGTGGGCGAGCTGCACACTGGCGCCTGCGGCACCTGCGAGCTTTGCCTGGCGGGCAAGCCGCATATCTGCGATGGAAAGTTAGCGCTGGGCAGCCGCTACGACGGCGCCTTTGCCGAGTACCTGACGCTGCCATCCTGGCTGGCCCACCGCATCCCCGAGGGCGTCCCGTGGGAGATCGCGGGCATCACCGAGCCGTTCGCCATCACCGCGCACTGCCTGCTCGAGCGCGGCGGCATCAAAGGCGCGCGCAGCGTGCTTATCAGTGGCTCGGGGACCATGGGCCTGTTGGCGACCATCTGGTGCAGCCGCATGGGGATCGAAACGATCATCGTCTCGGGCACCGACCAGGACGTGCCACGACGGTTCCCGCTGGCGAGTGCCATGGGGGCCACGCACCTGGTGAACGTCCAGCAGGAGAGCTTGGACGACGTGGTGGGCCGCGCCGTGGGTTCGCGGGGCGTCGATGCGTGGATCGAGTGCTCGGGGGCGCCTTCAGCTATTGTGGCGGGTATCCGCCTGACGAAAAAGACGGGCACCTGCGTGTTGATCGGCTTGGTGGGCCCCGAGACCATTTCGGTCCCCTGGAATCAGATGCTCTACAAGGAGCTAGACCTGTTCGGCTGCTTTAGCTCGCCTCCGAGCAGTTGGGAGAAAGCCTTGGCTGCGGAACGTGATGAGGCGCCCAAACTCGCCCAGTTGGTTCAGGTGCAGCCGTTCGATCGGTGGGAACAGGCCTTTGACCAGTTGCGCCATGGCGAGGTGGTCAAGACACTGCTGGATATGGAGGCCTAGATGTTCACTCGCATGGATCACGTCGCGATGAGCGTTCGCGACATGGAGCGCGCCGTTGCGTTCTATGAGGACGTGGTGGGCATGGAAAAGGTGTTCGACCGCACGTTTGATGAGCCCATGGCGCGGTTGATCGGCGTGCCTGGGACGGTGGTGCGGATCGTGCACATGCGCTTTCATGATACCGTGCTAGAGCTGTTTCACTATGAGCATCCGCAGGGCCGCGAGCCGCGCCCCGATGCGCTGCAGAGCGACCTGGGACTGATCCACATCGGCTTTATGGTGGAGGATTTCCACGGCACCTACCAGGATCTGGTCGATCGCGGGATCAGCTTTTTGGGCGAGCCCGTGGAGATTCGGCCAGGCGTGTGGGTGGCCTACTTTCATGGCGTCGAGTACGAAGTGTGCGAGATTCGCGAGATTCAGGCCCAGCCGACCGCATCAGCTTCTCAATAGCGGGCAACGGCAACAGAAACGAGAGGTATCTCATGCCTAGACTGGTCGAACGGGCGCTGGCGGCCCGCTGCCATTCCTTTGAGGCCACGCCAGACGATCTGGCGCGCATTCCCAGGCGGGATCTGGCCCGCATGCTTATGCTGCTCTATCTGGTGCGCGAGTTCGAAACGGCGGTGCTAGACCTAAAAGAGCGCGATTTGGTGCATGGTCCCGCTCATACCAGCGTTGGGCAAGAGGCGATCGCGGCGGCGACGGCCGTCGTCCTTCGCAAGAGCGATCTGGTGGGCTCCACCCATCGCGCCCATGGGCACTTTTGCTCCAAGGCGGTGCTCTACTATGCGCCCGATGACTATGATCCCCTGAGCGATCCCTTTACCGACGACATGCAGCGGGCCGTCACCAAGACCCTAGCCGAGATCATGGGGCTGCGGGAGGGCTGGTGCGGCGGACGCGGCGGCTCCATGCACTTGTACGACGGTCGCTCGGGCAACCTGGGCAGCAACGCCATTGTGGGTGGCGGCATCCCCTTGGCCACTGGCGCAGCCTGGGCCGAGCGTCTCCGTCAACGCGATACGGTGGTAGTCTCGTTCTTTGGTGACGGCGCCATCAACCAGGGCTGCTTCCACGAGGTCGCCAATATGGCGCGACTATGGGACGTGCCGATTCTCTACTTTGTGGAAAACAACCGCTATGCCGTGGGCACTAGCACCGAGGAGGCCTCCTGCTTGGAGGACCTCGGGCTGCGTAGCCTGAGCTATTGCATATCGAGCTATATCGTGGACGGGATGGACCCAGTGGCGGTCTACTGGGCGATGCACGACGTCACCACGCGCATGCGCCCGGAGCCTGGTCCCTTTTTCATCGAGGCCAAGACGTGGCGGCACTACCATCACGCGGGGCGCATCCCTGGGAGCGCCTACGGCTACCGCAGCAAAGCCGACGAGGCCGCTTGGTGGGAGCGCGACCCGCTGGCGCGTCTGCCCCGCACCGCCATCGAGGCGGGGCTGCTCGCTGAGCAGGACGACGCTCGGATCCGCGAGGCGGCCGTTGCTTCGGTGGAGGCGGCTCGGCGGGCTTGCACCGTGGAAGAGGGAGATACATGGAGCATCCCCGCGTCGGCCTGGCCCGATCCCTCCACGGTGGAGCAGAACGTGCGCGGCGCCGATGCCCTGCCAGAGAGCGCCCACGTCCTCGAGCGAGAGGAGATGGGGGCTACGCGCAGCGTCAGCTACGTCGAGGCTATCGCCGCTGTCACTGGTCGCGCTATGGAGCGAGACGAGCGGGTATTTGTGCTGGGTGAAGAGGTGGCCAACCTAGGCGGCGGCGCTTACCAGGCTACCAAGGGTCTGGCCGAGCTCTTTCCTGGCAGAGTGATCAACACGCCCATCTCAGAGGCAGGTTTCGTGGGAATGGCGGGTGGCGCCGCCTCCGTCGGCCTGCGCCCCGTCGTCGAGATCATGTTCCCAGACTTTGCCCTCGTGGCCGCCGACCAGCTGTTCAACCAGATCGGCAAGCTGCGACACATGTATGGTGGACAGGTGTCTTTTCCGCTGGTGTTGCGCACCCGCGTGGCTATCGGATTCGGCTATGGCGGGCAGCATTCTTCGGATCCAGCGGCGCTGTTTGCCCAGTTCGCTGGTTGGCGGGTTGTGGCTCCGTCCACGGCCTTTGACTATGTGGGGCTGTTCAACACCGCCATGCATCTGGAGGACCCCGTGCTGGTGCTGGAGCATGGGCAGTTGTACGCGGCCAAGTCCGAGATCCCCGTTGACGATCTAGACTACTGTATCCCCTATGGTAGCGCCAAGGTGGTGCGCCCTGGCACTGATGTCACGGTGCTGACCTATCTCACGGGCGTGCAAGACTGCGTCACCGCGGCAGAGGGGCTGGCCGTCGTTGGCCTGGAGGCCGAGGTGATCGACCTGCGGACCCTGGATGCCGTCGGCATGGACTGGGCGCTCATCGGCAGATCGGTAGCCAAGACGGGCAGCGTGTTGGTGGTGGAGCAGAACCCACGCAGCATGTGCCTGGGAGATCGCATTGCGGGCGAGATCCAGCGGCGTTTCTTTGACGACCTGGACTGCCCGATAGCGACGGTCTCAGCGGCAGACGCGCCATATCCTGTATCCAGGGCACTGGAGACTGGGATGATTCCGTCCGTGGAGCGCATCCAAGCGGCCATGGAGCAGAGCGCCCGTCATCTGGCCTAGAGGAGCGCACCAGGCAAGAGCCGCCGCTTTGACAGCTGTGCGGGTCACGCCTATAATGGCTCTTCGGCAGGGTCAGGGGGCGCGTCTGGCGGCCCTATGGAGATCCCCGTGGTGTAGCGTCGGAGGTGGCGTGTGTACGCTCTGATCGAGACCGGCGGCCGACAGTATCGCGTGGCCGTTGGAGATACCATTGACGTAGAGCTGCTCGATGCCCAGGTGGGCGATAGCCTGGATATCGAAAAGGTGCTTCTGGTTTCGGACGACGAGGCCGTGCGGGTGGGCCAGCCGCTGATCGAGGGGGCTCGCGTCAGCGCGACGGTGCTCGAGCATGGCAAGGGCCCCAAGGTGGTTGCCTTCAAATATCGCCCCAAGGAGCGCTATCGGCGGACGTTGGGGCATCGGCAGCCGTACACTCGTCTGCGCATTGATGATATTGTGGCGGCCTGAGCGCTTTTCTAGGAGCTGGTAGCATGGCACACAAAAAGGGTGGCGGCAGTACCGCCAACAACAGGGACAGCGCCGGAAAAAGGTTGGGCGTCAAGCGTTTTGATGGCGAAGCCGTCAGCGCCGGGTCCATCATCGTTCGGCAGCGCGGCACGCGCATTCATCCCGGAACCAACGTGGGCGTCGGCAGCGATTTTACCTTGTTCGCTACCGTTGACGGCTATGTCAAGTTCGAGTGGCACCGCCGCGGCAAAAAGCGCGTCTCGGTGTACCCGGAAAAGGTGGTGGTAGCGTGAAAAAAGACATTCACCCCACCTGGTATCCCGAGGCCAAGGTCGCATGCGCCTGCGGCAACACCTGGACGACTGGTTCCACCGTGGAAGAGATCCGGGTAGATGTTTGCAGCCAGTGCCATCCGTTTTTCACCGGGCAGCAGCGTATCGTGGATACGGCTGGCCAGGTGGAGCGCTTTACGCGCAAGGTGGAGACGGCCGAAAAGCTTCGCGCCGAGGCCCAGGTCCGCGACAAGGCCCGCCGCGAGCGCGCCAAAGCCCGCCAATTGGTCGAGCTGGTTGACGAGGACGAGGAAGTTTCCTCGCTCGAGGACCTTCTGGACGGGCAGGACGAGGGTGACACCGAGGCGTAGGTCGCGGCTTTTTCTCGCACGTGCGGGGCAGAGTGGCGACACTCTGCCCTTTTTGCCATCAAGGGGCGGGGGGATCGGATGAGCTTCTATCGGTACAATGGCGGCTGGATAGAGGTGATCTGTGGGTGCATGTTCAGCGGCAAGAGCGAGGAGCTGATCCGTCGCGTCAAGCGCGCCGAGATCGCCCGTCAGCGCGTCCAGGTCTTTCAGCATGGCATCGACCAACGCTATGGCGACCGCAAGGTGGCGTCTCATTCAGGAGCGTCGCTAGACGCGGTGCCGGTGGGCGCAGCCAGCGAGGTGCTCAACGCGGTGGCGGCCGACACCGAGGTGGTGGCGATCGATGAGGTGCAGTTCTTTGACGAAGCGATCGCTGACGTGGCTGAAACGTTGGCAGATCGCGGGCTGCGGGTCATCGCGGCCGGGCTGGACCTGGACTTTCGCGGTGAGCCCTTTGCGGCTGTGCCGACGCTGATGGCGCGGGCAGAGTTTGTCACCAAGCTGCAAGCGATCTGTATGCGTTGTGGGGCGCCGGCCACGCGCACGCAGCGGCTGATCAACGGCCAGCCAGCCCGTTACGAGGATCCTGTCATCCTGGTGGGGGCTAGCGAGGTCTATGAGGCACGTTGCCGCAAGTGCCACGAGGTCGCGTAAAAGGAGCGCTATGCCCAGTTTCAGCTATGGTGGACAGGCTGTCCTCGAAGGCGTCATGATGCGGGGCGAGCATGACTGGGCGGTGGCCGTGCGCGGTCCCGAGGGCGAGATCGTGGTCCGGCGCGAGCCGCTGACCGCTGCCGTCTACCGTAGCCGCTTGCTCAAGCTGCCGTTTGTGCGCGGCCTCACCTCACTGTGGGACTCGCTGGGCCTGGGCTTGAGCGCGCTGCTCTGGTCGGCTGACGTCTCGCTGGAGGAGGAAGGCGAGAGCCTCAGCGGGCCAGTTGCGTGGGGCACCATGGCGGTGTCGCTGGCTTTGGGTCTAGGGCTGTTCATGCTGCTCCCCGCCTTTCTCTCTGGTCTGGCAGATGAGCATATCGCTTCTGACTTGATGAGCAATCTGCTGGAGGGAGGGATTCGTCTGGCGCTGCTGGTGGGCTATATGGCCGTCATCGGCAGGATGCCCGAGATCAGACGGGTCTTTGCCTACCATGGCGCCGAGCACAAGACGATCAACGCCTACGAGGCTGGCGCCGACCTGACGCCCGACTCGGTCAAGGCCTATCCGCGGGCGCATACCCGTTGCGGCACCGGGTTTCTGCTGGGTGTGGTGGTGATCATGGTGCTGCTGACGACGCTGCTGGGGCGCCCCCCACTGCTTGTCAGGCTAGCCACGCGGTTGCTGCTGATCCCCGTGGTGGCCGGCATCGCCTATGAGCTGCTCAAGCTAGGGGCTCGGTTCTATGACCAGAGCGCGCTCGTGCGCGTGCTCACGGCGCCGGGCTTGGCCCTCCAACGGCTTACCACGCGAGAGCCCGACGAGCCGATGATCGAGGTTGCCATCACCGCCCTGAAGACTGTGTTGGTGTCCGAGGGGCTGTTGGCTGAGGAAGAGACCGAGCTCCGGGCCGTCCCCCAACTCGAGACCGCCCCTGCCCTCGCAAAGGAGTCCTAGATGACGCCCGAAAAAGACCTGACGCCAGAAGAGCTGTTGGCCCGCGCCAATGCCCCCGCCGAGGAGGCGATGCGGCTGCACCCATTCTACAGGGGCAAGATCCAGACGGTGCCCAAGTGCCCGGTGCGCAGCCTGGACGACTTTTCCATCTGGTACACGCCCGGCGTGGCGGCGCCCTGTCGCGCCATTGAGGCCGACCCCGAGCAGGTGTTCGAGCACACCAACCGCGGCAACACCGTGGCCATCGTCACCGACGGCACCCGCGTGTTGGGCTTGGGAAACATCGGTCCCAAGGCGGGCATGCCCGTTATGGAGGGCAAGGCGCTGCTTTTCAAATACCTTGGCGGCGTGGACGCGGTTCCCCTCTGCCTGAAGACCGAGTCCGCCGAGGATATCATCCAAACGGTGCGGTTGATCCAACCCACCTTTGGCGGCGTCAACCTAGAGGATATTGCCCAGCCCAAGTGCTTTACCGTGCTGGACACGCTCCGCGCCGATGCATCGGTCGAGATCCCCGTCTTTCACGATGACCAGCAGGGGACGGCCACGGTGATCTTGGCGGGGCTGCTCAATGCGCTCAAGCTCACGGGCCGCGAGCTGTCCGAGGCGCGCTATGCCTTTGTGGGAATGGGCGCTGCCAATGTGGCCACCCTGCGCCTGCTGCGGGCTAGCGGCGTGCAGTGGGAGCAAGTCATAGCGACCGATAGCCGTGGCATCCTCCATCGCGATCGCGACGACGTGCAAGCGCAGCGCCAAGACTATCCTGACAAGTGGATGCTCTGCCAACACAGCAACGTCGAGGATCGGCGCGGCGGCATCGAGGAGGCTCTCCGCGGTGCTGATGTCTGCATCGCTCTGGCCAAGCCTGGCCCTGGTACGCTGTCCGCGGAGGCGATTCACGGCATGGCGCCCGATAGCATCGTCTTTGCTTGCGCTAACCCCGTACCCGAGATCTGGCCCTGGGAGGCCAAAGACGCGGGGGCCTGCATCGTTGCCACCGGGCGCTCCGACTTTGCCAACCAGCTCAACAACTCGCTGGGCTTTCCTGGGATTTTCCGCGGTGCGCTGGACGTGCGGGCGCGCACCATCTCTGACGAGATGTGCCTCGCGGCGGCGGCCGAACTGGCGGCCTTTGCCGAGGCCAAGGGTCTGGACCCAGACCACATCGCGCCCGACATGGAGGATCGCGAGATCTTTGAACGCGTGGCTGTGGCCGTCGGCATGAAGGCCCAAGAGCAAGGGTTGGCACGGCTCGCCATCGCCCGTGACGACCTCCTGGCGATGGCTCACACTCGCATCGCCGAGTCGCGCGAGATGATCGATCTGCTGATGCGCGAGGGGGCGATTGCGCCAGTCCCCGAGGTTGAGGGCTAGCGTCTGCTGGAGGACGACCAATGGCGGAAGCCACCATCTTGTATCACGATCAGAGCTGGCGCGTCCGTAGCGGCATGACGGTGCGCGACGCCATCCTC
>DAIRUQ010000045.1:20534-23184 GCA_036803245.1 Chloroflexota bacterium | reverse complement strand
GCTAGTGGCGCGCGCGTCGCAGCCGTCGGCGGGATCCCCCCTCTCCAACCTCTCCCCCGATGGGGGCGAGGCGTTGCGAACCGTCGCCGAGCGAGCGCGAGCGTTGGGCGTGACCGCCCTGCCCCTGGGAGCCGACGTGTCCGACGAGGCCCAGGTGCGGGCCGCGTTGGCGCAGGTGGCAGCACGTTGGGCGCGCATCGACGTCCTGGTGAACTGCGCGGGCATCGGGGTGTTCGGCCCCGTGGCCGAGACCACCACCGCCGATTGGGACCGCGTGATGGCCGTCAACGCGCGCGGGCCCTTCCTAATGTGCCGCGAGGCGCTGCCACTGCTAGCACGCGGCGCGGAGGCCTGCGTCTTGAACGTCGCGTCGGTGGTGGGCGTCAAGGGTTATGTCAATCAGGCGGCCTATACCGCGTCCAAGCATGCCCTGATGGTCTTTACCAAGGTGCTGGCCCAGGAGCTGCAGCCCGAGGGGATTCGCGTCCACGCCCTCTGCCCTGGCGGCGTCGATACCGACCTGATCTCGGACGCCCGCCCCGACCTGGACACCTCTGTGCTGATGACTCCCGAGGAGGTGGCCGCCGTCGCCATGTTCCTGATCACCCAGCGCGGCAACGCCGTGGTGGATCAGATCAACCTGCGTCGCGCCGTGTCGAGTCCCTGGTTCTGCTAAGAGGAGGACAATATGCGTATCGGAGTCAGCTCGTGGGGCTACCGGAAAGCGTTCGCGGAGGGGATGGACTGGCCCGCGTTCGCCCGTGAGACCAAGGCCGTGGGCGCCGATGGCTATGAAGTCCACTTTGGCTATCTGGATCGCCAGCGGCTGGGGCAGCAGTACATCTGGGTGACCGAGCTGGCCCAGGAGCAGGGTCTGGGCGTCTCGACGCTGATCGCGGGCAACGACTTTGCCAAGGCTGACGTGGGCGAGCGCGCCCACGAGATCGCCCGCTTTCTCGACTGCATCGCGGCGGCCCGCCTCTCGGGCGTGCAGCGGCTGAACGTGTTCACGGGCTACCACCAGGAGGGGCAGGATCCCGCCGTGGAGCGGGCGCGGGTGGTGGATGCCTACCGCCGCGTCATGCCCGTGGCCGAAGAGCTGGGCGTGGTCTGCTGCCTGGAGAACCATAGCTCGGTGGTGGCCGACATCGACGGGCTGCTGGAGCTGCTCTATGACGTGGCCAGCCCCAACCTGGTGCCCAACCCCGACCCGACCAACGTGGTACGCGGGTACTTTCAGCGCGAGCCCAGCCAAGCGGACGTGCGCGATGTGCTGGACGCGGCCGCGCGCTTTATGCCAGGCGCGGGCAACCTGCACATCAAGATCGACACCCTGACCGACGGCGTGCCCGACAAGGTGCCCATGGCCGAGATCGTCGAGCTGGCCAAGGATAGCCACTATGACGGGTGGATCGTGCTGGAGTACTGCGGCCAGGGCGACCCGCGGCCGATCCATGCCGAGGCCGTCCCTTACCTGCGCTCCCTCTGGGAGGCGTAACCCCAACCGCCTCTAGCTGAGGGGCGGCTCGTACTCCAAGACGAGGGGCTCGGCCGATGCGGGCTCCTCGTCCTCTTCCCACCAACGTCCCGAGACCACGGCGAGCGCCTTGAGGGCCTCGGCCAGGCCTGGCGTGAGGGCACCCTCGGCATAGCGCCAGGTCCAGTTGCCCGCCGCGCGGCCAGGCAGGTTCAGGCGACCCTCGCTGCCCAGGTTCAGCACGTCCTGCAGCGGCACGATGGCCAGGTCCGCCACCGCCGTCATCGCCAGGCGGATCATGGTCCAGGCGGGGTTGGAGCCATCGCTGCCGGCATAGCTGCGGAAGCGGTGCTGCGTCTCGGCGGGGGCGCTGGCATACCAGCCGCGGGTCGTGTCGTTGTCATGGGTGCCCGTGTAGAGGATGCAGTTGGCGGGACAGTTGTGCGGCAGGTGGTCGTTGCTGGCGTCGGAATCGTAGGCGAACTGGAGCACCCGCATGCCTGGCAGACCCAGCCCGTCGCGCAGGGCATGCACATCGGCGCTGATCAGGCCCAGATCCTCGGCGATGATGGGCAGGCCGCCCAGGGCATCGGCCAGGGCATCAAAGACGGCGCGGCCAGGCCCCTGCACCCAGCGGCCGTTGACGGCGGTGGGCTCGTCGGCGGGGATCTCCCAGTAGCCGCAAAAGCCGCGGAAATGGTCCAGCCGCAGCAGATCCACCTGCTCTAGCGCGTGAGAGACGCGATCGATCCACCAGGCATAGCCACGCTCGGCCATGCGATCCCAGCGATAGAGCGGATTCCCCCAGCGCTGGCCCGTGGGGCTGAAATAGTCGGGCGGCACGCCCGCGATGACGATCGGTTGGCCCGCCTCGTCCAGGTAGTAGAGGTCGCGGTGGGCCCAGACATCGGCGCTGTCGTGGCCCACAAAGATGGGCATATCGCCGATGATGCGCAGGCCAGCGTCGTGGGCATAAGCACGCAGCGCCTGCCACTGCCGATCGAACAGCCACTGGAGCACGCGCTGATGGGCGATCTCGTCGGCCAGCTCATCGCGCCAATGGGCCAGCGCATCGGGCGCGCGCAGAGCGATGCCAGGCTCCCAATCGGTCCAGGAGGCCCAGTTGAAGCGGCGCTTGCAGGCCATAAAGAGAGCAAAGTCGTCCAGCCAGGC
>DAIRUQ010000045.1:0-20434 GCA_036803245.1 Chloroflexota bacterium | reverse complement strand
AGCGACCAGGCAACGACGTGGGGTGGCACAGGATTCCGCTGGCTCGCTCGCGCATGGTCTCGCCTCCTGGTAGTAGCTACCGACGCAGCAGGCATGCTAGTAGAGAATGAGCATAGCGCACTGGTCAAGAGCCGTCAAAGCGACTAGGATGGCGGCAACGGGAGCTGTCGCCATCAGACCATGGAGGAGCATCGAGGCATGCGATCCAAACACCGCTGGTTCGTGCTGTTTGTGCTCTATCTGTTTGTGCTGCTGCATCAGGCCGACAAGCTACTGATCGGCCCGCTGACCACGCCGATCATGGAGGATTTCGGCATCACCCAGACGCAGATGGGCGCCGTGTCGACGCTGGCCATCCTGGTGGCGGCGGTGCTCTATCCCGTGTGGGGCTACCTGTTCGACCGCTATGCCCGCTCCAAGCTGCTGGCGCTGGCCTCGTTCGTCTGGGGGGCCACCACCTGGCTGAACGCCTTGGCGCGGCGGTATGGCGTGTTCCTGCTGACCCGCGCCTCCACAGGCATCGACGACTCGAGCTACCCAGGCATCTATAGCCTGCTGGCGGACTATTTTGGGCCGGCCCAGCGTGGGCGCATCTATGGCGTGCTGCAGACGGCCATGCCGTTCGGCTATATGCTGGGCCTGGTGCTGGCGACGGTGCTGCAGCAGAGTTGGGGGTGGCGTTCGGCCTTTTTCCTGACTGGCAGCGTGGGCATCGTGGTGGCGGCGCTGATCTTCTTTTTTGTGCGCGAGGCGCCCCGCGGCCGCGCCGAGCCCGAGATGGCCAACGTGGCCGAGATGCCCACGTTCGAGTTCGACCCTCAGGTGGCCAAGAGCCTGCTCAAACGGCGCAGCATGGCGCTGATCTTTGCCCAGGGCTTCTTTGGCGTCTTTCCCTGGAACGTGCTGACCTTTTGGGCCTTTCGGTACCTGGAGACCGAGCGCGGGCTGAGCGGCAACCAGGCCATGGTGACCATGATGATCTCGATTGTGCTGCTGGCGGGCGGTTACTTCCTGGGCGGCTCGGTGGGCGACGCGCTGTTCCGCCGCAAGCGCACGGGGCGGATCATCGCCGCCACGACGGGCGTGATCGTGGGCGCGGTGGGGCTGGGCATCGCCGTGAACATTCCGCTGGGGCAGCACGTGCTCTTTGTGGCCATGCTGGGGCTCACCTGCCTGGCCATGTCGGTGGCCGCGCCCAATGTGACGGCGACCATCCAGGACGTGGCCGAGCCCGAGGTGCGCAGCACTGCGCTGGCCATGCAAAGCTTTATCGAGAACGGGGGCGCGGCGCTATCGCCGCTGCTGGCGGGGATGATCGCCGACCGCTGGTCGCTCAAGGTGGCCATCCTGGCCATCTGTCTGGTGACCTGGGCGCTGTGCGCGTTGTTCTTTGGGCTGCTGATGCGGCATCTGCCCGCGGATATCGATCGCCTGCGCGAGGTGATGCGTCGCCGCGCCGAGGCGGCGGCGGAGGGCTAGGAGAGCTCGGCAGCATAGGCCAAGGCAGCCTGCACATCCTCATGGGACAGAGAGGGGTAGGAAGCGATGATCTCGTCGGTCGTCAAGCCCGCAGCGAGGGTGTCCAGCACGACCGAGACCGTCACGCGAGTCTCTTTGATTGCCCGACCGTAATACACGGCAGGGTCAACGACAATGCGGTCCTGCCATCTCATAGAACGCCTCCGTCAACAAGTAGATGCCATCCGATCGCTATGTAGCACCGACGTCTTCTCTACGTGGTTGTACCATAGCCTTCTGCGCCGTGCTGGCCCCCCCCACCCCAACCAGGCTGTCCACATCCAGCGGCTCGCCCTTGGCGGGGTCACGAGCCAGCGCCAAGGCGCCCGTGGGGCAGCGGGAGACGCACACACCGCAGCCCAGGCAGCGCTCGATGTCCACGATGGGCTCGCGGGCCAGGTCGATGGCCTCAAAGGGGCAAGCCGTCGCACAAGCGCCACAGTCGCTGCAGAGGGCGGGATCGTGAACGGCCACATACCCCGACGAGATGACCATGGGCGTGCCGTGACGTTGCGCCGAGATGGCCCCGCAGCAGCACGAGCAGCAGTTGCAGATGGCATAGAACCGCCCGTAGAGCGCTTCCTTGAAAAAGGCGTGATGGACGTGCCCGCGGGCGGCCTCGGCATCCAGGATCTCCAGAGCCTCCCCGGCGCTGATGGCGCGAGCGTGGTCGGGCTGATGCTTGAGCGCCAGGCTGGCAAAGGGCTCGCCCACCACCAGGCAGACGTCCAGCGGCAGGCAGGGGTTCTCGCGAGCCAGTCGGCAGGGGCAATCCAGGGCCACGATCGGTTGCGTATGCCGCAGCAGCAGATCGCGCGCGGTGGCGTGCGGGATCACCTGCTCGGGCAGCGTCACGGCAATGTCCTCGCGGACGGTCAGCAGCCGCCCCGCCTCGCCCGTTGAGACCACCTTGCCGTGGTACTCGGCGGCCCAACGCTGGGGATAGAGCGCCCGCCACAAAAAGGGCGCGTACAGCAGACGTCGCCAGCGGTCGGCGCGCCTCTCGCCGATGGCCGCGCCGATATAGCCATAGGGCCAGCGCAGGTAGGCATAGCCGTGCAGCCGCTGGTAGAGGGTCCGCCGCGGATGCACCTCGCCAGCAGTGGCATCCTCGTGGCGCCGACGTAGCCGCTGCCACCAGTGCATCAGCCTAGCTGGCATAGCGCACCCCCTCTGGGAATCGTCCCGTCCTAACCATCGGACGGCGACGCCTCGCCCCGAAACACCCGCTTCAGGGCCGCCACGGCGGGCTTGGGCGCGCCATCGTACTCGATCACCGAGTTGTTGGCGGGGCAGACATAGCAGTCATGCCCCATCCAAAAGATGACGCCGCCGCAGCGCGGAAAGCGCCGCTTGCAGCTGGCGGCCACATAGGCCATCGCCTCAGCCTGGAGCTCTTGCGTTAGCGCCACCCAACGCTCCAGCTCGGGACTCTCGGCGTCGAAACCGTGGGGCTCGGCCAGCTCCCAGGTGTTCCACCAAGGCGTACGGTAGAGCCAGAACGGATTGTCATCGTTGGGCGGCCAGAGGTCCAGATCGCCCGCGCAAGCCTGTAGTAGCTCGACGCGCGAGCAGGACGGCACGCCGATCTCGGAGACCAGCAAGGCATCATGCGCATCCCAGTAGCGGCGCCACTCGTCCATGGAGGTCGGCATGCGCCAGGGTCCGTGGATATCGTGGTGCAGCCCCTGCCCCGCCTGGGCGGGATCAAACCACATCGAGGGGCCGCTGGGCGAGGTGACCACAAAGCGCTGGTTGCGCCCCAGCCGCTCGGCCACGCCCGCCATGACGGCGATGGCGGGATCTGTCTTGTCCACGGGGGTGGCGCCGTGCTCGTCCTGGCGGAACAGCTCGTTGCCGCCCGACCACACGACGCACGAGGCATGGCCGCCGCGCCGCCACAGGTACGAGGTGGCGATACGTCGCAGCTCGTCCAGCGCCTCGGGCGCGTGGGGCGGCTCGTTGTCGATCCCCGACGAACTCAGCGGGAACTCTTGCCAGACCATGATGCCCAGCTCGTCACACAGGTCATAAAAGGCGGCTTTTTCCAGCATGGCGCCGCCCCACACCCGCAGAATGTTCAGCCCCATGTCGGCATAGGTGTTGAGCCGCTGGGCGTACAGCTCGCGGGTGACGCTGCCATAGGTCATGCGCACGGGCGTCCAGTTGACGCCCTGCAGGAACAGCGGCACGCCGTTGATGCGGCAGAGCCACGGCTCGGCGTTGGCGGGGGCGCCCTCGCAGGGGAGCCACTCGACCTGGCGGAACCCCACCCGCCCCTGCCAGACGTCGACCTGGGCGCCGTCGGCATCCAGCAGCGCCACGTCCAACGCATAGAGGGGCTGCGCCCCCAGGCCGTTGGGCCACCAGGCCTCCACGGGAAAGCGATCGGGCAGCTCGACCAGGGTCTCGGTCTCACCGCGGCCGAACGCGCAGGTCACAACGTCCTGGTAGACGATCTCCCCCGCACGCCGCAGCCGCACGCGGCAAGACGCCCGCATGGCTCGGCTCGCCTGGACGTGCAGCCGCACCGCCAGCCCACCGAGGCCGTCGGCGGGCTCATAGGTGGGATAGGGCAGGCAGTCCAGCAGGCGCGGCTCGGGCGCCGCCACCAGGTAGAGGTCATCCCAGATGCCCAAGGGCACCAGTCGCGGGCACCAATCCCAGCCATAGGCAAAGCGGGCTTTGAAATAGCGCGAGCGGGAGGTGCGGCCGATCTGGCCCTGCTCGTGGGGCGCCTCGGTAAAGACGATGGAGAGGCGGTGCTGGCCGCCAGGCGTGAGGTGGTCGGTCAGGTCGAACTCGTGGGGGCGCATCATGCCGCAGAACTGGTCGACGATGACGCCATCCACCAGCAGGTAGCCCGCATAGTCCAGCCCCTCAGCGTGGAGGATCAGGCGGCGTCCGCGCCAATCGGCGGGGATACTCACCTGGCAACGGTACTCCCAATGGCGATGCTCCACCCACTCGCAGAGGGGCGCGTTGAGGCCCACGTTCCAGTCTGGCAACAGGCCCGCCCGAAAGAGATCCTCCTGGACGGCGCCTGGCACCACGGCGGGCACCACGGGCGTGGCCTGGTGCCGCGTTGAGTCGATCCCCTCGGCCCCCGCGGTCCACTCCCACACGTTGGGCGCCCAGCCGCGCAGGGTCCACGTTTGCGACGACAGGTCGATGCGCACACCCATACCCACCCGCTCCTTGCGTTGGATGACGGCCCCACGGGGCACGTTCGCAGATCACGCGAGCAAGCTAACACATCGCGCCGAGGGGGTCAACGGTGTGCGCGAGACGCAAAAAGAGGGCCTCCGAAGAGGCCCTCTGGGGTAGCGGGGATCCTAGCGCTCGCCGAGAGCGCGATCGAGCATCAGCAGGGCGTTGCCCTTGTCGCCAGCCAACTTGAGCTTGGCGACGATCGAGGACGCATTGTCCTCCTCCTCGACCTGCTCGTCGATGAACCACTGCAGCATGCTCTGCGTGGCATAATCCTTTTCGGCGGCGGCGGTCTCAAAGAGCTTGTTGATCAGGCTGGTCACCAGCTGCTCGTGCTCGTAAGCCTTCTCAAAGATGGCCAAAGGTCCGCCGTATTCCACGGGCGGCTTGTCGATGGCATGCAGCTCGGCGCGACCACCGCGCTCGTTGAGATAGTCATAGAGCTTGAGGGCGTGCGCGAGCTCCTCACCCGCCTGCTTGCGCATCCAGTGGCCCATGCCAGGCCAGTCGGTGGCCTCTAGCTCGGCGGCCATGGCCAGGTACATGTAACCCGAATAGAGCTCGTTCTTGATCTGTTCGTTGATAGCTTTTTCGACCTTGCCGTTGATCATGGGATTCTCCTTAGTTGACTGTTTCGCGGACGGCTTCGGACTCGACGGCCATTAGCTCCTGACAGGCCCTGCAAAGGCCGATCACCTCATAGCGCACGGCGCGCACCTCAAACCCGATTTCGCGGGCAGACTCGTGGATCTGCTCCACCTCGATGGAGGTGCCACTGCAATCCTCAATGGCGCCGCATCTCTCGCAGAGCAAATGCAGGTGGGGCTCGGTCATGCGCCCATCATAGCGGCGCTCATCGCCGAGGGTGCCCAGGTCAAGCACCAGGCCCAGCTCGCAAAAGAGCGCCACGGTCTTGTAGACGGTGGCCAGGCTCATGCTAGGAAAGCGCGGATACAGCTCTTCGTAGATGTCCTCGACGCTGGGGTGCGTGGTGCTCCTGGAAAGCACCTGTGCGATGGCAGTGCGTTGAGGCGTAATGCGATTTCCCGCCTCGCGGAGCACCTGGATCATGTACTGGGCTCGATCAAGTTGCTTGCTCATCTCGATCACTTCCAATCTCACCTATCTTTAGAGAATAATATCAGAACTATAGACGCATGTCAACTACTGATTCGCTGGTCTCGTATCGCCGCTAGCGCTCCAGTACGCTACCATGGCGGCGGCGTTGACGCCGCTCTCCCAGGGGCGGGCGCGGCAGTTCTGGGCGCGCACCTGGTCGCTCGCGCCATAGTACTCGTTCCAGGCGCCCGCGTCATCGGCCATGCGCACGAGGCGAGCATAGGCGGCAGGCGCGGCGCGATGCCGCAGACGCGTTAGCGTCATCAGGAGCAGGCCTGGGTCATAGCCGACGCAGCCGATGGTGCCTGGTACCGTGGGGATGTGCCCGTCGGGCTGGGCCGCGGCGAGAACGCCCTCGGCTAGCCGACGCAGCTCCTCATCGCTGAGCAGATCGCTGCCCACATAGCTGGGCAACAGCGACACCGAGTGCACCAGCATAGGCTCAGGGCGCTCGGGCGGCAAATCGACCGACACGGCGCAGGCGGGGCAGAGGTAGCGACCCGCGGACGAGCGCTCGGTCCAGCCGAACCAGCCGCAACGGGCCTCACAGACGCCGTGGCGATGGGCGGGCAGGGCCCCCAGCTCCTCGCGGATGGGCGCGTTGGCGAACAAGCGGCCCTCCCGCATAAAGTGACGCCGATAGGCCCGCGCGGCCTGGGCCGCCAGGGCGCGTTGCGCCTCGGCATAGGCGGCGGGCCAGAGACCCTGGGCCTGGGCCCAATCGGCCAGCCAGGCGCCCGCCACGGCATAGACCAAGGTCGAATCGGCCGAGCCCTGCATCAGCCCCGAGCGCGGGTAGAACCCACCCGCGACATACGTTTCGTCCCCATTGAACGGCAGCAGCCCACCCCACAGGTGGCGGCGCTGCGCCTCCCAGCACCAATCCAGCAGGGGCATCAGGCTCCGCACAAAGGCGACGTCTCCCGTGGCGCCAAGGTAATCGCGCGCCTGCAGGATCAGGTAGCCTGGCCCCTCGACGTCGTCGTTCTCGTGGATGTGGCGGGCACAATCGCTGCCCATCGATTCGGCCGTCTGCAGGGTGCCCAGGCGGGCCAGCTTGTCGGCGCGGAACTGGAGCCCCGCGCGGGCCTCGGCGTGCATGCCCAGCGCTAGCATCCCCCGTGAGGCGCCGTACTGGTCACGCACATAGGCCAGCGGGTAATAGTGCCCCGCCATAACGCCGCCGTCGGTGGATTGCTGTGCCTTGAGGAGGGCGGCCACGCCGTCCAGCAGCTCGGCGGCCGCGTCGTCGGCCAGCGCACGGGAATCCATCCGAGCGGTACGGCGCTGGCGAAACCCCTCCCACCAACGCTGGGTGGCGGCGCGCATCTGGGCGGGGCTGAGGGACGCCGCCAGATCGGCCACGTCGGCCAGGGCGGCATAGCTAGTGGCCCCGACGACGCGCAGCGAGCCCTCCCCGCGCTGGCAGGTCAGCAGGAGCGTGCCGTCATCGGCGGCCTCCAAACGGCAGGCGCCCTCGGTCAGGAACAGCCCCCAGGACCAGTGCGCCGCAGGATAGTGGTAGATGGGCGCGCCCGGCTTGAGCATGACCAGCCAAGCGCCCTCGTGGCGGCTAGCGGGCAGCAGCGTGGCGCTGGGGTGCAGGTGAATACGCCAGCGCAGCGGGCAGGCGACATCCTCCCAGCGCCGCAAATAGACGGGCAGCTCGTGATGCACGCACTCGGTCATCAGCGTCACGGGCACATGGGAGGCCGCGTCGATCAGGGTGTGTCGCCAGATGGCGCCCCCAGGCAGACGCTGGGAATGGTCGTTGAGCGGCGCGTCGGGCACGAGCTCTATGCGCGCCAGGCTGGGCGAGCTGTATGGCGGGCCATAGAGGTACGCCAGCTCGGGGCCGCGCCCATAGGCCAGCATCTGCCCATTGCCCATGGCGTGCACGGCGCCGCCGTCGTGGGCGCTGCTCCAGATTCGCATGCATCCTCCTCGCGGACGTAGCCCTAGCGGGGAACCTTGGTGCGGGTCACCTTGGTCTCGTGGCGCATGGTGCTGACAAAAGCCTCGCTACCCTCATCCCAAAACTCGATCACCAGCACGGCGTCGTGCAGGCGACCGCCCGCGCGGCCCACCACCACGCCCTCGACGCTCTGGGTGCCACGCTTGAAGGCCACCGTCTCGCCGATGGTGACGGCCTCGGCCTGGATACGGGCCTCGGTGGCGCGCGAGTAGGCATCAGCCACGGGGCGCGACAGGTCGTCCTCGGCGGCGGCGATGCTCAGCCCCGCCGAGATGCTGGTGAACGGGTCGGCCACGCGCACCTGCGCCGCCGCAAAGATGCGCCCGACGGTGGCCTGCACCACAGGCACCAGCGAGGAGCCGCCCGTCATCAGGACGCGGTCGATCTGTGGAACGGTCAGGCGGGCGCGCTGCAGGACGGTTTCCAGGGCACCCTCGATGGTCGAGAGATGATCCACCAGCGCGCGAGAGAACTGGGAGCGGCGGACGCGCTGTTCGATCATGAGCTCGGGATCGTGCAACGACACGATGGCCTGGTCCTGGTCCGAGAGCTCGATCTTGGCCCGCTCGATCTCTTGGAACAGGCGAAACCCCAGTCCCTTGCGGATGAGAGCCTGGAGGTTGTGCATAGCCTGCGGGGCGTCGCTCTCGCGGACGATGGACGCCAGCCGTGCCGCGTTGGCGGGCGTGGCCAGCTGCGGGATGGTCTGCCAGTGCAGCAGCGGCTCCAGCATGTTGGGCGGAAAGGGCAGGTGCTTGGGGCCAAAGGTGGTGCCATCGCCGAACTGGCTCAGCAAAAAGCGGCGCATGATGGTGCTGTCAAAGTCATCGCCGCCCAGGGGCACGCCGTGGGCCGCGACGATCTCTTGATCGGCGTCGGGCAGGGCGCGCGCCACGGCCAGGTCCAACGTGCCGCCGCCGAAATCGAATACCAACGCATGCTGCCACGCCTCGGCCTGCCCTCGCAAATGACGCGCGGCGGCGGCGGGCTCGAGCAGCAGGGCCGCCTCGTCAAACCCCGCGATGCGCGCGGCCGCCAGCATCCGCTCGTGGGCCGTCTCGTCCACCACCTCGGGCGCCACGCCCGTCTCGGCGGTACCCACGTACGAGACGGGGCGACCGATCACGGCAGCGCGGACGGGCTCGCCGAGATGGGCCTCGGCGCAGCGGCGAATGTGCCGCAGCACCAGGGCGATGAGGTCTTCCATGGCATAGTAGGTGTCATAGACGGTGGTGCCCGCAAAGTGAGGGTCACGCAGGCCCGTCTTGAGCGACTGGAACAGCCGCGCGGGCCAATCCAGATCCTCCTCGTCGCCAGGCGTCGAGACCACCACCAGATCCTCGTCAGAGCTGACGACCGACTCGTCCAGGTGGTCGGTATAGACCGACGTGAGGCGGCGCAGGTCGGTGAACTTGTAGCGAATGGCGCGATTACGGGTGAGCTCCAGAAAGCGCTCGATGGCGGCGCGACCGATGCGGATCTCGCCCTCGCGGGTGATGCAGATAGTGGATGGCAGGATGGTGTTGCCATCCTCCAGGGGGATCAGCTCCACCTGCCCGTCGCGGCAGATCGCCGCGCTGCAGTTGGTGGTGCCAAAATCGATACCGATGGTCAGCATGCGTGGATGCCCCCGTACCGCGTGGCTATGCAGCGTCTGAAGATGATACTCGGCGTGGGGGTTGCGTCAAGACGCGTCGGCGGTCGCCGCCCCGAGGCGAGGCCGCGGGCGAGGCGGCGACCCTGCGCGATGCGAACTCAAGCGTCCTCAAAGACGATCACCAGGCGGCCGTTCTCCAGGCGCGCAAAAGAGGGCGACAGGCCGACCAGGTACTGCGGCAGCGGCAGCGTGCGCCGATAGCGGCCCAGCCGCACCCGCAGGGCGTCCCCCGCGCGCTCGATCTGCACGGCGCCCGTGGCCACGCCCGAAACACGCAGCGAAAGCACATAGCGGCCGTCGCGCGCGGCGATCTCCAGGGGCTGCTCCGTGCCCAGGCGCGGCGCTGGGTCGGCGCTGCCATAGGTGGCGTCGGCCAGGGCGGCCAGGGCCTCAAGGCCCACCACCTCGCGGTTCATGAGCGGCACCTCAAAGACGGGCAGGGGGCGGAACTCGTCCAGCACCTCGCGGCGATAGCGAAACTGGTCCTGGCGCCACCCGTCAAAGTAGGGGTCCTGGACCTGATCGGGCAAGAGGCGGTTGAGAAAGAGAGCATCCACCGACATGCCAAAGAGGCTCATATAGGTGTAGGCCCGCTCGGTCTCTAGCAGGGCCATGCGCTCGGGCAGCAGCACCAGCCGCACCGAGGTGCGCTCGGGGTCGGTGAGGTTCTCTTGGAGGGCGCGAATGCCCTCAAACACCAGCTTGACCTGCTCCTGCGCCACCAAGGCGTCGGCGGGCGCCTCCAGCAGGACGCTGAGGGCGGGCAGCACGGCGCGCAGCACGGTGCGAGACAGCCCCGAGAGGTGACGGCGGTACCAGCGCACCAGATCGGGCGCGCTGAGCAAACGGGTGGCAGCCCCCGTGGGGGCGCTGTCGATCACCAGCAGGTCATAGGCGCCCTCGTCCAGCCACTGTTTGATGCGCAAGAGGGCCAGGATCTCGTCCAACCCCGGGAGGACGGCCAGCTCGCCTGCCGCCGCGGCCGAGATCCCCTCCTCGCGCAACAGCTCGGCGATGCGACGGCGCGCCTTGCCCCAATGGCGCTCCAGCTCCTCGCCGGTATCGATCTCGGCGGCCCAAAAGTGGTCGCCCTGGATGGCGCGCGGCTCGGACGAGAGGGGCTGATCCAACGAGTCGGCCAGGGAATGGGCGGGATCGGTGCTGACCACCAAGGTACGATGCCCGTGCTTGGCCGCGCTTAGCGCGGTAGCCGCGGCCAGGGTGGTCTTGCCGACGCCGCCCTTGCCTGTAAAGAGAATGCTTCGCATGGCGCCGCTAGCCCAGACGACGGGCAATGGCATCCAGGACGATGACGCGGTCCAGGTTGGCGGCCTCGTAACGGCGCACCAGGTCCAGCTCGTCTCGCGTGAGGCCATCCAGGCGGGCGACGACCTCTTGCTCATCGAGCCGATCATAGTCGGCGATAGGCAAAACGGGAACGCCCTGCTCCTGCTGCGCCGCGGGGGCGTCCGTCGCCGCCTTCAGGATGCTATGCAGCCAGGAATCGGGCTTGGAGGCCTCGTCCAGGCCAGCCTGGTAGGCGGCGCGGGCGGCCGCGGCCAACCCCTGGGCCGCGAGCACGCCGATGCCCACGGTGGTCAGCAGCAGCTCACGGCCGATCTCGGCCACGGGCTCTAGATCCACTTTGGGAAAGGTGATCTCTTCGGCCTTGGGCAAACGAAACGATGCCTCGACGACGCGACGGGGCTGTTCCATGCTCTCTGCAAATGGTTCTGACATGGTTACCTCCAGCAACTCTCGGATCACACCCTCTCTACGCATCGTGTGGCGCGGGGTTGCGGGCTGCGGGTCGGTCGGTTGCGCCCGCGCGCCCGCCTGTGGTAGAATCGCCGACGGTTGCGGGAGGGCACCACCCATGGAGAACGACAGCCAGTCGCTGAGCGAGCGCGAGCTCGAGATTCTGGAGCTGGTCAGCACGGGCATGACCAACCAGCAGATCGCGCTCAAGCTGGATATCAGCGCCAACACGGTCAAGGCCCATCTCCGCAACATTTTCGGCAAGCTGGCGGTCGAATCGCGCACCGAGGCGACGCGCTATGCCATCGCCCATCAGTTGGTGACCTTGCCTGGGCTGGCGGCGCCCGCCGACGATGGCGATGAGCCCGCGCCGGCCGAGGCCGCCTATGACGCGACCGAGGCGTACCGACGCGCGATTCCCGCCTGGCAGCAGCTGGTGGCGCTGGGGGTAGCGCTGGCGGCAGGGTTGGTGATGGCCCTCTGGCCGCGACAGGGCGCCCGCGCCACGTCGCCGGCCGATGCTTTTCGCGACGGGGCGCCATCGCAGGCCGCTGTGGCCTGGCAAGAGGCGCCGCGCTGGCAGACCGAGACCACCCTGCCGACGCCGCGTAGCCGCTTTGCCCAGGTGGCGCACGGCGGCCGCCTCTATCTGATCGCGGGCGAGACCGAGAGCGGGTTGACGGGACGCCTGGATGCCTATGATCTGGCGTCGGGCGCCTGGGAGCAGCTAGCCGCCAAGCCCACGGCCGTAGCCAACGTCAAGGCAGCAGCGGTCGCGGGGCGGATCTATGTGCCTGGCGGGATGCTGGCGGGCGGCCTGCCCAGCGACGCGATGGAGGCGTACGATCCCGCGACGGGGGAATGGAACCAGGCAGCGCGACTGCCCGTGGCGTTGTTTGGCTATGCCTTGATTGCCGAGGACGACGGCTTTTGGCTGTGCGGCGGCTGGAACGGCCAGCGCTATGTGGGCGACACCTACCGCTACGACGTGGCCGACGACCGCTGGGAGAGCGGCCCGCCGCTGACGCTGCCCCGTGGTTTTGCCGCGGGCGCCCTGCTAGACGGCCGCGTGTACGTCACGGGCGGCTATGACGGCGAGACGGTCTATCGGCTGACCGAGTCGCTGGCGGCGGACCCCAGCGGCAGCGACGGGTGGCAGCTCCGCGCCCCCATGCGGGCAGCCCGCGCGGGCCACGAGGCCGTGGCGCTAGAGGGAGCGCTCTATGTGGTGGGCGGCGGCTGGGAGAGCTCGTTGGCCTACGGCGAGCGCTATGACCCCACCGCCAACGCCTGGGCCACCTTTGCCACGCCGTTGGTGGGCAGCTGGCGGAACCTGGGCCTGGCGGCGGTCACCACCAGCCGCGGCGGCCTGCTTTATGCCGCGGGCGGTTGGAACGATGGCTACCTGCAGAGCATGCAGGCCTATCACGCGACGTATCGGCTCTATCTGACCGTGGAAAAAGGAGGTTCGGATGGCTGAGCAACGTCCGTATGGAGCCACGCTTCGCTGGACCGAGGGAATGCAGTTTGTGGCCACGGCGGGTGGCTCGAACCACGCCATCGTGTTGGATGGCAACCCCGAGGTGGGGGGCGCCGACACGGGCATGCGCCCCATGGAGGCGCTGCTGTGCGCGCTGGGCTCGTGCACGGCCATGGACGTCATCTCGGTGCTCCAGAAGAAACGGCTGGATGTGCGCGCCTTTGAGGTACGCCTGGCGGGCCAGCGCGCCGAGGAGCATCCCAAGCGCTACACGCAGATCACCCTCACCTTTGTGGTGACGGGGCACGGCATTCCTGAGTCGGCCGTCGAGCGGGCCATCGAGCTATCCCAGACCAAGTACTGTGGCGCCACGGCCTCGCTCAACGCCGAGATCGACTATACCTACGAGGTCCGCGAGGTAGCCTAGGCGCAGGCTGGCGCACGCCAGGAACGGAGACCATGGTCATCGCGGCGCTGACGTTGGATCTGGAGATACCCGAGTGCAACTCGCTCAAGTACAAGCGACGGGTGTTGCGCTCATTACTCGATCGCATCCGACGCGACTATAATGTGTCGGCAGCCGAGGTGGATCAGCAGAATAGCTGGCAGCGCGCGCGCTTGGGCGTGGTTTGCGTCTCCACCGATGTTGGCTATGCTCATGGGTTGCTGGAAAAGGTCGTCCGCATGGTGGAGAGCTCGCGCCTGGACGTGGTTCTCTTGGACTATGCCATCGAGATGCTGTAGCGGGCCGAGCGCGCCGAGGAGAGCGACATGCTAGAGATGCTGCCGACCGCGCGCGATATCGCCATTGTGGTGATGGCCGTCGAGGGCATCGTGGTCTTGCTCGTGCCGCTGCTGCTGCTCTGGAACGGCGCCAAGGCGATGCGTCGCGCCCGCCCGCAGGCGGCCCTCTGGCTGCGGGTTACCAACCAACGTGTGGCGCGGGCCGCGCGTGTAACCAACGGCGTGCTCGTGGGCATACGGCGGCCGTTCGTCTGGTTCGCTTCGACCTATGCCTCGACGGCGGCGGGCCTCAAGCGTATCGCGCGAGTGCTGCATCGGGAGGTGAGCCGTGAAGCGTGACGTCCGCTATATCGTGCGCGGGGCCGTGGTCGGGGCCGTGGTGGGGGCCATCGCGGGATTGCTGCTGGGCACCATGGGCGATGACAACCGAGCCGCCGACCAGCGTCCGCTGGATACTAGCCGCGCCATCAAGGCGGGGCTGGGGGTATTGGCCCTGGTCCGCCAGCTCGTGGATCTCTAGTCCGCTTTCGGGTCGGCTCGGGTAGCCGCCCCGCTATCGTCGCGTCGAACAAGCACCTGGGGAGGGTATTGGTGTACGAGATCGTGCGGAAGCGGGTCCTTGGACCCCAGACCAAAGAGTATGACATTCTCGCGCCCGAGGTGGCCCGCAAAGCGCAAGCGGGCCAATTTGTGGTGTTGCGCGTCAGCGAGCGCGGCGAGCGCATCCCGCTGACCATCGCCGACTATGATCGGGAGGCGGGCACCATCACCATCGTCGTGCAGGAGGTGGGCAAGTCCAGCTTGCAGCTCGGGCAGATGTCCGAGGGCGAGTGCCTGGCCAGCTTTACGGGGCCGCTGGGCGTCGCCACCGAGATCGAGCGCTATGGCACCTGCGTGGTGGTGGGCGGCGGCCTGGGCATCGCGCCGATCTATCCCATCTGCCGCTCGCTCCGCGAGGCGGGCAACAAGGTGATCGGCATCATCGGCGCGCGTAACGTAGACCTGCTCTTTTGGGAGGAGCGGATGCGCGACGTCACCGACGAGCTGATCGTCTGCACCGACGACGGCAGCTATGGGCGCAAGGCGCTGGTGACGGTCCCCGTCGAAGAGCTGCACAACGAGGGGCGCCAGATCGACCACGTGTGGGCCATCGGCCCCGCCATCATGATGAAGTTTGTGGCACTTACCACGAAAAAGTTCGATACCAAGACCACCGTCAGCCTGAACTCGATCATGGTGGACGGCACGGGCATGTGCGGCGCCTGCCGTGTTGAGGTGGGCGGCGAAACCAAGTTCGCCTGCGTGGACGGGCCCGAGTTTGACGGGCACCTGGTAGATTGGAACCTGCTAATGAGCCGACAGCGCATGTACACCGACATGGAAAAGGTGGCGATGGAGGCCTACCAGGCAGAGCTGCAAGCGTCCACGGTAAAGGAGGCATAACCATGGCAGCCAAACAACAACGCCCTCCGCGCCAAGATATGCCCACCCGCTCCGCCGAGGAGCGCCGTTCCTGCTTTGACGAGGTCGCCCTGGGCTATGCGCTCGAGATCGCGCAGCTGGAGGCAACGCGTTGCTTGCAGTGCAAAAAGCCCGCCTGCGTGGACGGGTGCCCCGTGCAAGTGCGCATCCCCGAGTTTATCCTGGCGCTGCGCGAGGGCGACATGTGGGGCGCCGTGGAAGCGCTCAAGGACAAGAACAGCCTGCCCGCCATCTGTGGGCGCGTCTGCCCGCAAGAGACCCAGTGCGAGATCGCCTGCATCCTCTCGCGGCGGGGCGAGCCCGTGGCTATCGGGCGACTGGAGCGCTTTGTGGCCGACTGGGAGCGCCAGCAGGGCATGCGCGCCCCCGAGCTCGCCTCGTCGACGGGCAAGCGAGTCTGCATCGTGGGTAGCGGCCCCTCGGGCCTCACCGCCGCTGGCGACCTGGCCAAGCGTGGCCACGAGGTCACCATGCTAGAATCGCTGCACCTGCCTGGCGGCGTGCTCATGTACGGCATCCCCGAGTTCCGTCTGCCCAAAGAGGTGGTCCAGGCCGAGATCGGCTATGTGCAGGACCTGGGCGTCAAGGTCCAGTGTGATGCGGTGGTGGGCAAGCTGTACACCCTGCGCGAGCTGGTCGAATCGTACGACGCTGTGTTCCTGGGCACGGGCGCGGGCCTGCCGATGATGATGCGCATCCCAGGCGAGAACCTGAACGGCGTCTATTCGGCCAACGAGCTCCTGACGCGCACCAACCTGATGAAGGGCTACCTGTTCCCCGAGTGGGACACCCCCGTCAAGGTGGGCAACAAAGTGGCCGTGGTGGGCGCTGGCAACGTGGCCATGGACGCCGCGCGCTGCTCGCTGCGCCTGGGCGCTGAGGAAGTGCATATCGTCTATCGCCGCTCGCGCGAAGAGGTGCCCGCCCGCGCCGAAGAAGTCCACCATGCCGAGGAAGAGGGGATCATCTTTGATTTCCTCACCAACCCCGTCGAGGTGTTGGGCAACGGCGAGGGCTGGGTGTCTGGCCTCAAGTGCATCCGCATGGAGCTGGGCGAGCCCGACAGCAGCGGCCGCCGTCGCCCCGTGCCCATCGAGGGGTCCGAATACAGCATCGAGATGGACACCGTTGTGATGGCGCTGGGCACCCGCCCCAACCCGCTGGTCTTTGCCGATGCGCCTGGCCTGGAGCGCACGCGCTGGGGTACCGTGGCCTGCGATGAGACCACGGGCCGCACCAAGATGGAGCGCGTCTGGGCGGGCGGCGACATCGTCACGGGCGCGGCCACGGTTATCAGCGCCATGGGCGCGGGCCGCATCGCCGCCACCGACATCGACGCCTACCTTGCCGAGCCCGAGCAGCCTTGGGAGGCGGTCGAGACGGCTCAAGCCGAGGCGTAGGTACGTGTAACGCCGCGCAAGCGGGCGGGGATGCCGATCCTCGCCCGCCTTTTGCTATACGTGGCCAAGGCGAGATGTTATAATCGCGTAAAGGGGGAACCCATGAACCAGCTCATGCGAGAGATTCGCGAGCAGCCCGAGGGGATCGCCAGGCTGATCACCGAGCACGGGGAGCAGTTCGCACGGGCCGCGGCCGCCATCCGCGCGCGTAACGTCAAGCAGGTGCTGATCGCGGCGCGGGGCACGTCGGATAACGCGGCGCGCTATGCCCAGTATTTGTGGGGCTACCAGCATCGGCTGCCCGTGGCGCTGGCCACGCCGTCGCTCTATACGGTGTACAAGACGCCGCCGCGCCTGGCCGACACGCTCGTGATCGGCATCTCGCAGTCGGGCACGTCGCCCGACATTGTCTCCGTGGTGGCGGACGCCCAGGCCCAGGGGATGCTGACGCTGGCCATCACCAACACGGCGGAATCGCCCCTGGCCGAGACGGCGGAGCTGGTGATCAACTGCCACGCGGGCCTGGAGCAGGCGGTGGCCGCCACCAAGACCTATACCGCCCAACTGGCAGCGGTGGCCCTGCTGGGCGCGGCCCTCGGCCAGGACGAGGCGGCGCGGACCGCCCTGCTGGAGGTGCCTGTGGCGTTGGAGCGCACCCTAGCGGCCAACGACCAGCTGGAGCAGGCCGCCCAACGCTATGCGCCCGTGCGCGCGGGCGCCGTGGTGGGGCGCGGGTTCAACTATTGCACGGCGTTCGAGATCGCGCTCAAGGTGGGTGAGCTGGCCTATGTGGGAGCCACGCCCTACTCATCGGCCGATTTCATGCACGGGCCCATCGCCCTGGTGGAGCCAGGCTACCCCGTGATCCTGGTGGCGCCCAGCGGGCAGGTGCACGCCGAGTTGCACGCACTGGGCGAGACGCTGCGCGAGCGCGGCGCCGACCTGCTGGTCGTCTCGGATGACGAGGCCACCTTGGCCTTGGCGACCACCCCCATGCCGCTGGCGGCGGGCCTGCCCGAGTGGGCCACGCCCCTCATCGCCGCGGTGCCAGGGCAGCTCCTGGGGCACCACCTGGCCATCGCCAAGGGTTATGATCCGATGACGCCCAGGAGCCTCAACAAGATCACCAAGACGCTCTAGCTCGCGATTCGGACCGTGGTGGCGAGGATAGGTTACCCATAGAGGAGGTGAGCAGTGAAAGCGGTCGTCATGGCGGGCGGTGCGGGATCGCGCCTTCGTCCCCTCACCATCAACCGACCCAAGCCGATGGTGCCCATTGTCAACAAGCCCGTGATGGGCCACATTTTCGATCTCCTCAAGCGGCATGGCATCACCGACGTGATCGTGACGCTGCAGTACATGGCCGAGGACGTGCAGGACTATTTCGGGAGCGGCCACTCGTTCGGGATGAACATCGAGTACTCGATCGAGGAGGTGCCGCTGGGCACCGCAGGCAGCGTCAAGCTGGCCCAGGAGCTGCTGGACGAGACCTTTCTGGTGATCAGCGGCGACGCGGTGACGGACATTGACCTGACCAAGGTGATCGCCTTTCACCAGGAGAAAAAGGCCAAGGCCACGCTGACCCTGTATCGCGTATCCAACCCGCTGGAATACGGGGTCATCATCACCGATAGCGACGGCCGCATCCAGCAGTTCCAGGAAAAGCCCAGTTGGGGTGAGGTGATCTCGGACACGGTCAACACGGGCATCTATGTGCTCGAGCCCGAGGTGCTGGACCACTTTGAGCACGAGGTCAAGTTCGATTTCTCGCAGGACCTGTTCCCCATCCTGCTGGAGCGCGGCGACCCCATGTACGGCTATGTGGCCGACGGCTACTGGTGCGACGTGGGCAACATTGCCGAGTATATGCGCGCCACGGGCGACGTGCTGGGCGGCCAGGTCAAGGTCGAGCCCGTGGGCCATCGGCTGGAGCAGTCGGCTGGCGTCTGGGGCGAGGACGGCGTCGAGATCGCGCCCACGGCCCAGCTCTATGGGCCCGTGTTCCTGGGACGGGGCGTCAAGGTGATGGACGGGGTGATCATCCACGGCCCGACGGTGATCCGCGACTATTCGGTAGTGGATCGGTACGCCCACATCGACCGCAGCATCGTCTGGCGGAACTGCTACATCGGCGAGGGGGTTGAGCTGCGCGGCGCCATCGTCGGGCGGCAATGCAGCCTAAAGCGCAAAGTGGTGGTATTCGAGGGCGCCGTCGTCGGCGATTCGTCGGTGGTCGGAGATAACGCCGTCATCCACCCTGGGGTCAAGATCTGGCCCGATAAAGAAGTCGAGGCAGGCGCCACCGTGCGCTCCAGCATCATCTGGGGGGCGCAGGGGCGGCGGGTGCTGTTCGGGCGCTATGGCGTCACGGGGCTGGTGAACGTGGACCTGACGCCCGAGTTTGCCGCCAAGCTGGGCGCGGCCTTTGCCGCCACCCTGCCCAAAGGCGCGGTGGTCACCATCAACCGCGACCCCAACCGCAGCCCGCGCATGCTCAAGCGCGCGCTGATCTCGGGGCTGCCATCGGCGGGCGTGAACGTGCTCGACGTGCGCTCGCTGCCGATTCCCGTGGCTCGCTTCTACACGGGGCGCACCGAGGCGTTGGGCGGCGTGCATGTGCGCCTCTCGCCCTATGACAGCCGCCTGGTCGATATCAAGTTCTGTGATCGCCGCGGCCAGGACCTGAGCCAGAACGGCGAGCGCAACATCGAGCGGGTGTTCTTTCGCGAGGACTTTCGGCGCGTCTTCCTGGACGAGATCGGCACCATCAGCTATGCCAACGAGGTGGCCGACCAGTACATCAAAGAGTACCTGGATACCTTGCAGACAACGGCCATCGCCCTGCGGAGCCCGCACATTGCCGTGGACTTTGCCAACGCGCCCACGGCCCAGGTGCTGGCGCCGATCCTGACCAGGCTCAAGTGCCGCGTGGTGGCCCTGAACGAGGCCGTGGACGAGACCAAGATGGCCATCCCCGAGGAAGAGCACCAAGACGCGCTCAAGACGCTCACGCGAATCTGTTCGGCGCTTGAGACCGACCTGGGCGTGCGCATCGACGTGGGCGGCGAGCGAACCTACGTGGTGGATGATAGGGGCCGCCTGGTGCCGCCCTGCCAGCTCGCCCTGGCCATGGCTGCCGCGGCGCTACGCACCAACGAGGGCGGCATCGTGGCCGTGCCCGTGATGGCGCCCAACACCTTTGAGGAGGTGGCGACCATGTACGGCGGACAAGTGCTGCGCACGCGCAACACGCCCTATGCCCTGATGCAGGCCGCCACCCGCGAGAACGTGGTGCTGGCCACCGATACCAACGGCGCCTTTATCTGGCCGCAGTGGCAGCCCGTGGTGGACGGCCTCATGACCGTGGGCAAGCTGCTCGAGTTCCTGACGACGCTGAGCACCAGCCTCTCGGAGCTGGTGGATAGCGTGCCCGCCTACCACATGGCCCAGACCATGGTCGAGTGCCCGTGGGAATCCAAGGGCACGGTGATGCGCCTGATGAACGAGCAGTTCAAGGAGCGCCTGGCGCCCCAGATCGACGGGGTGCGGGTGGTGCTCTCCGAGGACCAGTGGGTGCTGGTGTCTCCTGATCCGGACCGCCCGCTGTTCCACGTGTACGCGCAGGCGAGCTCGGACGAGGCGGCGCAAGAGCTGATCACGAAATACGCGCGGATCGTCGAGGGGCTTCAGGACTAGGCCTGGGACGCCAGGCCCACGGCGGCGAGCAGGGCGCTGAGGGCGGCGTCGTTACGCCGGACGCCGCCCTCGGTGGCACCGCCACCGAGGTTCACCACCTGGAGGGGCGCTGGCGCCAACCGTTCGGCCAGCGCCTCTACATAGCTCTCGCGCACCGTAAAGAGCACCAGGCGGGCCTGGGTCTCGACCACGGCCGCCAGGGCGGGCGCATAGCCGCCGTCGTGCATCAGCTCCAGACGGCCGATCTCGTCGATCACGACCAGGTCCAGGGGCGTCGCCAGGTCGCGCAGCAGCACGGCCAGGGTCTGCGCCAGGACGGCGTCATCAAAGGCGTACTCACCCACGGTGGCGGCGTCGCCATCGGGCACGATGCGGGCCAGCGAGCGTCGCCGACC
>DAIRUQ010000044.1:0-23902 GCA_036803245.1 Chloroflexota bacterium | reverse complement strand
CAGCGGGTGGCCGGCATCGCGGCCGATCTCGATGCGGCCCTCGCTGCCCGTCAGTTCGATCCATCCGCCTGAAGGCATGCCATAGCCCGTGGTGAGCATGCCATACACGCCGTTCTGGTAGGCATAGTAGGATAGACCCTGTCCCTCGATCGGCGCACCAAAGACCCGGTGGCTCCCGCGCAGATCCACCTGCCCCAGCACCCACGCGACGTCGCACTCGTTGTTCAGATAGTTGATCATATCGAACCAATGCGTGCCCCAGTCAAAGAGGTTGGCGCAGACGCCATGTATGACCTGCACCTGGCCGATGGCGGCCTCATCCACCAAACGGCGCGCGGTCTGAAACACGGGCGCAAAGCGTCGCTGGTGGTTATAGGTGAGCTGCACGCCGTTGGCCTCGCAAGCCGCGACCATGCGCTTGGCGTCACCAAAGGTTAGCGCCATGGGCTTTTCGCAATGCACGGCCTTGACGCCGGCCTCGGCCGCAGCCACCACCATGTCGGCGTGCAGGTGCGGCCAGGTGGTAATGCTGACAATGTCGAGATCCTCCCGTGCCAGCATCTCGCCATAGTCCTGGTAGATGGCATCGCCACCGTGCTGTTCCCGAAACGCCTCCGCGTTCTCCAAGACAATATCCGCCAACGCCACGATGGCGGCGTCCGGCGAAGCTGCGTAGCCGAGGGCGTGGGCGTGGCCCATGCCGTAACCGGTAGGGCCTGGCTTGTCAGGCTTGCGTCCACAGCCGATGATGCCAACGCGATAGGGTGCCATGTCGATTCCCCCTTCTGTTGCCGACTTCTGTTTCCCGAGCATTCTAGACCCGCCGGTGGCCGGGTCAACTGCGTTGACAGCCCTCGGCCGAACCCCTACACTGCTCGAGTTGCAGCAACCTGGATTGAGGACGCCCATGATCACGCTCCCCATCTTGATTGGGATCGCCGGCGGCAGCGCCAGCGGCAAGACCACCCTCTGCCACGCTCTCGAGGAGGCGCTGGCCGGCCTCGACGTGCGCGTCGTGCATATGGATCGCTACTTTTGGCCCGTCAAGCCTCGCGTCCAGGCCCCCTTTGTGGACACCCAGTGGGATGACTATAACCAGCCAGCATCCTTTGACTTGGCCTCGCTGCACCGCGACATCAAGGAGTTGTGCGCCGCGGGCGATCCCCCCGACGTCGTCATCGTCGAGGGGTTGATGACCCTACACGATGGTGTACTTCGCGAAAAGCTCGATCTGCGCATCTTTGTGGACGCGCCCCCCGATGAGCGGATCGTGCGTCGCCTGCGCCGCAACATGGCCACTGGTGGCGACTTTGACGAGATCGCGGCCTACTATCTCGATAGCGTCCGCTGGCGTCATCAGCAGTACGTCGAGCCCTCGCGCTGGCACGCTGACTTGGTCTACAACGGCCAGTACCCCTCGTCTAGGGCCCTTGACGTGCTGGTAGCGTGGATCCGGGCCGAGGCGTCGGCACGGCAAACGAACCAGGCCTGAACAGAGCCGCCAGCCCGTCGTCCGCGTGGCTCGGGCGGGCCGAGCCTTACCCCATTGACGGACCAGGCCGCTGCGGATAGCATCGCGTGTGAGGAGGTGCCCATGAAGGCCGTTCTTGTCCAAGCGCCCAACCAGCTAGCCGTCGTCACCGATCTGCCCCGACCCGAGCCGAACGCCTACCAGGCCCTGGTGCGCATCGAAGCCTGTAGCATCTGCAACTCGACCGACCGCAAGATTCTGGAGCGACACTTTGTCTCCCAGATCCCGCTGCCGTTGGTTCTGGGACACGAGAGCGTCGGCACCATCGTGGCTCTCGGCGCTGAAGTGCGCAGCTATGCCCTGGGGCAAAAGGTGCTGCGCCCAGGCGCGGCCTTTCCGCCCGACACCGGCATCGCCTCGGCCTGGGGTGGCATGGCCGAGTATGGCCTGGTCACCGACTTGGCAGCATGGCAGCAAGATCACCCCGACGAGCGCCCTCACGGCCAGTGGGCGGCCCAGCAGATCGTGCCGCCCGAGATCCCGTCAGACGAGGCCACCGCGATCATCACCCTGAAGGAGACCCTCTCGGCGTCGCGGGCGGCCGGCGTCGGACCGAATACCACCTGCGCCATCGTGGGCACAGGCCCCGTGGCCCAGTCGTTTGCGCTCTGGGCCCGCTATCTGGGCGCGCCATTGGTCGCCGTCTATGGCCGGCGAGCGCGCTGGGCGGATACCTTCATGCGGCTGGGCGTGGATGCCTACGTGGCGAAAGACCGCACCTGGCCCGATGGCGCGCCGCCTCTCCCTGACGGCTATGACCGCGTCATCGAGGCGGTGGGCAGCTCGGAGGCGCTTCAGCAAGCCCTGGAGCTCGTGGCCCCTGGCGGCCGCGTCGGCAACTATGGCGTCGCCCCGGAGAATGACGTCATGCCCGCGCCCGTGCAGCAAGGGTACGCTGAGGGGACCATCTTGACGCTCCCGGTACGGGAGCAGGATGAGCACACCGAGGTGCTGGATCTGGTACGAGCCGGCAAGATCGTCTTGTCCGACTGGATGAGCCACGTACTGCCCATTGAAGACGTGGAGGAGGGGTTCCGGCTTCTTAGCGAGCGCCGCGCCACCAAGGTCGTCTTGCGCGTCTAGCCAACGAGAGGAGTACACCATGGCACGTATTGCACGGTTCCGCACACGAGAGGGCCTGGTTGCCCACGGCCTGCTAGAGAGTGATGCCTCTATCCGAGCCATCGCTGGCGACCTGTTTGGTTCATGGGAGCTCACCAGCCAAACGTTTGCGCTGGACGAGGTTCAGCTGCTGGCGCCGGTGACCCCGCCCAATATCCTGGCGATCGGGCTGAACTATCGCTTGCACGCGATGGAGAGCGGCCACGAGCTGCCCGACCATCCGGCCCTGTTTATCAAGGCCACAACCGCGCTGTGCAACCCGGGCGATCCCATCGTATTACCCGCCGTCGCCCCCGATGAGGTGGACTATGAGTGCGAGTTGGCGGTGATCATCGGGCGGCGCGCTCGCCAGGTGTCGGTGGATCAGGCGCTGGACTATGTCTTGGGGTACACCTGCGCCAATGACGTCAGTGCGCGGGATTGCCAGCGCCGCCTGGATGTCCAGTGGGCCCGCGCCAAGTCGTTCGACACCTTTTGCCCGCTGGGTCCCTGGATCGAGACCGAGCTCGATCCCGACCACGCCGGCATCCGCACCCGTTTGAACGGCGCTGTGATGCAGGACGGCAACACCGATGACCTGATCTTTTCCGTGAGCGAGCTGATCTCGCATCTCTCGCACAGCCTGACGCTTCTACCAGGCACCGCCATTCTCACCGGCACGCCATCCGGCGTCGGCTTCGCTCGCGACCCGCAGGTCTTTTTGCGGCCAGGAGACACGGTCGAGGTCGAGATCGACGGCGTTGGCGTGTTGCGGAATCCGGTCGTCGCCGCCGGCTAGGATACGGCCCAGCGCACCATAGCCGCTGCTCTAGGGAGGCCAAGCATGATCGATCTATCGAGCGCGCCGTCCTACTGCGCTCATGAGCACTGGGGGAGCCTGGCCTCCATCGGCATGCTACATGGCTGGTTCTGCGGCGACATGCAGGCCGGGGCCGAACCTACGCGCCGAACCGGTCTGCTCGACGTGCTGCTCGATCCCTACCTCGGCGGTCACATGGGAGCAGCTGGCGACGCGCCCGACCAGCTCGCTCGCGAGAGGCATGGCGTCGGCATCCACGATCTCGCGTCCGCCGACTTGGTCGCCGCCATGCGACTGGCTCGCCCCTCGCTAAAGCGGCAGCGGTTCACCGGTACCTATGCTTGCATCGTGCGCGGCTGCCAGATGCTCCATGGGACCGCGCTCGACCTCCAGCGGCCGGAAAGCTGGCAGGCGCTCGATGCGCACATCGCGGCCGCCTACGCTGACCTGCACACCTGGCATCCGCGCGCCATGGCGATGGCCGGGTTCACCGACGTGATCCGGCCGGTGCAACCCGAGTTCTACTGGGACCGAGCCCCCGCGGCGGAGCGCGAGCGACGCTACCTGCGAACCGTCTTGCGCATCGATCCGCTGCTGGGGTTCTGGCAGGAGAGCTGCCCACGCCGCGCGCGTCTCGTGGACTGGGTCGGGATCGATCCGGTGGACGCCGCGAGCTGGCGCGCCTTTCTGGGGGCGCTGTTTGACGCCGCCGCCGCTGGCGGGGCGCTAGGCATCAAGCAGCTCCAGGCCTACACCCGCGATCTCGCTTTCGCCCCCCGCAGCGACGCCGAGGTCCGCTTCCGAGGCGATCTGTCGCCAGATCAGGCTCGCGCCTTCCAGGACTGGATCGTACATACCTGTTGCGCCCTGGCCCACGAGCGGGGATGGCCTCAGCAGATCCACGTGGGTACCGCGAACCTGAACGGGTCGAGCCCCTTGCCGCTCGAGGCGCTGGCCCGCCGCTACCCCCGCATGCGCTTGGTGCTCTTGCACTGCTGGCCATTTCTCGATGAGGCGGCCTGGCTGGCCAAGTACCAGCCCAACGTCTACCTAGACGGCTGCTGGCTTCCCATCCTGAGCCCCGCCCATCTGGAGCGGGCCCTGCGCACGTGGCTCACCTATGTGCCTAGCCACAAGATCATGGTATCGCACGACGCCACATCCATCGAGATGGCCACTGGGGCGGCGGCCACGCTTCGGCAGTTGCTGGCCGTGGCGCTGGAGCAGGTCCAGGCCTGGATCGGAGCCTCGGCCGAGGAGGGAGAGGCGCTCGCCGCAGCCGTGCTTTATGATAACGCCGTTCAGCTCTACGGAAGTCACTCGTCCGCCAAGTGAACGGGCTCGTCTGGGTTGGCGTCAGGCGTCGCAGTCTTGCACATAAGCCCGTAGGAGCACGCTGGGCGCCTGCGGCCGCAAGGTGTACTCGCCCAGCACGGCGGGCAGCAGCCGCCAGGAGATCGCTTCCAGCGATTGAGGCTCCCCCGCCCACTCCAGGCGGGCATCCCCCTGGATGCAGCCGATGATCTCAAAGGTGGAGCCGTCGCAGACGCCGCGCCAGGTGATGCCAGCATCTAGCTCGAGCTTTTCCACCGTGACACGCGGGTCGGTTGTCAACATCCACCGCCGAAAGCCCGCGCCTTGATCCAGCAACGTTGGCGCGGTTGGCGTCGGGGCCACCATGTCCCAGTCGATCACATCCAGTGCCTTGTCGATGTGCAGCGGGCGCGGTCGTCCATCGTCGCCCACGCGGCCCCAGTCATACAGACGATAGGTCGCGTCCGAGTTCTGCTGAATCTCCACAACCACGGCGCCCGCCAACAGCGCGTGAACAGTGCCCGCTGGAATATAGAACAGGTCGCCAGCCGAGATGGGCAGGCGATGCAGTTGGGTCTCGACCTCGTTCCGCCTCAACGCTGCCTCAAAACTTGGTCGGGTGACGCCTGGCGCCAGGCCATAGATGAGTTCACTGCCTGGATCGGCATGCAACACGTACCACATCTCGGTCTTGCCCAGCTCGCCGTTCTCATGGGCTGCGGCATAGGCATCGTCGGGGTGCACCTGCACCGAGAGGTCACGGTGCGCATCCAGAAGCTTGACCAGCAGCGGGAAGCGTCCTCGCGCCAAGCATTCGCGAGCGCTGCAGCCGACGAGGTCCTCGCCAAGAACCCGCAACACGTCGGGCAGGGATTGGCCATCCCAGACGCCACCGACAACTTTGGTGGCGGCCTTGGCGTGGCCCGAGATCTCCCAGCTTTCGGCGATCATGCCGTCAGGCAACTGGCGCCCAAACAAGGTTGCCAGTCGTCTACCGCCCCAGATATAGTCCTGAAATACGGGCGCGAAGCGCAGTGGATAGATCTCGGTCATCGGCTCCTCCTCCCACGGCAGATGTCTTGCTAACCATACTACCAAACGCTCTACCCGACCAGAAGCGATCATCGACAAGGCGACTAGGCCGCCGCACCACCCCATGCTATACTTGCCCAACGTTCCAGGCGGGATTCGCGGGAGACGTGCATGGCTGCAAAGCTGATGAACTGGCTCCGCAACACGGGCGATCGCCACACGGTGCCGCTGCTCGAGCCTTCGCGAGCCCTCGGGGTGGCGCTGGTCATCGCGCTGCTAAGCTTGGCCGTGTACCTGGCAAACGGGCGCGTGATGGGCCAAGGCGACAACTGGCCGTCGCGCTATGTGCCCGCCAGCATCGTGCGGCAGGGCAGCGAGCGGGTGGACGACTTTCCGGTGCTCATCGAGCTCGCCACGCTGCGGGTCGGCGAACGCGATGGCCACCATTACTCGCTCCTTCCCAAGGGGCCAGCCTACATGGCCGTGCCCATCTATGGCATCGCGGAGCTCCTTGGCCAGGGTCCCACCACCGCACATGACTATGACGCTCTCGCCAAGTTGAGCGCCGCCATCATCTCCAGCCTTTGCGTCTTGGTGATGACACTCAATCTGGCCCACTTTTTGGGGGGTTGGCGGCTCGTGCTCCCGGCTGTGGCCTATGCACTGGGTACCTCCATGTGGCCCGTGGCCAGCCAAGACCTTTGGACCCTGACCAGCGCGCAGTTGGGCGGCGTCCTGATCATCTGGTGCCTGTTGCGATCGCTCAAGCGTCCCGTCTGGGCGTTGGTTGCCTGGCTGCCACTGGTCTGGAGCTTGGAGAGCCGCCCCACCTATATTGTGATGGTCGCCGTGCTGGCCATCTATACCCTGATCTGCTATCGGCGCTGGGCAGTCATCACCGCGGGGGTTGGCCTGGTCGGGCTGGCGGCCGAAGCCGCCCTCCAGTTGGGGTTTGTGGGACCATTCTACCGCAGCTTGATGCAGCGGGGCATCCAAGCCATCTTTACCCTGGATTGGGGGTATCTGGCCTTTTCGTTTGGGCGGCAGCTCTTTGACTGGAGCAACGGCATCCTGACCTATTCGCCCTTCCTGGTGCTCTTTGTGCTGGGCGCCGCGCTGCTGGCGCGGGATCGCGTTGCCTCTGCCAAGCGCGGCGAGCCGCCACGCTATCCGCTAGCCCTCGGGATATTGGCTGTGGCTGCGTTAGGGTTTGTGGCGCTGTACGCCTCATATCGCTCCTGGCGTGGTGGCTGGTCATGGACCAACCGCTACGCCCTGGACGGTCTCCCCTATGCCGTCATGGGGCTCGTTCCCGTGCTGCTGACCTCGCGCTGGCACCGAGCGCTGCGGTGGTCGCTGGGTGGCCTAGTCGCTATCTCGATCGGGCTGAACGGCTTGGTGGCCTTTTACGCCGATCAGCAGTGGCTCATGACCGTGATTACCGACGAGCGCCGCATTGCCGCCATCCCCCTCGAGGAGAGTCTCCTGGCCTACTGCTGGCGCGAGGCCACTGCCCAGCCGACCAGCATCATCTTTGATCACTATGGCATCAACCGCCTCGCCACCCTAGCCTCGGTCGAGACCTACACGGCAAGGGGCGAGCTGATCCCACGGGGAGAGACGAACGTGCGGGAGGAACGCCAGCACTTGGGCGCGGGCTGGAGCTGGACAGAACAGTGGGGCGTGTGGGCCAGCCTCGATTCGGGCTTTCAGATCGCCACTATCGGCCCAGGCGTGAATACGCGCAACCGCGCCTTTCTTCTCGTGCATGTGCCCGACGGACAGGACCAGCGCTTGACCGTGGACGCCATGGCCTATTGCGACCTAGCAGGTATGAGCAGCTACCAGCAATCCATGGAAGTCTGGTACAACGACCACCGTCTCGGGGAGGTGGTCTTTCCCCGGTGCGAGGGCGACGGGCTGCCACCGGCCGTCTGGTCGGGCATCGTGCCGGCCGAGTGGATCACCGACGGCGTGGACACTATCAGCTTTCGGTATGCCCGGTCGTATGGGGGCGATCTCACCAGCCCTTCGCGCAAGCTGGCTGTCGCGTTTCGGTCGGTGCGGCTGGATCCCGTCGAGACACCCTAGAGCACCCCGTCCTGTGACAAGCTAGCCGGCAGGGGCCTCTTGAGCACCTGGTAGAACAGACGCTCATAGGCGTCGGTGACGGCCTCCCAGGTATACCGAACCTGAGCCCGCTCTCGCGCCAACTGGCGCAGGCGCGTCACCTCGTCTGGGTCACCAAGCAGCTGGTCCAGAATCGGGCGCAAGCTATCGGCGCCCACCTGCCCATCGTAGGCGAGCCCCGCCCCGCCGATGGTCTCGACGTTCTCGGCATGGTCATTGACGACGACGCAGCTGCCAAAGGCCATGGCTTCCACCAGTGCGGGATGGGTGCCACCAACCCCCGACGTCTCCACAAAGATGCGCGCGTTGGAGCCCAACTCGGCATAGCCCCGCCCAAAGACATAGCCCGTGAACACGATGCGAGGATCGCCCTCAGCGAGATGCCGCAGCCCTCGTATGTACTCTTCCGCGTAGGGGGCATCGCCGACAATCACGCACTTGAGGTCGGTCTCGAGCTTGCGAAACGCCTCCACCAAATGGTGCGCCCCATTCTCTGGCACCAGACGCCCCACGAACAGCACATACCGATCCTGCTCCAACCCAAATCGCGCCAGGGTGTCTCCAGGCGGCGCCGGCTCTACCTCAGACCCGTACACGATCACGGGAGGCGCCTCGCCAAACCGATCCCGATAGTAGGCCTGCACCGTCTCTGAATCGGTGAGGTAGGCGGTGGGCAGCTTGGTCGCAAGGTACTCGGCGAACTTGATATAGGCCTTGGCGGGAGCTGGCCACTTTTCGCGCTTCCAGTCGAGGCCGTCTACATTGAGGATCGTGCGCGTCCCCACCAGGCGCGGGATGAACGTCGCCGGGCTGTTCCCCGCGATAAAGTAGAGGGCGATATCATACCGCTGGCCGAGCGCATGCACCGACGAGAGCAGCGAGTGCACCATCGTGTCCAGGTATTTGTTTCGGAGCGTGCCTAGCTTGACCAGTCGCATACCCTTGTAGGTGTCATCGGGGTAGGTGATGTGGTGCGATCGGCAGTAGACCGTCACGTCGTGGCCTCGCTCCACCAGCCGCTGTCCGAGCTGCTCCACACAGGTCTCGAACCCGCTATAGCTGGCGGGGATGCCACGGGTGCCCAGGAGAGCTATTCTCACAATCTGCCGCCCTTCTGCGAATCTCCCAACGCCTTCCGATAGCAGGCCGCCGTCTGCTCAGCCGTGCGTTCCCACGTCATCGCTGCCGCCCGGGCCAGCCCTCGCTGGCGCAGCGATGCTGCCAGCCCGTCGTCGTCCAGCACCGCCCGCATCGCCCGCGCCAAATCGGCAACCTGGTGTGGGTCGACCAGCAATGCCGCGTCACCCGCCACCTCGGGGATGCTCGTCGTCTCTGAGGCAACCACGGGAGCGCCACAGGCCATCGCCTCAAGGACCGGCAACCCAAAGCCCTCGTAGAGCGAGGGATAGCAGAACAAAGCAGCCCCGCTGTACAGAGCCACCAGGTCGTCGTCGCTTACATAGCCAGTCAGCTTGACCGAGTCCCCGAGGCCGGCCGCGTCGATAGCGGCCATCACGTCAGACGCCTGCCACTGGGCCTGGCCCACAATGACCAAGCGCGTGTGAGCCGCTACCTCGGCCCGCACAAAGGCCTGGATCAGCCGGACCAAGTTCTTGCGTGGCTGCAGGTTGCCCACTGCCAACAGATAGGGTTGCGCCACGCCAAGCCGCCCTAGCGCCTCGGCCACCTCGGCTTTGCCAAGCCGATGATACTGCGGGTCGGCCGCCTCCTGCGTCACCCCCACGCAATCACCCAGATAGGGGTAAAAGCGCAGGATCTCCTGGCGCGCATGCTCGGAGACCGTGATGACCCCCGCCGCTCGACGCAGCGTCCAGGGCAGCCATGTGGCAAAGAGCAACCGCGCTCGCGGCGTAAAGTAGCTCGGGAATCGCCGAAAGGAAACATCGTGGACCGTAACCACCATGCGACAGACGGGCCTCAACGGCCCCACATAGGTGACGTGCATCAGGTCAACCGCATGCCGGCGAGCCAGCGCGTTCAGCCCGCAGGTGAGCCGCCAGATATCCGAGTCCCGCCTTAAAGGCGCCGCGACGACCCCCAGGCGCTCAGCCACGTCGACCTGGCCCTTCGGGACGGCGGCGATCACGTCGACGTCGTCGCGCGTGGCGAGCGCCCGCAGGAGGTTGCGGATGTAGGTCTCGTTGCCGGTCTCGCGGGTTCCCAGCATGTGCGCATCGACCAAAACCCTCATTGCGCATCCTCAAGGTCATCCGTCGGCGGCTCGCCCCTGGTCCGCACCACCCGTGCTGGCACGCCCGCCACCACGGCATAGGGAGGCACATCGCGCGTTACCACCGAGCCAGCGGCGACCACCGCTCCACGGCCGATCCGCACCCCAGCGAGGATGATGCAGCCACCGCCCAGCCAGCAGTCATCTTCGATGGCGATATCCTCCCGGGTCACGCCTTGAGCGTCGATGGGCACGTCCACCCGCTCCATGTTGTGGTTCTCGGCATGCATAGAGACCCCTGCCCCCATGAGCACGTGGCTACCGATTCGCACCTCCCCCGAGCAGCCGACATAGCAGCCGGGTCCGATGTTGGAGTGGTCGCCCACCACCAGTCCCTCGCCGATGGCCCGCCGATAGTAGCCCGACGGGCGGATCATGGCCATCCGACCGATGGTGACATGGTCTCCCAGGGTGATCCCCCTTCGCGAGAGACCCTGGACCTCACAATAGTCCTCTAGCACCACCGAGCGGCCTACGCGGATGCACTGAGGGTTGCGTAGGGCTACACCACGCCCCACCAGAAGCATCCCCTGCGAACGACGCAGCCAGAGCCGGTGCCAAAGGCCCCTGACGAACATGAGAGCTACCTTGGCCGAGGTCTGAAAGAGGACTCGAAGCGAGCGATCGCCAAGAGCAGGGGCGTCGTCTGACGCGCCCGTAAGCCGACGAGCGAACCCATCCACGGCCTCACGCCATCCGCTCACGCCACCTCCCGCAGCCTCGTCAGAGCGGCCCGCGCGTACGCCCAGAACCGTCGGCCCTCACGCCGCCACATGGCCGCAGAGTCCCCACCCAACATACCTCGCACCCCGTACCAGCCAGCCCGCAACGCTAGACCCCCGGCCAAGGCGCCATCAAAGGCGGTGCGTTGCCACCAGTTCGCGCGCTCCCGCTCGCGGTAAAAGCTCCGCTGACTGGTGACCCACATGGTGCTGACCCGTGCGTTCTTGGCGGCGCTGTGCCCAAGGTGATGCTCGATGACCGCATCCGGCACGTGGCAGAGCTTCCAGCCCGCCTGCGTCATCCGGTGCGACCACTCCATGTCCTCGGCGTACATGAACCACCTCTCGCTCAAGAGCCCCACCGATTGTACCACGGAGCGTCGCACCATCAGGCACACGCCGCTTAGCCATTCGACCTCGCGCGGCGCATCGTCGTGGATGCCCATCAGCAAGTTCACGCCGCGAAAGGCGCGAGTCTGCGGCAGCAGGCGCGACAGCCCCAGATACTGGCTCGCCACCGTGCGCACCGAGGGCTGGTACCCACAAGAGAGAACCTGCAACCGCATGGCAGGATGCACCACCTTGGGTCCCACGGCACCCACCGAGGGGTGTCCATCCAGGTAGCGGCAGAGCGCGCTCAGGGCTCCCGGACGCACCACCGTATCGGGGTTCAGCAGCATCAGACGTGGAGCCTGAGCACGGGCAAGAGCTTGGTTGTTGGCGGCGGCAAAGCCGCGGTTGTCCTGGTTTCGGATGAGATGCACGTCCGGGTACTGGTCCGCTACCCAGTCGGCCGTACCGTCGGCTGAGGCATTGTCCACAACCCATACCTGCAGCGCCATCCCTGCGCCATCGGCATAGAGCGACGCGAGGCAGGCACCAATCACCTCCATGGCGTTCCAGGTCACGATCACCACAGCCAGGTCAGGCATGCGCACCCCTCGCCGGTTGGCCGTGTTCAAGCCCGGGCATGCGCAGCCCCATCGCCACCAGGAACCAGAGATAGCTCTGCACGCCAATGTCCTGCAGATCAACGTTCATGACGCCATGGACCACGGCGCCCGCAAGGCAGGCCAGAGCAGCCAGGGTCACCGCTCGGCCCAGTGGCGTTGAAGACCTCCGCAGACCCCTGAGCAGACCAGCGGCGACGAGGCCGATCAACAACCCAAAGGCCGCCAACCCAGGCCAGCCCTGCTGCAGTCCAATCTGCAAGAGATAGGACTCGGTGGGATGGCGAGCCTGGATCAAGCCGGCGGCCTCTGCCGCCTGCGCCAGCGGGCCGGCTGATCCGAGGCCAGACCCCCAAGGCTCGCTGGCGATCGTTTGCAGGTTCTTCCAAGCCATTGACACATGGTGAGCAGCCGACACCTCTTGCAGGCTCACGAGATCCCGTAGACGAACCAGCAGCCCTCGTTGGGCCATCGCCACCAAGCCCAAGGTAGCCAGCCCAGCCAGTGCCGCCCAGATCTCCCAGCGATGCCACCACAGCAACAGCAACAGCGCGCCGCCCACCGCCAGAGCGGCCCAGCCGCTCCGCGAGACCGTCAGCACCAAGACCAGGACGTACAGCGCGCCCAGCCCCACATAGGCCAGCCGCGGCCGTCGACCCATCATGAACAGGCTAGCAGAGATCATGGCCAGAAAGACCAGGTAGAGCGAGAGCTGGTTCGGGCTGGAAAAGGTTCCCATGAGGCGCTGGACGGGACTACCGCCGACCTCGTAGGCGTGGGCCAGGCGCCCCCCTTGGGCATAGTAGGTCCACAAAAAGCCCGGACCCAACACATAGCCCTGGTACAGGGCAAAGCCGCAGACGATGACCCCCACGCCTAATAGCCACGGAATGGCCCTCTCTAGGTCCCGCCCGCCATACGGCACAGCGAGGGCACACGCGAACACCAGCAGCGGCACCGCCGCCAGACGCAGCGCCGAGAGCGCCACCCTCGTGCTCGCCCCGCGCCCGACGCCCACCAGCAGCGTGATCGCGTATAGCACCAGGACCAGCCCAACCAGCCAGTGGCGCCGAATCGCGGGCCACACGCCTGACCACTGGCGCACGATGGCCACACAAAGGGCCAGCAGGAGCGCCTCGCGCCAGAGCCGCAACCCGCTCCCCAGCCAGCCCGGCAGGTAGGCAGAGGCGACCTGAAAGACCACGGTGTGCAGAGGCAAGCCCCCAAGAAGAAGCAACAAAGCCAGCCGCGGACGTCCCGTCAGCCACACCCAGACCAGCGCCGCTGTGGCGGCCAGCAACATCAGCGGCACCAGCCAGGCGCCCAGCTCACGCACAACCGCTATCATCCGGGTTGCTCCTGAGGGGCTGCTCCATCCAGCCGCTCTGTGATCATGGCCACCAGCGAGTCCACCCGGCTCGACCAGGTGTTCTCTCGGGCGACTCGCTGGCGCGCAGCCACCAAGGTTGAGCCCGCACCATCGGCGACCTCCGCCAGGGCTCGATCGAGCATCACGGTGGTATCTTTACGCTCTGCCGCCAGATAGACCAAGTCGGCATGCCGCGCCAACTCGGGCAACCCCACCGCTACCACCGGCTTGCCCAGCGCCAGGTACTCGTACGCCTTGACGGGATCCACGTCCTCCGTGAGCTCGTTGCTCACAAAGGGGATCAGGCACACGTCAAAGGCGTTGATATAGCCCGGCACCTGCTCATAGGGCACAGCCCCCAAAAGATGGAGGTTGGGAACCCTCGCGTAGGGCCGGATATCCACGTTTTCCACGGGGCCGACCAAAACGATGTCTGCCTCGTCATGGCGTGCCGCCAGTTCGGCGACCAGTTCCAGGTCTACCCAATGCGAGATCGTCCCAACATAGCCCAGCAGAGGTCGCCGCAAGCCCCCCAAGGTCTCAGGCAAGGTCCGGCCCAGCCCCCCCCTGAAGAGATCAGCATCACACGCGTTGGGCAAGAGACGGACGTCCCGTGCGGACGCACACCGGCGTACCAGCCCACGAGCAGACGCCACCACGATGTCAGCCCGAGCGATCACTCGCCGCTCCAGCCCCTCCACGAGCCGACGGCGGCGCGGCGTGCTGGACCAGAAAGCTGGATAGTTATCCATGCAGTTGTACACGACCAGGCGTTCGCCGTGTCGCTCGATCTGGTCGGCCTCCAGCGGATGGTCGATCCAGAGAATCGGCCGCACAAAGCCCAGCCGACGGGCCGCTCGCCGCACCAGCATCGTCTGGAAGCGCTGATTCACCGCGTTGCAGACTCGCAGATCCAAGCCAAAGGGTGCGCCAGGCGGCGGCGAAAGCAAGTGCAATCGCTCATCGAGCTGCCGTAAGGAAGAGACCAGCGGACGGCTGGGTTCGCCTCGCAGCGCCCGCCTGATGGCGCCAGCCACGGAAGGCGTGATCGGATCCACAAACAGCACGCGAGCGTGCCGACTCAGGCCGGTGGCCAGGTGTTGAGAGCGCTGTCGGATCGTGTCCCAGGGGTTCATCCCCAGATAGATGATGTCTGGTAGCTCGTATGGTTGGGCCTGGCTCATGCGCGCACCGTCCTGGGCAATAGCTGCTGAATCTCCAGCAGCCGCCACACGCGCCAGCCCCACCATGCCAGCGCCACCGCCAAGACGAGCCCACGCCAGAGAGGCGCTTGGCCCAGGTAGGTCAGGAGCGCGACGCACCCCGCCAGCACCCAGGTCGCCAACGCATCCCACGAAAAGAGCAGATCCCGGGGCACTAGATCGCGCATCCAGTAGAGAGGCAGGAACAGCACCATGACGACCAGGTAGGCGCCAACATACGCCCACGCCAGCCCTTGGGGGCCTAGGTGCCGCAAGAGACGCGTCGCCACCACCAGCACCACACCCCACGTGAGATTGCTGGCGACACCCCACCATAGCATATCGCGCGAGGTCAAGACGCGCCCCAGGCCATCGCTATAGCCCAGAACGACCGCCGTCAGCATCGTGAGGGCCATGGTCTGGGCAAACCCTTCGGTCGAGAAACGGGCACCATACAGCCACTGCACCAGCTCGGGAAAGGCCATCAAGGGCAACGCAGTTACCGAAACCAGCGCCCAGGCCATGAGCTGGTTAAAGACCTGAAAACGTCTAGAGCCTCCCGTTCCCTGCTCGGCAACCATGGGAAGAAGGACATTCCCAAGTGCCGTGGGCAGGAACAAGATCGCGATCCGCCACTGGAGCGCAGCGTTGAACACGCCCAGATCGGGGTAGCCACCGGGCTGCTGCGCAAACACCACTTGGGAGAGCCAAGTCGACACGCCCACCAGGATACCGCCCAGCGCCGAAGGCAACGACACCCGCCAGATCACGTCGGCCTCGCCAAAGCCGCCCCGCCAATCCGCCCGGATGCCATGGTCACCACACGCCCGGAGCAGCGCCACGCCGCTGCCCACGGCCCGGACCACGCCAGCGATGGCAAGAGCAGCCACCGCTCCCTGGACGCCGGCCCACCAGACTCCCAGTGCCGTCAGCGGGATGATGGCGACGCCATACGCCAGCCGCGTCCACGCCAAGGCGCGAAAGGCCTGCAGCCCCGCCAAACCACCCGCTTGCACAGCGTCCAGCACCGTCACCAGCATCAGCAACCCGCCCACGCGAAGGCTGGGGCCGAGGGCAGCCTCACCCAACACCTGCGTGCTCACCCAATCGCTGCCAAAAAGCAGCAACAGCGCACACGCCAGGCCGCACAGGCTGGCTACGGCATAGGCTAGCCCCAGGATCCTTCCCGCGCGCCGCGGGTTGCCGGCATACTCGGCCATGAAACGGGTAGCTGTGAGGTTCATGCCCAGCGCCGCAACCGTCGCCCAGGTGGTGACCGAGCTCTGGACCATGGTGAGCTCGCCATAGCCCTGGTTGCCCAGCATGCGTGCAGCCAAGAGGCCCGCCACGAAAGCCGCACCCTGATTCACCACCGAACCGATGACCGACCAGACGGCGCCGCGCAGGAATCGAGCGCGCACCGATTCCGTAGCGCTAGGCGCCGCCCATCTCGCCAGCCGCCCAAATCGCCCAACCACTAGTATTCCGGCTCCCATCCCAGCCTGCGATCGGTCTCGCGCAGAGCATTCAAGATGTCCTCGACCCGTCGATCCCACGTATTGGCCTGGGCCAAGGCCTTCCGAGCCTCCCGCTTGGCCGTAGCCCCGGGTTGGTGGGCCTCGGCCAAGGCCATCTCGATGCACGCCTCAAAGGCGGTACCATCGTTGGCCAGGTAGATCAGATCCGCATACCGCTCCAGTTGAGGCATGGGAGAGGCCACTACCGGCTTTCCGAGACTCAGGTACTCGTACACCTTGATCGGATCCATGTGCGCCGTGAGCTCGCTAGTCCTTCGCGGCAGTAAACACACATCAAAAGCAGCCGCCAGGTCCGGAGCACGCGCATAGGGCACTGCCCCCATAAAGTGCAGGTTAGCCAGCCCCTGGTAGGGCGTCAGGTCCACGTTCTCTACTGGACCGATGATGACAAACGTCCAAGCGGGTCGGCGCTGGGCCACCCAGTGAATCGCGTCGAGATCGAACCAGTGGGAGACCGTGCCGAGATAGCCTACCAAGGGATGGTCATAGTCGTCCAGCTCGGGGGCCCGATCGCCCTGCCCCGCCGCAAAGTGCTCGAAATCAGCTGCGTTGGGCACCGCATAGATGTGCGGGTTAGCCCGACCGCAGAGCTCAGCCAGCGCCTCTGATGCCGCCACCACCACGTCAGCGCGAGGCAGCAACTGCTCCTCGAGCCGCTCTACCAGCTTTTGGCGCCGGGGCACCTCACTCCAAAAAGCACGATAGTTGTCGCGACAGTGGTAACATACCATACGGTGATCCAGGCTCGAAATCTGGGCGGTCTCGAGAGGATGCTCGATCCACAGAATCGGATCCTCCAGCCCCACCTGCCGGGCTGTGCGGCGCACCAAACGGGAAACCAGGCCCTGGTTGGCCCGGTTCAGAAAACCCAGATCATAGCCCCACGGCAGCGCGGGGTGGGGCGTCAGCACCCATAGCCCATCACTCACGTGTTCGAGACGGGTCCGCCAAGGGCGCGTGCTCTGCCCCCTGGCCAAGCGTAGCAGGTTGCCGGGCAGCGAGGGTGTGATCGGGTCCACAAAGCAGACCCTGCCGACAGAGCCCAACCGCGTCGCCAACTGCTTGGCGCGACCGGTGATGCCGTCCCACGTCGTCATCCCAAAGTAGACGATGTCGAGCCGGCCCCGTTGCTTACCGTTCATCATCGAACCTCGGCTATGGCTCCGACAGCTGAGCATCGGCAGCGCATGGCGTCACACCTTGCTGACTGCGTCCGGATCACGATATGCCAGCAGCGCATCCACAATCCGCTCAGCGGCGTGTCCGTCGCCATAGGGATTGGCGGCCCGTGCCATGGTCAGGTAAGCGCCCTCATCCTCGAGCAGACGCGTCACCTCGCGCACCACGCGCGGCCGTTCTGTGCCCACCAAGCGCGCCGTCCCTGCGGCCAGTGCCTCTGGCCGCTCGGTGACGTTGCGCAATACCAGGACGGGCTTGCCCAGGCCCGGCGCCTCCTCCTGGATCCCGCCCGAATCGGTCAGCACCAAGTAGCTACGCTTGAGCAGATGCACGAACGCCAAATAGTCTAGGGGGGCGAGCAGATGCACCCCTGCCACCCCGCCAAGCAGCGCCTCCACTGGGCCCAGCACGTTGGGATTGGGATGCACCGGATACACCACGGCCACGTCCGGATGGTATTGGGCAATGTCGCGCAGTGCCAGGCAGATCTGGCGCAATGGCTCGCCATGGTTCTCGCGCCGGTGCGCCGTGACCACCACGATGCGCTTGCTCCAGTCTAGCCCCGCCAGGGGTCCCTGAGACAAGTCGCACGGCAACTCGGCAGCCCAGCGCATGGCGTCGATGACCGGGTTCCCTGTGACCACGATAGCTTCGGGAGCGATGCCCTCACGGACCAGGTTCAGCCGCGCCTGCTCCGTCGGGGCCAAGTGAAGGTCAGCGACGACGCTGGCCATACGGCGGTTGACCTCTTCCGGGAACGGCTGCCACTTGTCGCCGGTACGAAGCCCCGCCTCCACATGGCCCACCCGAATCCGCGCATAGTAGGCAGCCCAGGCGGCCGCGGCGACGGTGGTAGTATCGCCCTGCACAAGCACCCAGTCGGGGCGCTCGTCGGCTAGCACGGGCTCGATCCCAGCCAGCACGGCCGCCGCCACCTGCGTCGGCGTCTGGCCCGGCCTCATCACCTGCAGATCGACGTCTGGCTCCATCTTGAAGAGATCGAGCACCGGGACGAGCATCTCACGGTGCTGGCCGGTCACGCACACCCGCGATTGGATCTCGGGCCGACGTGCCAACTCGCGCACCACTGGCGCCAGCTTGATGGCCTCCGGCCTAGTTCCCAAAACGGACAACACCCGCATCATGGCACCATTCCTCTAGCTACTCGGCAGCGCAAGCAGCGGCGATATCGCTATCGCCGACGGTGCCCAGCAATAGCTCATCGCCACTCGCCACATCACTTTCACCCATGCGAACGGGCAGCCGCGTGCCAGTCATTGGCTCATACACGACGAGATAGAGCCCCAAAGGCGTGCGCACCGACCGCGTCGGCAGGGGCAGCGCCACCTGCTGGGGCATGACCTCGTCGTCAGTCCAGAGTAGAGTGGGCACACCCGCGTCACCTAAAAGCCCGTCCACCTGCGCGACGATCGCCTCATCAGTCGATCGCACCTGCAACGAGAAGCGATAGTCCGCCTCCATCACGGCCAGCGCTTGCCAAGCCCACGCCACGCGCACCGCCAAACCGCCGTCGGTACACGCCAGAGTCCAGCTGGGATTCGTGCTAGCCAACGCCTCACCGAAACGCACGGCAATGCTGGGATCCTCGGGAGGCAGCGCCCCGTCGGCGATGCGATAGGCGTCCAGCAAAGCCAGGCTGCGCCCCAGCTTGGTGTCCGCCGCATCGCGCACCACCAGCGGAGCTGTGGGCGTTTCGGCCTGGTAAAAGCTCACCTCCAGCCTACCCACCCCGCCAACGGCCGCTGGCGCGATCTCTAGCGTCATACGCTCCTCAAACAGCACGTCGACGTCCCATTGCGTCGTGTCTAGCGACCCACGCCCCGGATACCGGTGGACCCCGCCCACCAGACGGCCCGCTTCGTCGTAGGCCTTGACCGCCAGGGTGAGTGGCTCTTCGCTGCGCTGCAGGCTGCGAAGGGCCAGCCGGACGTCCAGTAGCTCTCCCGCGTCCAACAGGACAGGCTCGACCTGGTATCCCACCAGCTCTGCAGTCTCGCCAAAGTCAGCCAGGGTGGGCGTAAACTCGGCCAGCCGCTCCGCCTCCATGGGCTCGGGCGGCGCATAGGCCGGCTTGATAACCGCCGCCGGCGTCGCCAGAGCCAACACCAGGCCAAAGGCAGCGCATCCGCCCCAGAACTTGGGCAAAAAGCGCGGCGGGAGCAGCCGATCCCACCCCAGCGAGATCAGCAGCACCAGGGCTGGTAAACCAGGCAGTAGGTAACGTCCTTGCAGGTGTGGGATGCCGGTAGCAACATAGAGCAGCCAGGTGGGCAGCAGTATAGCGGCGACCATCAGCAGCGCGACGTACACTCCCCCGCGCGCCATCGAGCGACCCGGGCGCCGCGGGAGCAACAGGCCTATCGAGCCCAGGCACCAGGCCCCCGCCAACCAATAAAACGACGCGGGATAGCCCACATTGCCCCAACCAAACGCCGCCCAGAGCGATCGCCAGGCATAGTGCCCGGTCGAGCCCAGCCTGCGGGCAAACTGCGCCAAACCCACGCTCTCGCCGGTGAACAACTGGCGGAACTGGTAGATCCAGACATCCATAAAGGGCAGGGCCAACGCTCCCTGTCCTCCAGACAAGTTGCGAGCGTACCACCAGCCCACCACCGCCAGGCCTGCCACAGAGACCGTCGCGACCGGCACCCAGAAGCGCCAGCCATGGCGCCCCGAGGCGAACAAGGCTATCCACAAGACTACCAAGACGCCAGCTGCCGCCACTTGGAGGCCGTTGTTCTTGGAGAAGGCCGCGAGAGCACCGCTGGCGCCGGCGGCCAGGATCCAGGGCCACCTGCCGCGCCGGGGGCTCCGCACCAGCCCGATGAGCGAAAAGAGCATCAGGGCCCCGGCCAGCGTTACCAGGCTATCGTTGTTGATGCTACTGCTGCCAAAGCGAAACTGGGGCCACAGCGCCAGCCCGAGCGTTGCCCCCCAGCGCACCTGCCAACGGCTGGGGTCCAGTCTACTGCCGGCCGCATAGGTAGCCAGCAAAGTCAAGGCGCCTAGCAAGGTAGACACGGCTCGCGCGACATGCACCGCCAACACGCCCCCCCGCCAAGGGAACGCCTCAGCGTCCCAGTCGTGCATGAGGGCGTTGAGGCCACCCATCCCGCGATCCCATCCGGCGTAGGGGTTGGGCGTATAGGGAGGACCATCGTCGGTGTTGATGAGGCTGACAGGTAGCGCGGCTAGCAGGTAATAGGCAGGGGGCTGTCGCGATTCGTCCCACATATCGACGACTTGCTCGCCAGCGGGTACCAGTCGGCCATGGCGCGCGATGTACCGCACATGGTAATAGTGGCCCACCTCGTCGTTGGCCTCAAAGAGGGGATTCACAGCGCCCCAGTAGATTCCCAGAGCGATGTGTACCGCGACCAGAAGCGCCAGCCACGTGCGCTCGTGGCGAGCACTCAGCCCCAAGCTTTGGGAGGCCTCCATCAGCGCTCCGCCGAGGCCGTGTCTCTTGGCGTGCGCCGTTCGGCCAGCAGGATCGCGATGGCGCTCCCCAAGAGCAGTCCGGTCACTCCAGCGGCGCCCACCGCCACAGGTTGCACCCCGCCCGTCGTCGGCTGGGAGGGCCGAGACGCTGGACTGGTCAGCTGCACCTTGATGCGGCTATCCTCCGCCGCCAGGCGCGCCCTCTCCAGCTCGCCGGTGAGCAACAACACCCGCTCCTCGGCCTCACGCACTGCCCAAGTCACCTCACGTCGGCCTGCGTCCTGGGCAACCGCTGCGCCCTGGAGCTGCCGTTGGCGAACACTGGCGTCAGCCAGCAGCGCCTCGACGTCCTGCATGCGCTCGCTCGCAGTCGCCTCCACTCGGTCCAGCGCCGCTAGCGGGTCCTCCGTCACGGCGCCCGCAGCCGGCTGGACCTCTGCAAGCGGCTGCAACACCCGCTGCTGGAGCATCGCCACTCCCGCCGCCAGAACCTGGCTGTCGTGGCCGGGCTCCGAGGCCGCTTGACGCGCCGCTTGGGCGTCACGCTCGATGGACCTCAGGGCTGACAGCTCGGCCGCTAGCCGATCGATCTCGGCCTCAAGTGCCACAAGCTCCGCACCCAGACCCTGTTCGGCCGCTGCGACGTCATGCCGAACGAGCTCGTCTCGAGCGGTGGTCAGATCAGCCCTGGCCTCGGCGAGCTGCTCCTCGTACCAGGCCAGCAGAGCGATGTCCATGGTCTCATAGAGCTGTGAAGCGTGCGCCACCACCACTTTGGCCCAGGCGTCGGCTAGCTGTAGCGCCTCGTCGGGCGAATCGGCCGACGCGCTCAGGCGGAGCAGCACCTTGTCGGCCGCCAGGGCCGCCGACAGCCGTCCGCGCAGCGCCTCGATCGACCCGTCCTCTGGCGCATCGTCGCCGAGGCGCACCAACAGGTCTCGCAATACGGCCTCAGACGTGGCAAGTGCGGGGTACGGCTCAAAGCTGGGCAGGTCACGTTCGAGAGGCAAAAAACGGGGATCAAAGGCTACGACGTTGGACCGATCGATGATGCCTACCAGCGCCGACGAGGTGTAGGTTGCTGGCGTCAACGCGCCCAGCAGGGTGGCCAGGGCAGCCGCCATGAGCGCCAGGACGGCGATCCACCACCCGTGGCGCCATACTGCCTCTCCATAGCGCCGGATGTCGCTCCTATCCTTCACTCTGGCATCCCATCGGCTGTTTGGTCCCGAATCCCAGGGGCAAGTAAAAGTATATCGCCGCCATGGGGCCTGTCAAACCCCTTGTCGCACGGACAAGGATGGGCATAATAGGTCCAAGCCTGACGGTAAGGAGAGATGCGCCATGGAGACGATGCTCGCTGCCGTGTTGCACGGCGTCAATGATCTGCGTCTGGAGCGCGTACCGGTTCCGCAGCCAACCGAAGCGGGCACCGCGCTCGTGCGCATCCGCTCGTGTGGGATCTGTGCCACCGATCACAAGGCGGTGCGCGGCGTTCGCACGAACGTAACCTTTCCCTGCATCGTGGGCCACGAGCCCAGTGGCGTGGTCGCCGCGGTGGGTCCCGGCGTCTCGCACGTCGACGTCGGGGACGAGGTGATCTGTCAGCCATCGGGCTACTGCGGCTTTTGCGAGCACTGCCGGGTGGGAAACACCCACTACTGCGATCAGGCCTTTACCACTGGCGGAGACGGCCCACGTGACGTGTGGCCCGGCGCCCTGGCCGAGTACATGCTCACCCGCGATACCTGCCTCTTCCGCAAGCCCGCCGAGGTGTCTTTTGATGCCGCAGCGCTCACCGAGCCTCTCTCGGGCGCCTGGAAGGGTGTCATCGAGCACAGCCAGATGCAGCTGGGCGAAGACGTGGTCATCATCGGCGCGGGGGGTATCGGGCTGCTCTGCCTGATGGTAGCCCGCGCCGCCGGGGCCGGCCGGCTCATCGCAGTGGACCCCAGCGCCTACGCCAGAAGGCACGCCCTCGAACTCGGCGCCACTCACGCGATCGACCCCAACCACGGCGATCCGGTCGCGGCGGTCTATGAGATCATCCTGCGCGGCCCCGACCTGGTCTTGGAGGCCGCCGGCCCCATCGAGGCCGTCGAGTTGATGGTTCGCTTGCGCCGTCGCGGCACGCGATGGAACGTCTTTGGCATCACCACGCACGAGTCGTTCTCGCTCGATGGCGGCCTCACCCACTTTTTGGAGGGTCGCATGGACGCCAGCTTTGGGACCACACCCCGCGCCATGCAGATGGCCATCCGACTCTTGGAGACCGGCCTCGTCAACACCGAGGAGATCATCACGCACCGATTCCCGCTGGAGCAGGTACACCGTGCCTTTGAGACGATGGACCAGCCCGATCGCAACAAGGTGATCGTGAATCCCTAGCGCAACACGCCTGGCGCGGCCAAGCCCCCAAGCTCCGCCGCGCCAGCCAGACGAAGCCCGCCGGGGCGCTATGCCTCGTGCAGGCTGAACTCGCCCTCCACCCGGCGGCGATAGATCAGCTCATCGAGGGCTTCATAGGCATCCACACGGCCCAGCAGCAGTGGCTCCAGCTCATACCCCACCATTGGCAAGTTGGGCTCGGGAACGCCCGCCTTGACCCGCGGGCCCAACCCGGCAAAGGTCCGACCCCACGCCTTGATGTTTCCGTCGGCGTCCAAGAGGCCGCTGTGGCGGGTGCAGTCGCGCGATTCGGGCACATCAAAGCTGCCCCAGCAGAGCCAACCACACGCATAGGGCCGGGTGGCCTCCACGAGGTCGCGGCACCAGACCGCCGACTGCTCTTGGGTGGATGGGGGATAACTCACGGTGCCGGCCTCGGAGACAAACGGCTTTTCGTTGCCGCCTAACCACCCGAACTCGCCGAAAATCATTGGCTTGCCGAAAGAGGCCGCGTAGGAGGCCCAGAGGGCTCCCTGATCCAGCTCCCAGCGATAGTCGGTGCACAGGCCGATGTTGCCCGGATAAAAGTGGATGCTGATGAAATCCAGCAACTCTGCCCCGCCCGCAAGATGAAAGCCGCACGAGAGAGGCATAAAGGGAAAGGTGAACTGGAGGTATCCCACGGTGATGGCCGTCTCGGTGCCGGTGGAGCGAATGGCCTCACACATGCGTCGGATCCACTCATCGCCCAATCGCCATCGCAAGCGCTCGGCCTCGAGCTTGGCCTCATCGCAGATACCCTTGGGGCGGCTGTTCAGGTCGACCGGCCACGCCACCGGGTCTTTCTTGGGCTCGGCGATCTCGCGCCAGGCCCGCAAAAAGTGAGAGTCGACCCGCACCGACGGCTCGTTCA
>DAIRUQ010000043.1:20885-24459 GCA_036803245.1 Chloroflexota bacterium | reverse complement strand
GCCCCCGGGGCCAGGGGCATACACACGTCTAGCGTGTCAGTCACCGGTGTGGTCGTAGGAACGGGGATCGGTGTCTGCCCAGCGCGCGGCTGGTACGGGTTACCACAGGTATAGAGCACATAGCTGCGGCCCTCTTTGACCTGCAGCCACACCCGGTCCACGTCCGTAGCAGGGTAGAACGTGTGGTACTGGACCTCGCCCACAGAAATGTAGCGCTTGATCTCGAGATCCGGCTCATAGCTATCCGCGCCCTCTGCGCCCAGGTCATCAACCTGAAGGGTATAAGCCTTGTCTGGCCCGTAGCTCCCCTTGTTATAGATGCTCACCACCACTTCGGCGTCATAGTCCAGCGTGTTCTGCAGCTCGAGGTAGGACGAAAGGTCGCCGGGTTGGCGATCATCGTTGCTGCTCTGGAGTGCACCCATCTGGGCGGTGATGCGGGTATCGACTCCAGGAGCAAGGTCCTTGGTGTAGATGCGGTACCGTTGACCGCGCTTGGCCACAAAGGTCACCCGATCGACATCGCCGGCGGGGTAAAAGGTCCGAGCTTGCGGCGCTCCCAGGGCGATGGCGACTGGCTGTGTGTCGTCGGGCTCGTACGGATCGCCGTGGCCTACATCAGAGACGCGGAGCGCATAGGTCATCTTGGGCCCATAGAGGCCCTTGTTGGTCACCGTCACGAACACGGGCGCGTCGGCGCCGGAAAGGTTCTGGATCCGAACCAGCGACGAGAGGTCTTGGTGGGCGCGATCATCATTAATGAGTACGGCGCTTCCCATCTGAACCCGAAGGTGCGTATCGACGCCCACGCCCAGATCGGTGGTCTCGATCTGGTAGGAATAGCTCGCCTTGGCTGTGAAGACGACCCGGTCAATATCGCCTGCGGGGCAAAAGCTGCGCTCTTGCGTAGCGCCGACGGCGACCATCCGAGCCACATGATCGTCCGGCTCGTAAGCGTCGCCGCAGTCGATGGTCGGAGTGCGAAGATCCGGCGTGAGCGTATAGTCGGGGGTTGGCGTGCCAGCAAGCTCGCGGACGGTCAACCAGTACTCGTTATCGGGGCCATACTGATCGCGGTTGGAGACAGTAATGCCGGCGATACCATCGCGGGATGCCGTGAACACAATGCGAGAAGAGAGGTCGCCGGGCTGGATGTCGTCGTTTTGATAGACAGCACCTTCCACCAAGACCGACAGGACCGTGTCGACGCCCACGGCCAGGTCAAAGGTACGCACCTCATAGGTACGGCCAGCCTTGGTCAGGAGCTCGACGCGATCCACGTCGCCTCCTGGGAAAAAGGTCCGCCGCTGGAGCTCATAGACCGAGATGGCCCCCGGGCGATAGTCGTCCGGCTCGTAAGCGTCGCCGGTTCCCTCGCGCAGCTGTAGCGCATAGGTCATCGCAGAGCCATAGAGGCCCTTGTTGGTGACGGCAGCATAGGCGACGCCGTCGGTGGCCGCCACAAAGGCGACGCGCGAGGAGGCATCGCCCGGTGCGACATCGTCGCTGTTGTGGGTGGTGCCGCCCACCGTAACCGTCAGCACTGTATCCACGCCAACGGCCAGGTTGGTAGTGTTGATCTCATAGGCGCGTCCGGCCTTGACGGGAAAGCGCACGCGATCCACATCGCCGTGCGGGTAAAAGCTGCGCCATTGCGTCTCGCCCACGGCCATGGCGGCCGCGACCGTGTCATCGGGCTCGTACGCGTCGCCGACCGTATCTTGCACGAGCAGGGTGTACCACATGTCGGGGCCGTAGACGCCTCGGTTTGTGACCTTGATATCGACCTGTTGGTCGGCGTGGCTGGCGATTTGCACCTCAACCAACGAGGCAAAGGTCGCCGTCACCGTGTCGGCCGGGCATTGGCACGCCATTGCGGCACGGGGCTCATCCTGGCAGTTGACGCTGCGGTAGGTCTGGCCGCCTACCGTGACGTCTAGGACAGTGTCGACGCCCAGGGTCTGCGGCACTGCCAGGATACAGTACCGCTTGCCGGCTCGCCCGGTAAAGACGGCTCGGTCGGTATCGTGGGCTGGGTTGAAACTGCGCCACTGGATCTCGCCCGGAATGATCAGTCGTGCCTCAAAGTCGTCGATCTCGTAGGCATCATACGGTGAGCCGGTGGAGGTGGGCGTCGCCGCGACGGTGGCGCCTGAGGCGGGCTCAAAGGGCGCCGAGCTGTCGTGCATCGATTGTACCAGCACGCGCTCAAACACACCCCAAGCCTCGAGCTGCCGGGCGTAGGCCAGCACGTCCTCTCGCTGCGCCGCCAGCCCGCGGACTGTCAACTGGTCGCGATCCTGCTCGATTGCGGTCAGCCGAATCCGGGCGGGATCGTGCGCCGCGAGAGCGGACGAGATAGCCTGCCAGTCATGGGCTGGCCCCATCGCGGTGGGGTGGACCGTCTGGAGCAGTGCCAGGTCGTCGCGTGCCTGGCGCATTTGGGTGGCCAGCGTCGCGACAACGGGCTGCGATGTGCGCAGGTCGTCAAGCTCGATCTGCGCCGTCGCTAGGGCCACCTCGGCAAGGGCCGCTCGCCGACTGCTGACGTGGTTGGCGTAGAGCAGGGGGAGCAACAGCACTAGCAAGAGGATGGCGAGCCCCCATACCAAGAGCAACGCTGGCGGCACCGCCTTGGGCCGATAGCGCTCCGGCAGGATGTTCAGATCGATGGGTGCCGCGGGCTCGGATCTTGGCGGCATGCTGCCTCTTGATATCAGCGGCGGTAAACCTGCGAGCGACGCGAGAGCCAGCCGGGCCCGCCGCCGCTCGGCCGGCAACACAGATGAAAACATTCTAGCATAGCGAATCTGTCATGTCACCCCTACAAAGGGGTGCGGAGTACTGAGCGGCGCCCGGCAGGCTGTGAGTCGATGCGCTCGCGGTGTTCCTGGGCTACGGAGCGCGGCGCCGATGCCTGTGGCCGTCGCGCGGCCGTCCTCCGATGCCATTCAGAGCAGCCCGGGTTCTGCACTGCTGCCAAGCAAGCGTCATCGTTCGGCATAGGCAGCCTGCCCGCGGTTTCAGACGACGATGCTGGCCCACAGCCGGGCTAGTTCCGGATCGAACTGGCTGCCGGCGCATTCCAGGATCTGGAGCCGGGCCTCTTGGGGCGTCATGGCTGCGCGGTAAGGGCGGTCGGAGACCATCGAGTCGTAGCTATCGGCGATCGCCAGGATGCGAGCTCCGAGCGGGATCTCACTCCCTCGCAGCCCGTCCGGATAGCCGCTACCATCCCAGTGTTCGTGGTGGTGCTCTACCAGCGGGGTGATATGCTGAAAGGCCGGCATGTCCGCGAGGATGCGAGCGCCCATCCGGGGATGAAGCCGAATCCGATCGAGCTCGGACTCGTCCAGCGCGTCGGTCTTGTGGAGGGTAGAGTCCTCGACGCCCAGCTTGCCGATGTCGTGCAAGAGGCCGGCGATCCGGATAGTCTCGCGGTCAGCTGGCGAGACGTCAGCCGCTTTGGCGAGCTGGTCCGCGATCTGTGCGACTCGTTCCGAGTGGTCATGGGTGTAGCGGTCATAGGTGCCGATGGCCGCAAAGAGCGTTCGCACGGCAGAGAGGGTGATCT
>DAIRUQ010000043.1:0-20785 GCA_036803245.1 Chloroflexota bacterium | reverse complement strand
GCTTGAGCCAGAGGCCTGGCGCCATCCAGCGGAGGGCCGACGGCAAAAGCCAGATCCTCTTGTCCCTCGATCCCAAAGACGGAGATCTGGGCGGTGGCGGGTCTCATCGCGCGGCGGATCAGCTCGAGGATGGCATAGGCCAAGTCATAGAGGCCCAGCTGCCCGGTCAGCAGATTGCTCAGGGCGACGAGAGGCTCGATGGTAGGGCCCGGCGTGGCACGGTCGGCCTCGTCTCGGTCCGCAAAAAAGGCGCCGACCTTTTCCTTGAGGCTTGTCAGCACCAGTGGCTTGGTGAGATAATCGTCGACCCCCATCTTGAGCGCCTCGACGGCGCTCTCGATGGTGCCAAAGCCGGTCACCACCATGATGCCCGTGAACGGAAACTGCGATCGGCAGGCGTGCACCAGCGACGTGCCATCCATGTTCGGCATGCGGAGGTCGGTGATCATGAGGTCATAAGGGCGTTGCCGCAAGGCCTCAAGGGCTTCCCGACCATCCGATGCGGCGCTGACCTGGCATCCTAGCTGCTCGATAGCACGCTGAAGCAGCCGACGAACCCCGTCGTCGTCGTCAACAACAAGCACGCGCCGTGGGGCGCGTTGATCGTTCGCTGCTATCTCGATGTGGCTGGCCGATTGTTCTTGCGGCAGAGTAGATCGATGATCCATGAGCGCTGCTCGCCACTCTCCTGCATAGGGCTGCGTAGGGCGCGCCGACCTCTATACCCCAGTATAGTCGAGTTGCGTCGATGGCTCATGAAAGTGCTGTAAATACCCCGTGTAGGGGTGCAGGGGGCAGGCGCGTCCGTGGCAGCTGGAGGCGCAGCCTAGACGGTGTAACCGTGCCGAGGCACGGTACGGACCAAAGAGGGGTTCTCTGGATCCTGCTCGATCTTGCGGCGAAGGTTCATGATGTGGGTTCGGACCAGGCTGGGGTCGCCCACACCACTGGGATAGCCCCATACCTCGGTGAGCAGCGTGCGTGCTGGCACGACCTGGCCGCGGTTTCTGATCAAGAAGGATAGCAGGTCGAACTCGACGGGCGTGAGCGACACGGTCTCGCCGTTCACGCAGGCCGTGCCGCTATCAGGATACAGGGTGATGTCATCGCATTCGATCACCGGGGCGCTATAGCGCCTGGCCGCACGTAGCAGCGCCTCGATCCGGAGTGCCAGCTCGCGCGGCTCAAACGGCTTGACCACATAGTCGTCGCCGCCTGATTCAAAGCCATCGATCTTGCTCTCGATGCCGCCGGCTCCGGTCAGGAATAGCACCGGCACATGCGAGAGGGCGCTGCGCTCGCGAATGAGTCGACAGAGCTCGAAACCATCCATCTTGGGCATAATCACGTCCAGTAGGATCACATCGGGGGTGTGCTCATCGAGGATAGTCAACGCCGTGTCGGCATCCAGCGCCAAATCGACCGCATGGCCTTCGGCGGTCAGGAACTTGCTCAGAATCTGTAGCACCTGGATTTCGTCGTCCACAACCAGGATTCTCGCCATGGGGCGGTCCTTTCTAGCTGCCGCGGCGTTCATTCGCTCTCTGCAATCACGCGAGGCTGTTCATTGGGCGCTTCGAGCTCGGCCGGCACAGGGCTCGGGCCCGCGGGGGCGGCTCCCACAAAGGGGCTGGGCGGGGCCTCGACGGCCCGTTGGATCAGCATGCGCTCTTTGGGACTACGCGTTGAGCGCGCAGCCTCCTCCAACCGCCGGCCGATATCGGCGCTGGTCTTGAGAGCAGCCAGCGCGTTCACTACGGTCTGGCGGCGGCCCGGAGGGGCCTCGCAGAGGGCCGTGACCAGCGCGCCGGTGGACGCAATACCCTCGTGCTGGAGCGCCACCACGATGCCCTCGTGGTGCTCGGGCTCGCTCCACAGGAGGGCTTGGGCCAGCTCTTCACGAGCGCCGAGCCGCGCCAGCAGACTGGCGACCGGCCGCGTGATGCGAGGATCGGCGCTGCGTAGGGCGGTGAGCAGGTCCTCGCGCACATCGTGTCCCATGTCTCGCAACAGATCATACGCCCCGCCGACCACGGCCGGACTCCGATGCGCCAGGGCCGAGACAAGGGCGTCAAAGGCCTGAACGCCGATCTCGGCAAAGGCTTCCTTGGCGGCTTGGCTCACGGCGTCACTGCGGTCGCCGAGAGCCTCAACCAAGGGGCCATAGTCGATCAGATCGGCAATCTTGCCCAGAGCGGCGGCAGCAGCGATGCGCCGCGAGCGGTCGCGACTGCGGAGATCAGCATAGAGGCTAGCCGTGCGCCGGAGAAAAGCCACATCGCGATAGTAGGGCGTCTCTTGCTCGATCGTGTGAAAGGCATTTACGGCGGTGGGCCAATCGCGCTCACGGTAGGCCTCGACGCCGGTGCGGTAAAGCTGACTACGACGCCAGGCGGCTGTCTCGGCGGCGCTGACGATGGCGTCGATGCGCTCTACGTCGCGGTAGCTGGGTCGCTCGAGGCGGATGTCGTCGAGACAAGCGCGGGCCGCCCGCCATTGCTCGAGCCGGACATGCTCCGACAGCTGTCGGTACCGCTCTGCAAGTTTGGCCTCGCGTTCAGCGAGGCGGCTTCGCTGGAATCGCCCGAAAAGTACGCCGGTGGCAGCGATCAGCAGGGCCAGCGCCAACGCTGGCGTCAGATAGCGGATCAGCGCCGTGGCCATCTCACGCAGGGCCCTTCGCCCAGAGCTCTCCAGGCGGATCGAGATGGCTAGCTCGGGGAGCTGGGCCTGAAGGCCTTCGTGCTGGATCACGGGCACGATTCTGATGGTGTGGGGCGTGCCTGGCCCCCCACGGACTTGGGCGCCCTCGTGCGAGAGCCAGAGGTCGTAGGGGATGGCAGCCGGATGGCCGGGCGTGATCTCGATCTCATCGGGCACGTGGTTGCCGGCCCGATCGACAAAGGCCAGCGATCGATCGGGAATCGGCAGCGCGAGGAGCAGCGGCACCACCGAGTCCGAGTCCTCCGCACGCGCCCGAATGGTCATGAGGCGCGGATTGGTTCGGTCGGTGTCCGGGCTCAAGCGGGTGGGGTGGGTGATCTGGAGGGTGATACCCGGCAGGCCAATGCTATCGAGAGCGACCTCATCGCTGGCGTAGCGGTCGGGCCTCGCGGCCATCTGTACCAGGGCGATGATGGTAAGAAGCCACACCAACCCGATGAGACCACTCCACACAGCGAGGCGGTGCTCCTGGACCGCTCTCTGCACGCGCAACAGGAACTGACGTAGGCCCTTCATTGACACTCTACCATCCACGCGAGGGCACGAGCCCCCAAGCCACCCTCTGACAATACGCTAGAGTCCCGTCGAGCCAAAGCCGCCTTTGGCCTCGGCGGCCTGGCTGGGCGTAGCATCCAACAGACGAAAGGCATTGCGGTCGATGGCTAGCGCCCACATCTGAGCGATGCGCTGTCCGTGCCGAATGATGCGGGGCCAGGGGCAATAGATCAGCGCGCAGACCTCGTTGCCGTTGAACTCGGACTCTACCAGGCCATCGTGCACCAGGATGCCGCGCAAAAAGCCTCCGCTGCGCCCCGTAACCCGCACCACGGCCTCCTCAGGCATCTGCAAGGCGATGCCCGTGGGGATCTTGGCGGTGCCCCACACCAGCCTCCAACCGCGTTTGGGCAGCCGAGCGTGTAGGTCCAGCGCGGCGCCGCGGTGCCTCTCCGGTTCCTGGGCGCCTTGGCCGACCAACCAGTATCCAATCAAAGCGACCTCTCTCCAAACTATGCGCCGGCCCTATTGTGGCTGGTGTCTCGCGATGCGTCAAGGAGGTGTGAAGCGGCGCCGAAAATGATGGGTGGAGGCACGTCATGTTGACGCCTCCACCCATCGTGTCTGACCTAACGGCTGAGTGTATCGCTATCCAGAATGATCGCCTGTTCGGCAGGCAAGAGGATGGTGTTGACGTTCGGCGATAGGCGCGTGGCCCACTCGTATCGAATCAGCGCCTCGTTGTTGCGTAGCTGGGCCGCGATCAGGTTCAGGGCCTCTGCCTCCGCCTCGGCTTCGAGGCGTCGAGCTGCTGCACGTCCCTCCGCCGCGATGATGGCGGCCTTTTTCTCGCCCTCGGCCAGTGCGAGCTGAATCTCTACATCGCGCTCGGCCGACTGTAGCTCGTACTGCTTCTGGAGGGCCTGCTGCTCGGCGACCTGTTTCTGTTCGATAGCCCGGTCGAACTCTTCCGAAAAGGCCACGTCAGCCAGGGAAAAAGCGTCGACGACAACGTGCGTGCGTGCCAGACGCTCGCGCATGTCGGTGACGATCTTGTCACGGATCTCGGCGCGCTGCACCAAGATGTTCTCCACCCGGTACTGAGCGGTGGCGGCCTTGATGGCCTCCTGCATCGCCGGCACGATCACGATGTTCTCATAGTCGCTGCCCACTTCTTGGTACAGCCGGTTCACTCCCTGGGGATCCACGTGATAGTTCAAGATGCCGCGCACCTGGAGCAGTTGCAGGTCCATGGATGCGGCCTCGGCCGCGATCTCGATCTTTTTCGTGCGCACGTCTACCTGGATAACCTGGCGGACGACGGGCGGGAGGATGAGGTGAAAGCCCTCGCCCAGAACCGTGTCCTCGACCCGGCCGAGCATCACTACCACGCCGCGGTGACCGGGATCGACGATGGTGTAGCTCGAGAACACGATAACGACGAGTACGATGGCTACTAGGGCGATGCCGATGGTGCGCATCGTTCCAGACTTGGCTTGCATGTTGACGCTCCTCTGCTTGGTTGTCAGACCACGTGGCCTATTATAGCATAGCCAAGCGACGGGACACATTGGCCGCTGGCGAGGGAATACTGATCGTCGGAGGATGGCGTGATGAGCGATTCGGTCCTGCGAGGGTTCCATCCGGCAGTACGCGGCTGGTTCCAGGAGCGCTTTGGTGAGGCGACGCCGGCGCAGCGACTGGGCTGGCCCGCCATCCAGGGCGGAGAGCATACCCTGATCTTGGCTCCGACCGGCTCTGGGAAGACGCTGGCGGCCTTTCTCTGGGGTATCAGCCAGTTGGCCGAGCAGTTGGAGCGTACTCCTGATCTGGTCGGCGTCCAGATCGTGTACGTCTCACCGCTCAAGGCGCTGAACAACGATATCGAACGCAACCTGCGCGAGCCCCTGGCGGGTATCAGAAAGCGTGCTCGCGCCATGGGGCGCCCGTTGCCTCGCATCCGTACGGCCGTGCGCACCGGCGATACGCCGCAATCCGCCCGACGGCGTATGGTCACCGAGCCACCGCACATTCTGATCACCACGCCCGAGTCCCTTTACTTGTTGCTCACCTCGCCGCGCGCGTCTGCCATCCTGGCGAGCGCCCGGAGCGTCATCGTGGACGAGATCCACACCGTGTACAGCAACAAGCGAGGGGTGCACCTGGCCTTGAGCCTGGAGCGGCTGGATGCCCGCACCGAGGCGCCGCTGCAACGCATCGGCCTGTCGGCCACGCAGCGTCCGCTAGAAGAGGTGGCGCGATTTCTGGGCGGGCAGGTGCGGACCGACGGCCCCGAGGCTCAGGCGCAACCCCGCCCCGTGCGGATCATCGACGCGGGAGTCTCCAAGCGGATGGAGCTCCGTGTGATCACGCCAGTGGCCGATCTGCGGCGATTGCCGGGCGGATCCATATGGCCGGCGCTGGTGCCCCAGGTGCTGGGCGAGATCATGCGGCATCGCACCACGCTGGTCTTTGCCAACAGCCGACGAGCGGCTGAGAGGGCTGCCGACCGACTTAACGCGCAGTACGCCTACGAGCAGAACGAGGAAGGGCCTCCAGGCTCGCACGAGGCCCTCCTGGTCGATGGCGTGGTGAAAGGCATCGGCATGTTCGGCACCGGCCAGGATCGGGGACCCTTCCAGGCGCACCATGGCAGCGTCTCTCGGGAGGTGCGTCACCGTCTGGAGCGCGAACTCAAAGAGGGCGAACTGCCGGCGTTGGTGGCTACCAGCTCGCTCGAGCTGGGGATCGATGTTGGCTCGGTGGATTGTGTGGTCCAGCTCCAGTCTCCGCGCAGTGTGGCCAGTGGACTGCAGCGGGTGGGGCGGTCGGGCCACCTGGTTGGGCAGACCAGCATCGGGCGGCTGTTCGCGACCCACCGGGAGGATCTGCTGGATCTGGCGGCCGTGACCCGAGGCATGCTCGAGGCTGACATCGAGCCCCAGTATACGCCGCGGAACTGCCTGGATGTGCTGGCTCAGCACGTGGTGGCCATGGCCTCCATGGACGATCTAGATGAGGACGCTCTGTACCGCCTGGTTGGCCAGGCGTACCCGTACCAGGATCTCTCACGCAAGGCCTTTGAGGGCGTGCTGGCCATGCTCTCGGGAGGCTATGGCGGGGCGACGCTGGAGCAGCTTCGGCCTCGGATCGGCTGGGACCGGGTGCAGGGCGTCATCCGTGGGCTGCCGGCCGCGCGCATGCTCGCCACCACCAATGGCGGGACCATCCCGGACCGTGGGCAGTTCCGAGTGGTGCTGGCTGATGGCGAGACCAGCTTGGGGACCCTGGACGAAGAGTTTGTCTATGAGACCAGCGTCGGTGATGTGTTCACCCTAGGAAGTGCCACCTGGCGCGCCATCGGCATAGACGACAACCGGGTCACCGTGGTGGCTGCCGCCGGCAGCATGCCGAGGATGCCCTTTTGGCGGGGTGAACTGCCTCACCGCAGCTACTATGGCGGCCAGCGCTACGGACGATTCCGTCGTGAGCTGGCTGAGTTGGTAGCTGCGCTGCCCCCTCTCCCCGATGACCTGGTGGCCCCTTGGCCCCGAGAGGCCGACAGAGTCATCCGGTGGCTGGATCGGGCCAGCGCCCTGGACGAGGCTTCGGCTCGCAACGCCATCCTATATGTGCGCCACCAACTGGACGCGTTGGGAGCCATCTCTGCCGATGATACCGTGGTCGTGGAGACGTTCGACGACGCCTTGGGCGACGCGCGGATGGTGATCCACAGTTGCTACGGTGCACGCGTGAACCGGGCCTGGGCCATGGCGCTCTCCAGTGCCATGCGGGAGCGCCTGGGAGTCTCGCCAGAGTGCCAGGTGAACGACGACGGGATCCTGTTCCGCCTACCGGCAGGCGAGGGGGAGCTGCCGGCCGACCTGGTCAAGGCACTGGGGCCGGAGGAAGCCCGTGAGCGGCTCTTGGCCGAGCTCCCGGGGACGGCGCTGTTCGGCGCCCAGTTCCGGATGAATGCGGCGCGCGCGCTGATGTTGCCGGGGCTCAAGGGCGGACGACGTACGCCCTTTTGGCTGCAGCGGCTCCGTGCCAAGGACCTCCTGGCGGCAGTTCTGGGCTATCCGGACTTTTGCCTGGTCACCGAGACGTTCCGCGATTGCTTGCACGACGTGCTCGATCTCGATGCCATGATGGCCGTTCTCGAGGGCGTGCGACAGGGCAAGCTGCGCGTGGTGACAGCCGAAACGGTGGTGCCCTCGCCGGTCTCGGCGGCGCTGCTGCACGACTTTGCGGCGGTGGGCATCTACGAGGACGATCTGCCCCGGGCCGAGCAGCAGATGCGGGCGCTGGCCGTCAACCGCGAGGTGCTGGCCGACCTGTTGGCAGACGAGACGCTGGTCGACCTCCTGCGGCCCGAGGCGGTGGCGGAGGTAGAAGACCAGCTTCAGCGCAGGGGGGCTGACTCTAGTCCGCGAACGCCCGAGGAGATGGTGCTGCTGTTTCGCGAGCTCGGCGATCTGACCGCTGCCGAGCTGGAGGAGCGAGTTCGCGGTCCCTGGCAGGGCTGGCTGAAGGAGTTGGTTGCCGACGAACGGGTGTTGGCGCTCGAGTGGGGCAGCGGCGACGACCTGCGGCAGGCCTGGGTGGCGCTGGAGGATTACTGGCGCTACCGCGATGGGCTAGCTGTGAAGCCTATTGCCCTTTCGGAGGCCGCTGCGGCGGTGGCGGGACCGGAACGACCGCGCGAGCAGGCTCGCGAGGCGCTCTTGCGCGCCCATGCCCGCACCCATGGGCCCTTTGATCTCTCCACGTTCGCCCGGCGATACGCGCTGCCTAGCCACGAGGCGGAGGCGGTAGCCGAGGCGCTCCTCGAACAGGGCACGCTCGTCCGGGGGAGAATCGCGCCCGGCGTCTCGCGCGAGCAGCTCTGCGACCGGAAGGTGCTGGAGCGACTGCATCGTCGCACGCTGCAGCTCCTGCGGCGCGAGGTTCAGCCGGTGGATGGGCGAGCTTATGCCCTGTTCCTGCAGCGCTGGACGGGAGCGCATCCAGAGACGCGTCGCGAGGGGCGAGGTGGGCTGGAGGCGACGCTGCGCCAGCTGGCGGCCTGGCGAGCCCCGGCCCCAGTCTGGCGAGGCGATCTGCTGCGGCTCCGCCAGAGGGAGGCGCCGGAGGCGTTGCTGGAGGATCTCTGCCGAGAAGGCGAGTGGTACTGGGCCCTGGAGGGCGGGGCGGGTTCGCCGTCCGAGGCACGGGTGGCCTTTGTGCCGCGTGGCCAGGGGGGCGTCTGGCTGGCGCAAGAGGCGGGCGAGGAGGATGCGCCCGACCGGTCGGATGACGCCCGCGAGCTGGAGGCTTTTCTGCGGGCAGAGGGCGCCGCCCATGCTCACGAGCTCTGCGATGGGCTGGGGTGGGGGTCCCCTCGCCTGGTGGCCGCCCTGCGATCGCTGGCCGCCGCCGGTCGGGTTACCTGCGAGTCGGTGGAGGCTCTCTGGTGGTTGCTGGAGGCGCCTGTGTCCGATCAAGGTGATGGGATCGCGGCTTCCAGCAGCTTGGCGCGGGATCTGGCGGCATGGCGTGAGGAGCGGGACTCTGCCATGGCGCGGCGGCGGCCCACGCGCCGTCAACGGCTGCGGGCCTCCAGCCAAGCGGCCGCAGCGCTCCTGCCATCGGGACGCTGGCGGCTGATGGCAGGGTTCGGCATCATGGGCCCAAGGCGCGATCCCGTCGAGTGCGCGGCGGCTCGGGTGATGGCCTGGCTGAACCGGCATGGTGTACTCTCGCGAGAGGCACTGGAGGCCGAGGCGCTGACGGGGGCCTGGCAAGAGGCGGTGACACAGCTCACGCAGATGGAGTTGCGTGGCCAGGTGCGCCGGGGCTATTTCGTGAGCGGGCATTCCGGATTGCAGTATGCCCTGCCCGAGGCGCTCGAATCGCTGCGCGCGACGGCCGAGAGGATCAACGATGAGCATCTGGTGGTGCTGAACGCCTGCGACCCGGCCTTCAACCTTGGTCTAGGCGATCAGTCGTTGGGCTGGTCGCCGCCTCGCCTGGCGCGGATCGCTTCCAACTATGCCGTGTTCCGTGGGGGCGTGCCCACCCTGGCCTATGAAGACGGGGGCGAACGCTGGTACGCGCCAGAGGTTCGAGACGAGAACACGGCCCTCGCTGTGATGGCGCTGCGGCGGCATCTGATCGAACCGGGCGGGCGCTGTAGCCAACCGCGGCGGGTGCGGGTGGCCTCCTGGAACGACCGCCCGCCGGTTGGTTCGGATGCGGAGGGGTGGTTGGCCGACCTCGGCTTTCAGCGCGAGGTGCTCACCATGGTCTGGACGCCCTGACGGGCGGCTAGGTCAAGTGACCACGGTCCAGATAGGTGGAAAAGAGGCGTCCCCATGGCGTCTCTTGGCGCCACCGCTCGTACACATGACGTTCCTTAAGAGGCCACCGGAAATAGTCATGGTACGCCTCGGACACAAAGGATGTGGGATGCACTAGCGGCGTGTGGAACAAGAGCTTCTGGAGGCACTTGGTGGGGCCGTACCAGGAGAGCCAACCAAGCATGCGGTGAAAGTTCATCCCGATCTCAAAGCCCCAGTCCTCACCGGAGATATCGTCGCCGACTACCTCGATCTCCTCGGGGCGGCCGACGCCCAGACCCTGCTCGTGGGCCAGCCTGATATAGCCGATCTCCATGGGGTCAAAGCCCATCATCTTGGCAGCGATGGCATCGATGGCCACTTGGTCGCCGCTCGCGAGGATCACGTTCTTGATCTCGGGTTTCATGATGCGGGGGCCGGTGCCGTTGCCGGCCGTGGTGCCATCCATGACGGCAAAGATGCCTGGGTGAATGTCGCGCTGGATCTTGAGCAGGTCCACCAGCGTTTCGTGGATCCAGGAATGGGTATAGTGGCGATGGGTCGAGAGGAGGCCGCCAAAGGCGTTCTTCATGGCGCCGGTGGTCGTCGTGTAAATGTGGCACTTGACGGTGGGGAGGTGCACGATGCTCTTGCCAGGAAAAAAGTCGGGCAGGTGGATCCCTTTGGGATAGATGCGCGGCAGCACGCTCAGCTCAGTCTTGGGCTCATAGGGCACCCAACGCATATCGGTATCGCGAAAGTTGTACAGCACCGGGATGTTGTGCCGCCGAAAGATCGGCACATAGTTGTTCAGGTCTTCGCCCTTGAAGGTGTCGATGACCACAGTCTTGTTCTGAACGCAGACCTGCTTGTCATAACCGCGGCTCTTGAGGGCCAGGATGGTTCCCTCCAGCTGCCAGGGCGTGGTGTTGGCTCCGGGAAAGGGATAGTGCCACGAAATGTTATCCTTGAGGATGACCGTAGTGTCTTCCGGAAGGTGGTCCCGCGCGTCGGCCAGGTCGAACAGCCGGTCGTAATCCTGCAAGACGGTCTCAGGTTGGGTACGTAGCACAGCAACGCGTGCACCCATGATGATCTCCTTATCCGCGGCCAAGGGACGGATGGGCCGCTTCCGACGAACACTATCAGTACTGCTATCGGTTTGCCTAGATTCTATGGCCCAGGGCGGTTGGGGTCAAAGCGTGCACCGTTGCGAGGGGTGGCCAGAGGTGGTAGAATCCACCCCGTTAGCTCGAATCGCCACAGTGTAGGAGGTGCACCCGTGAGAAAGCAGATCACCGCAGCCAAGGGCGCCGCGCCGGCGGGCCCTTATTCGCATGCCATCATCTGTCAGGGAACGCTTGTCTTTGTGTCGGGGCAGGGGCCATCCAATCCCGAAACGGGCGAGATGCCAGACACGTTCGAGGCAGCCGCTCGCCAGACGCTCGAGAACGTCAAGGTGATCGTCGAGGCCGCCGGCGCCAGCATGGCCGATGTGGTCAAGGTTCATGCGTATCTGCGTGACATGGCCGACTTTGCCACGTTCAACCAGGTCTACCGCGAGTTCTTTACCGAGCCGTTCCCTGCGCGCACGACGGTGCAGTCGGACCTCTTGATCCCGATCGAGATCGATGTCATCGCCGTGCGGCCCGAGTAGCGCCGCCGTTCAGACGGATTCGTCGGGCCGGAGCTCCATCTGCAGCGTCAGGTCGCCGGGCTTGTAGCCGCTAAGGACGAACCGCTCAGCCGCGCGCTGGTCACCCTGGGCGTAGGCGTCCACCAGGCGCGGCAGGCTCTCATCGATGAGGAGCCGTCGGTCGTGGATATCCACCAGGCGGGCGGCGAGGCCCCGAAGGGCGTTGACGGTCTCTTCCAGCCATTGGTCGGTGAGGCCGGCGCCGGGGAGCAGGGCCACCTGGAGGTCCTCAAAGCCTAGCCGCCGCAACGCTAGCGCCGTTGCCTTGAGGTCGACCGCCAAGGATACTGGGCGATCCATGAGCCGCCCCAGGGTGCGAGAGATGTCGTTGCGCTGGCGCCAAGCCGCGTTGTAGGGCATGTCGGTGGGCTCGACCAGATCGGCGATGCGAAAGCGGCCACCGGGTAACAGCACCCGCCACAGCTCGGTCAGGGTGGCTTGTAGGTGCGTTGTAGGTACGTCGCGCAGGGTGCCGATGTAAAGGACCAAGTCGGCCGTTTCCGACCGCAGGGGTAGGTGCTGCATTTGGGCCTGGCACACGCTCATCTGGGCCTGTGACTGCAACATCTGCAGGCTGGAGCGCTCCCAGGAGGTCACGAGGAGGGTGCCGCCGGCGTCGGCGATCTCCTGAGCCAGCGATGCCAACAGGCGGCCAGAGCCGGCGCCCACGGCGACCGTCACGCCCGAAAGATCGAGGCCCTGCCAGAGGGAGCCGTTATTCGGTTGTGTCTGTTCTGTGTCAGCCATCATGGAGCCGAGTCTAGGGTTGCAGCGGGTTCGTGTCAAACGTCATCCGCCGCGGCTCGCCAGTGGGGGTTTTCGAAAGGGAGCAAGCATGAAGATCAACCTTAGGTCGCATCACATCGCGCTCAGGGTCACCGACTATGCCAGGGCGCGCCAATTCTATACCGAGGTACTAGAGCTGCCCGTCATGGGGCAGATACCCGGCAAAGAGATCGAGTTTCTGGGGATCGGCGGGACCACCATCGAGTTGATGGGCGGCGCAGATCCCGAGAGCTTGGCCAAGCCGCAGGCTGGCCTGATTCATCTGGCCTTTGAGGTGGAGGACGTGGACGCCACCTATCGTGAGCTGCGGGATCGGGGCGTAACTTTTACCGTCGAGCCCAAGTCGGTGGGGGATCTCCGCGTAGCGTTCTTTGTGGATCCAGATGGGAACGAGCTGGAGCTATTCGCGAGCCCCACGCTGACCTGGTCCTAGCCGCTGGCATCAGGGGAGGGCGCTCGCAGCAGCGGGCGCCCTCCCTTGGCGATGCTCGTTCAGCTAGCTGGCCAGATGCTCTCCAGAGCGCGGGCCGTCTCGGCGACGGCCTGCTCCGGGTCGAGCTGCCGTACCCGCTCCGAGAACGGTTCCACCATGACGGGGCCAGTGTAGCCCATCTTGGCCAGGGCCCCCATGAACGTCTCCAGCGGGATCACGCCGGTCTCTCCGGGCAGCGCGCGGACCTGATCGATCTGCTCCTCTAGCGGGATGCCGGCCGGCGCATCGTTCACATGCACCACTACCACCAACTGGTCGGTGAGTCGATCTAGGTCCTCGGCGGTGCCGCCCGACGTGTACCAGTGCCAGGCATCCAACAGTACGCCCAGGTTGTCGCGACCGATCGCCTCGATCAGCTCGAGCAAGCCCGGTAGATCGTGGATGTAGACGTTGGGCTTGTCGCGGCGAAAAGTAGCCGGGCCGATGAACTCTAGCCCATAGCGCAGGCCATACGGGGCGATGGCGTCGCACAAGATGGCCAGCCGCTCGCGCATCAAGGCGAACTGCTCGTCATAGCCGAGGGTCTCGTGAAAAGGCGGGAACCAGGAGGATGCGCGGGTGCAGCCGAGGTCCGCCAGGGCCTGGGCCACCGGCGGCAGGGCGGCCATATCACTCTCAAAGGTCGCTAGGTCGTCGCGGAAGCGCACCGGCAGGCCGGTGATGGCCGGGCGGATCGCGTGCTGATCCAAGAGCCGGCGGACCTCGTCGAGACCCATTCGCTCGATGAGGCCATAGTCCACCGTGATGCCCTCAAACCCGTGACGGGCGGCCAGAGCTACCGCCTCGGGAAAGGGCACTTGGACACCGATAGCGCCGGGCGCTAGAGTGCGGTACAAGGGTCACCTCCTATGTCGCGTCGGTTACGGGACGCCAGTATGGGCACTGCGCCCAGCGCCCTAGGGCCAGAGCTTGCCCGTTGACCACAGGATGCCCTCGAGCAGGGCGTGCTTGAACCCAGGCTCCGTCCAGGCGCGTTCGTCGTGCCCAGAGGCATAGCAGAATACCCTGGCGTTGCCCAGCGTGCGGGTCCAGGCGAGGACGCGCATGCTCTTGGGATGGTCCGTAGTCAGGAGCACCTGGGAAGCCTCATCGGGTTCTGGCGTCTGGTAGGTCTCATCCACCATGTTCCACGCGGCGAGCCCCTCGGTGATGGGGTGGTCGGCCTCGGCGATCTGCGTCTCGACGGTCTGGTTCGGCGCATGCTTGAGGTCGCCGCGGCGAGGCAGGCCAGTCAGATCGGTCCACAGCTTCCAATCAGGCCAACTCAGGAGCGCATGGTGGAGCACCACCACGCCCTTGTCCGATTGGCCCAAGCCTTCCAGGGCGATGCGGGTGGCATCGTCGGGCGTCTCGCGGTACATGTGGTAAAAGACCACCGCGTCATAGAGGCTGCGGATGCGGGCAGAGTCGGCTACCCAGTCCTCCATATGCTGGATGTAGGCCTCGATCCGCGTCATACCCTGGAACAGGTCACGGAACGCGGGCACGTCAAAGGGGTGGCCTCCCGTGACGACGGCGATCTTGGGTTTGGGTCCACTGTCAAAGCTGCTCATGGTGATTCTCCTTTGGATGGTCGGTGTCGACACGGAAACAGATCGAGATTGCCTTGCCAGCTAGCCGTTCTGTGGCACGAGTTGATCCCACGACAGCTGGCTGCTCTTGCGGGCCCAGTAGGCGCTACTGCGGAACAGGCTGTCAAAGGTGCCCGCATCGGACCAGAAGCCGTCAAGCTCGGCCCATCGCAGCTTGCCAGCCTGGACGTACCGGTTGTTCACGTCGGTGATCTCTAGCTCGCCCCGCTTGGAGGGCTCGATGCTGCGTATGAACTCGAACACGCGGGCGTCATAGAGGTAGAGGCCTGTAACGGCATAGGGGCTCTTGGGCTGCGCGGGCTTTTCCTCGATTGCCACGATCTTGGCGGGATCGGTGGCGTCGAAAACGGGCACGCCAAAGCGCTCAGGATCGGGGACGCGCCGCAGGAACACGGTGGCCCCTTCGGAAAACGACTGAACGGGTACGCTGATATCGGCGTCGGTGGTGTTATCGCCCAGGATAACGGCCAGGCTGCCGCCGTCGGCAAAGTCCTCGCACAGAGACAGAGCATGGGCGATGCCGCCCTCGTTCTCCTGATAGGCGTACTCCAGATGGCGCAGCCCCAGATCCTTGCCGTTCTTGAGCACCCGCAAAAAGTCGCCAGCAAAAGCCCCCCCCGTGACGACGATCACCTCGGTGATCCCCGCCTGCACCAAGGTCTGGATCGGGTAATAGATCATGGGGCGGTCGTAAACCGGAAGCAGGTGCTTGTTGGTGGCATAGGTGAGGGGATAGAGACGACTCCCCAGGCCGCCTGCCAGGACGACACCCTTCATGCGTAACCTCCTCTTGTGGTCACAGGACGAGCAGAGCAGCTAGCGCTGTGCCTCGTCCAGCATCGTCAAATAGTTCTCCAGCGGCACATAGCTGGGGATCGAGTTCCCTGAGCCGATGGCGTAGCGCCCGCGGGGATGGCAGATGTCGATGATGCGCCGCACTTCTTGGCGCACGACGTCGGCGGGAAAGCGGCTCAGGATGTCCACATCGATGCCGCCCAAGACGCCGATGCGGTTACCGTAGCGAGCTTGGAACTCTTCCACGGGCAGGATGGCGTTCTCAAAAGAGTGCTTGGCGTCGATCCCCACGTCGTCGATCAGGTCTTCCATGATGCCCATGATGTTGCCGCAGGAGTGCAAAAAGTAGGGCAGGCCGTGCTCATGGGCCAGCTGGGCATAGCGCTGGTGCCAAGGCAGCGTATAGCGCCGTAGGTCGTCGGGGGGCAGCAGGGTGCTGGTACGAAAGCCCATGTCGTCCCCAGGAAAGATCGCCACCACGCGATCCAGCTCGACCAGCTGGCGGTACACCTCGTACGCCAGCTCGCCGATGCGTTGCGCCACCGCCTCTACCAGGTCGGGCGCATCATAGAGCGCCAGGCAGAGCCCTTCGTACGAAAAGATGGCGGCGAGATGCTCATACGGCCCGCCCGCGTGGCAGCAAATCAGGCCCATCCCCTCGGGGAGATGGTCGTTGAGATAGGCATAGTTGGCCAGCGTCTCGTCGGTCACCTGGGGCCAAGGGTAGGCCTCGAAATCCTCCCAGCTAGCAATGGCGCCCTTGTGTTGATCTCGCCAGGTGCGGGTGCCATGGACGGAGGTGTGATCCGCTCCGACCACGTTGGTCTCGACAAAGGGCAACGACTCCTCATAGCGCACGATGTCATAGCCCAGCCCGCGCCACACTGCGATCTGGTTGTCGAGGTAGCGCTCAACGCTGGGCCGATCGCTCGGCTGCGGGTCGACCCACGTACGGTCCAGCAGGTCCTCCACGATGGGCTGGAGCAGCGTTGCGTCGACCAGGTACTCGATCATCGGAGGTCGCTCGGCGGCCGTGCGTCCCATCATCACATCGATAAAGCGCTGGGCGTCGGGCTGGGCGCGGTCTAGCGGCAGGTTTGGGAATGGGTGGGACATCGTTGGCGCCTCCTAGTGGCTAGTGTAGCCGCCATCGACCAGCAGCGTGTGTCCGTTAATCAAGCTGGCGGCTGGCGAGAGCAGAAACTGCACGGCCCCCAACACATCTCGGGGGGTGCCAAAGCGCCCCGACGGGATCTTGGGCAGGTTCTCCTGGACAAAGCTGGGGTCTGTAAACATGCTGGTGGTCAACGGCGTGGAGACAAAGGTCGGACCGACGGCGTTGACGGCCACGCCGTGGGGGCCAAGCTCTAGCGCAAACGCGCGGGTAAGCTGCGCTACGCCCGCCTTGGTGATGGCATAGATGGAGCGCTCGGCCATGGCCACCTGGGCGAGCTGTGAGGCCATGTTCACGATGCGGCCACCGCCTTGGCGCACCATCTGGCGCCCGACGGCCTGGCAGCAAAAGAACACGCCCTTGAGATTCACGGCGGCGATGCGGTCCCATTCGTTCTCGGCATAGTCGAGGACGGGCTTGCGAATGTTGATGCCTGCGTTATTGACCAGGAAATCGATCCTACCATGGGCCTTTACGGTACGATCAACCAGCTGCTGAATGCTAGCCAGGCAGGTGACGTCTAGCTGGGCGACGGTGGCGGCCCCGCCGCTCGCCGCGATGCCGTCGGCCACGATCTGGGCTTGGCCCTGCTGGGTGGCGAGATCCGCCACGATGACGGTTGCGCCAGCGGCTGCCAGCCCCTCACATAGGGCGCGGCCGATGCCATTGGCGCCCCCCGTGACGATCCCTACCTGATTGTCGACTCTGAAAGAGATCTGCTCGTGCGCGTCGCTCAAGACAGCCCCCATACCCTGAAACTACCCGACGCGCCTATATTAGTCCACCCCGTGGAGGCTGTCGAGTGCCTCGGGATAGGCTAAAGGGGTTGGGGAGCTGGCGTCGATCGCTTATACTCGCGCTAGCGTGCGTCTGGCAGGAAAGTGATTGGGGGCCTATGGCAGCTCAGACGAGCCAGGATCGGTACGTGGACTGTAACGTGATGGTGGGGTTCCCGCCAAGTGGAGTGCGGGTGGCCTGCGCCAACGCCGAGGATCTGCTGCGGGAGATGGACTGGATCGGCGTCGAGGAGGCGCTGGTCTACCATGCGGTCATGGCGCACGGCTCGCCGATCCAGGGTAACCAGCTCGTGCTCGATGCAGTCGCCCAGAGGCCGAGGCTCCATCCCACCTGGGCCTTGTTGCCGCCATGCACCGAAGAGCTCGGTAGAGCCGACGCCCTGCTGGAGGCGATGCGCGACGGTGGCGTCCGTGCGCTGTGGGCGTTCCCGCGAGAGCATCACTATGTCCTGAACCGCCTCACCATGGGCTCGCTGCTGGATGAAGTCGCCACGCGGCGGATCCCGCTGTTGGTGCCGCGAGGCCAGGGCTGGAACATCATAGCCGAGGTCTTGGCGGACTATCCCGACCTTACCTTGGTGGCGGTGGGGCATGGCCCCTGGGGCGAGGATCGGTTTTTCCGCCCCTTGCTGGAGCGCTACCCGCGGCTGTACCTGGATATCTCGCGCTATGAGCTGTTGGGCGGAGTGGCCGAGCTGGTGGATCGCTATGGCGCTGAGCGGCTGCTGTACGGGAGCGGCTACCCCTATTGGGGCATGGGCGGTCCGCGCCTGATGCTGGCGCGGGCGGCCGTTTCGGAGGGAGACCGCGCCCTCATCGCTGGCGGCAATCTGAAGCGGTTGCTGGAGGAGGCCGAGCTGTGAATCCATCCAAGATCGTGCAAGAGTTCCTGGAAGAGGGGCGATGCGAGGCCTGTCCTGTGGTCGACATGCATGCCCACTTTGGGCCGTACCAAGGCATCTATATGCCGGCGCACACGCCAGAGGCGATGATGGCCGCTGCCGAGCGCTGCGGCGTCGAGGCGATGGTCTCCAGCGGGCACCTGGCGTTGGTGGACATGGGCTTGGGCAACGCCGAGATGGCGACGGTGACCGAGGCGTATCCTGGCCGCTGGTACGGCTATGCCGTGATCAACCCGAACTATGGTCGAGAGGTGGAGCGCGAGCTGGCGCTGTACGATGAGCGCCCGACCTTTGTGGGGCTCAAGTTTCACCCCAGCATCCACCAGTACCCGCTCACGGGCGAGGGCTATGAGGCCGCGCTCGGCTTTGCCTCCGAGCGCAAGTTGCTGGTGCTGACCCACACGTGGGGGCACTCGCCCTACGACAGCCCGTCACACCTGGAAGAGGTGGCGGGGCGCTATCCCGACATCACCTTCTTGGCGGGGCACTCGGGCTATGGCGAGTTTGACGCCTGCATGCGGGTGGCCCAAGAGCATGCGAACGTGTACCTGGAACTGACGGCCGCCTATGCGGTGGCGGGGCTTTTGGAGGAGATGGTGGAGCGGGTGGGGGCCGAGAGGATCGTGCTGGGCTATGACCTGCCGTGGTTTGACCCGTACTATGCCATCGGATGCGTGCTCATGGCTCACCTGGACGATGGGGCGCGGCGGGCCATCCTGTTCGAAAACGGGCGTCGCCTACTGGATGGTCGACGGCGGATCTAGCGGCAAAGACAAACGGCGGCAGCCAAGAACCTTGCGGTTCCGGGCTGCCGCCCCTCCGGAATGCTGGTCGCTCACGGCCCGCGGGCGTTGCTTGCGTTGGTGATGCGGGCCGCCGCGCGAGCGCTTGCGGGCTAGGAAGAATCTGCGTTGGAACCCGCCTCGTCGCATGAGACGAAATCGGGATGGCATTGGCGAGCGACGTGCTTTCGTGCGGCTGGACCGACCCGCGCTCCGCTGGCAAAGATGAGCTGCTCCCGGGGGAGTAGCCAGAGTGCGATGATGCGAAACGCAGGGCGTGGCCCACGCAAGAGACCATTTCCCGGATTGGCCCGCGCTAGGGGGTTGTCAAGACGATATGGGGTTGCCCCAGCCACAAGCCAACTGGGACCATACGCCTTGGCGCGGGCCTTGTCAAATGTCGCTTTCGGGCGTGGGCAGGGAGGCTGAGGGCGGCGGCGCGGCGTCGGCTCCGCCATGGATCTCTTGGAACACGTCAAACCATTCGGTTAGCTCGCTGCGCTGGCGGGTGGCCTCCCGCTCGCGCTGCGTCTCGCGGTGTGCCTCGATCCGCCGAAAGATCTCGCGTTGGACCTCGCGAGGGCGTCCCACATGGCGAAAGGCAAACTGTCCCGGGCCAGCCGTCTCGACGATCACGTCGCCAAAGTTGAGCAGGTTGGCCACGAGATGTGGGATGCGCAACGAAACGTGCTGGATCATGCCTAGGCTGGCCTCACGCCTGGATTCGGCAAAGAGCATTGGGCGCCGCTCGACGTGGATGATCCGATCGGCGGTGACTATATAGACGTCGTTGGCCCAGTCTAGCAGCGCCCAGACTAGCCACCCCAAGGCTACAACAAAGAGAATGACGGTGGCGATGCGCAGGTCGCTGCTGAGGCTGCCTGGCAGCAGTTGGCCGCGGATGCTCGGCATCTGAAGCAGCACCAGCGCCAACAGCATGGTAGAGGGGAGGAAAGCGGCGCCAACGGCCGCGAGCCAGTGCTTGCGCCAGACGGAGGCGTCCTCGGCCGCCAAGGTGTCTGGGGCGATGCCGGATCCCAGCAAGCGACCGATCCAGAGGCGCCAGGCGCGGGTGGTCGGACGATCGCCGGATGGTTGCTGCTGGCCCAAGGGGGGCTCCTGGACGAGGGCGTCCTCGTCGGGGGGCGGGTTGTCGGGCGACAGCTTGACGGCCAGGCTATGCTTGATCAGACGGCGTTCGGCGGCGCGACGTGCAGCCACAAAGCGTCCCTGCTCCTGAAAGATCAGGTCACGCAGCGATTCGGGGTCGGGGGCAGAGCTGAACTGTAAATGCCCGCTGCGTGCGGCGGTCTCGAGCGTGATGTCACCAAAGCCGATGGTGCTGCCCCAGAAGCCACGGCTGACCTGGAGGTTCTGGATGCGATCCAAGATGACCTCGTCACGTGACTCGTACAGCAGGGCGACGCGTTCCTGGTGCACCACGCGCCGGTTAGTCACGGCCAAATAGTCGTTAGTCCAGTCGATATAGACCCAGCCCAGGCTCAGCAGGTAAAGCCCGACGGCTGGTAGCACAAAGAGAGTCCACGGAGTGAGGGCGGCACCCTGACCAGATAGGACCATGAGCAACGCGCTATAGGCCACGAGAGCGAGGGTGGGCAGCAGGAAGGTAGTGAGGAGCACCCAGGGATGGCGCCGCGTCTTGGCCACAACGATCTCTCCCGGCTCTAGCCAGTCCTGCTGGGAATCGGCCAGCCGCTGCAGGACGTCGGCCGGGAGCCGTAGGTCCTCCCAGATATCGGGCCTCTTGTCCAGCAGCGGGTCCAGATGGTGGCGCTCCAGAATCCACACTTGCATCGGCGTTGTGGCCGTCACGGTCACGTCACGGGGCTCGCCCAAGAACAGCGAGGCGATCCCGTAAGAGTCGCCGGGCCCCAGCATGCCCACCGGCCGCTGCTTGCCCTGCTCGTCGATGCGGTGGGTGACGGCCTCGCCGCTCTCGACAAGCACAAAAGCGCTTCCCAGGTCGCCCTGCCGCGTCAGCACCGCGCCCGCCTCGGCCTGCTTGGCAGAACACAGTGACGCCACTTGGGCCAGCTGCTCATCCGTCAGCGGCCCAAAGAGCGATGTGCGTCTCAGGAGATCGACGACCTGCATACTCAGCCCTCCCTAGCTGCGGCCATTGTAGGGTGCTCACGGTTTCAGCGCAAGGCTAGTGGTGTTGGTCAGGCGAGCGGTTCGTTCTATAATCGCGCCCGGGAGGCAGGATGA
>DAIRUQ010000042.1:20849-24893 GCA_036803245.1 Chloroflexota bacterium | reverse complement strand
GCGACGCTGGCCGATCGCGGCTACCAGGGCGGTGTGGTCAGCGAGTATGAGGGCAAGGCCGACTATGCCTCCAGCACGCTGGAGAGCGTGGCCTACCTGCGTGGCCTGCGAGACGGCCTATTCGCCTGACACGATGCCGATTTGACGGTGGCGCGCCGCCCCGCTATACTGGCTCCGCTCTGCGCTCTCGGGCGCGGCGGTGCCACCCTAGCTCAATCGGTAGAGCAGACGCTTCGTAAGCGCCAGGTTTCGAGTTCAAGTCTCGAGGGTGGCTTGGCGTGATACTCACAACACCTCCTGACCCGCTACTGGGCCCCAGGAGGTGTTGCTGCGTCTGGGGCTCCCCCAGGCCCGCGACCGCCGATCCGCTTCTCTTGCCGCCAGCGTCAACGGCTCCCTTGGGTACGTGACTCCAACTAGGCGTCAATTCGCGGCGCCGGCTGCTTGCCCGGGGGGCATCTTCCGTTTATGCTGAGGCCGTCGCGGGACTCCTCGCACCTGCTCGTCGGCCCGATCTCCTGTTTCCATAGCTGTCCGCTTTCTTTGGGAGGATTGTGTGAGCTCCTTTGTCCATCTGCATGTCCATAGCGAGTTCTCTCTGCTGGACGGGCTCTCTAGCCCCAAGGCACTCTGCAAGCGAGCCGCCGAGCTAGGCCAGAAGGCCCTTGCGCTAACCGACCATGGCTGCATGTACGCCGCGGTCGCTTTCTGCCAGGCGGCCGCCGAGCAGGGGATCAAGCCGATCATCGGGTGTGAGCTGTACCAGGCGCCGCGCAGCATGCAGCAACGCGAGCCGGGTGTCGATCGCGAGGCCTACCATCTGGTGCTGTTGGCCATGGATCAGGGCGGCTATGAGAACCTGCTCAAGCTGGTGACCCTGGCTTCCACAGAGGGTATGTACTATCGACCGCGCATCGACCGGCAGACCCTGGCCGAATACGGTCAAGGGCTGATCTGCACCAGCGCATGCCTGTCTGGTGAGGTGCCCGCCAAGCTGCTACAGGGCAATGTCGACGGCGCCCGCGAGGCGATGGGCTTTTACCGGGATCTTTTCGGGGCAGATCGCTTTTACGTTGAGCTGCAGCAGCATGACGGCATCCCAGAGCTGCTCCAGATCAACCAGCAGCTGGCCACCATGGCGCGCGAATTCGGCCTCAAGTGCATCGCCACCAACGACGTCCACTATGCGCGCAAGGAGGACGCCGCCGCTCAAGACTTGCTGCTGGCCATCCAGACCCAGACCACGCTCAACGATCCGGACCGGATGCGCATGTCTGGCCAAGATTACCACCTGCGCTCTTACGATGAGATGATGGCAGCCCTGCCAGAGTATCCCGAGGCCATCGAGAACACGGCCATGGTGGCCGATCTGTGCAACTATGCCATCGAGCAAGAGGGCTACCACCTGCCCATTTTCGAGGTGCCCGAAGGCCACACCAGCGAGACCTTTTTGCGCCAACTGTGTGAAGAGGGCCTGCGACGGCACTATGGCGAGGTCACTCCAACGATCCGCGAGCGCCTGGAGCACGAGCTCTCTGTGATCCACTCCATGGGGTTTGACGACTATTTCCTCATCAACTGGGACCTGGTCAAGTGGGCCAAGAACGAGGCCAAGATGCTGGTGGGCCCCGGCCGAGGATCGGGTCCGGGCAGCTTGGTATCATACTCGCTAGGCATTACGAGCCTGGAGCCGCTTGGGCTGGACCTGATCTTTGAGCGCTTTCTAAACCCTGGTCGCGTCAACATGCCCGACATCGACCTCGACTATCCCGAGGACCGCCGCGGTGAGGTCATCGAGTATCTGGTGCGGCGCTATGGCGAGGACAAGACGGCGCAGATCGCCACCTTTACCACGTTAGGGGCTAGAGCGGCCATCCGCGATGTGGGTCGCGCCCTGGCGATGGACCTAGCCGAGGTGGACTATGTGGCCAAGCTGATTCCAGAAGGCCCCAAACAGCGGATCGAGAACGCCCTCGAGTCAGTGTCAGAGCTGCGCGAGCTGCATGCCAGCCGGCGCGACATTCGGCAGCTGCTCGATTTTGCCATCCAGGTGCAGGGTGTGGCCCGCAACTTTTCCACCCACGCGGCTGGCATTCTGATCGCCGACAAGCCCTTGGTCCAGTACACTCCGTTACGACCGGCACCCCACGGGGATGGGCTCGTCTCCCAGTTCTGCATGGAGGACGTCGAGGCCATCGGTCTGCTCAAGCTGGATGTCCTTGGGCTCTCGACCCTGACGGTGCTCGACCGCACGTTCCGCTGGATCGAACGCACCGAGGGCATCACCCTCGATCCCGACGGGATCCCACTGGATGACCCCGACACGTATGCGCTGCTGTGCTCGGGCGACGTCACCGGCGTCTTTCAGGTGGAGAGCGAGGGGATGCGCCGCACGCTGCGAGATATGCAGCCCAGCGAGTTCCGCGACATTATCGCGGTGATCGCGCTGTTCCGCCCGGGACCGATGGACTATATCGGCTCCTATATCGATCGCAAGTATGGCCGCGAAGAGGTCACCTATGCGCATCCGACGCTAGAGCCGATCCTGAAGGACACCTACGGGATCATCGTCTATCAGGAGCAGATCATCCGCATCGCCCAGGAGCTGGCCGGCTATACAGCGGCCGAAGCCGATTTGATGCGCCGGGCGGTGGGCAAGAAGAAAAAGAAGGACCTCGACGAGCAGCACGCCAACTTTGTCGCTGGGGCGGTTGCTCACGGCATTCCGCGCGAAGCGGCCGAGACCATCTTTACTGACATTGAGCGATTCGCGAATTACGGCTTTAACAAATCCCACGGGGCGGCCTATGCCGTCATCACCGTGCAGACGGCCTATCTCAAGGCTCACTATCCAGCCCAGTTCATGGGCGCTCTCCTCTCGGTAGAGCGCGGCAACCTGGAAAAGGTGGCGGTGCTGGCCGCCGAATGTCGTCGGCAGGGGATACGCCTCCTGGCGCCCAGCGTGAACCGCTCTGGCGTGGATTTCACCCTCGAGTCGGCCGATGAGACCGGCGCGCCCCTCACATGCGACCTGTCGGAGGCCTCTAGCCTTTCGATCCGATTTGGGCTGGGCGCCATCAAGAACTGTGGCGATGGCCCCGCCGCAGAGATCGTTCAGGCGCGCGGCGATGAGCCCTTTGCGGACATTGACGATCTCGTCAAGCGCGTGGATCTACGCAAGGTCAACCGACGGGCCCTAGAGGCGCTGATCCGCGCGGGCGCTCTGGACGAAATGGGAGCCAGGGGAGCGCTGCTGGCCGGCATCGATAGCATGATGGCCGAGAGCGCGCGGGTGCAGCACGATGCCGCCGTGGGCCAGGCCAGCCTCTTTGACTTAGCCGGCGACAGCATGGGCGCCACCATAGGTAGTGGTCACCTGTTGCCGCAAGAGTTCCGACCGCTGCCGGAAAAACAACGCCTGGCGGACGAGCGCGAGCTGCTGGGCGTCTATGTCTCGTCCCACCCACTGGACGTGCTCTCCACCTGCGCCGACGAGCGCCTGACAGAGCTGGCCGAAATCACCACAGCGATGACTGGCGAGATCGTCACGGTGGCCGGCGTGGTCAGCGAGTCGCGCGAGATCATGACCCGCAAAGGGAACCGCATGGCATTTGTGGCGTTGGAGGATCTCTCGGGCATCATGGAAGTGGTGGTGTTCCCGCGCATCTATGAAGAGGCAAACGGCCTCCTACACGAGCAGCGGGTACTCATGATGACTGGCAAGGTGGACGACCGCGACGACCGCGCCAAACTGATCGCTGATCAGATCGTGGCTTACGACCCGCCCAAGGATGCGCCCAAAAGGACCACCCACCGCCCCAAGCCGCGCTCTATCGAGCTGCGCATCAACTTGGAGGATGGCCGAGAACCTCGTGAGGCGTTGGCATCACGGGCGCTGGAGCTGATCGGCAACCATCAGGGAGATACGCCTTTTACTTTCAAGCTGGTGAATGGCCAAGGCCAGGTAAAGATGGGGTTCCCTAACCACAAGGTAGCCTACTCGCCAGACCTAGAGCGATCCCTGAACGACCTGCTCGGTCCTGG
>DAIRUQ010000042.1:0-20749 GCA_036803245.1 Chloroflexota bacterium | reverse complement strand
AGGACGATATCGCCATCGCCGATGAGGGCATCGATCATGGACGTGCCGCGCACCTCCAGGGCATACACGTCCTCGGCATCGGGCACCAGGTCCCGCGCCAAGTCGATCAGCTCATAGTCGGCCTGCGAAAAGTCGGAATCAGGCACGGGGATGGGCTCGCCGGCGGCGATCACCCCCAGCAGCGGCACCGCCACCTGGCCGAGCCGCGGCGACATCTCGGCATCGTCAACCAAGCGAATCCCACGAGAGACGTCAGGGTCACGGGTGATATACCCCTGGCGTTGGAGGCTATCGAGATTGTAGCTAGCCACGGACGTCGAAGAGATATCCGCCATGTCACATAGCTGGCGGATGGTGGGCGGGTATCCATTCTCGTCCAAAAAGGTGCGGATGGCGTCGAGCATGCTCTGCTGCCGCTTGGACAACCCTTTGCGCTTGGGCATGGCCGAACTCCTCACTAGTTTCAGCTTGTGCCCATTATAGCGGAACATTTGTTCGGGGTCAAGGCTATCGCGGCACGCTGTGCCACACGCCCCACGTCACGGCTCTACACGAGCCGTCACCATGGCCAGCCAGTCCATGATATTGCGCGTGATGCGCATCGCCTCGCGTACGCGCTCGTCACTGGGGTACAGCCCGCGATGGACCACATCGTTGCGTAGGGCCAGGAAATCATAAAAGGCGTGCCAGAGCTCGTGGTTATCCCGTCGCAGACTATAGCCCGTGTAGGTGCGGAGTAGGCTATCCAGCTTGGAGGCCAACCCCTTGCCCGCCAGCGTGGCGTCGATCTCGCGGTCGCTACGGCCGTGTCCTTTCATGCGCACCGTCAGCAGGCTGGCGGCAGAGGCCTCCAAAGCGCTGTAGCAGGTAGCCACCGCCTGCCTGGCAAAGCGCTGCGCCAGCGCCCGCTCGGCCTCTAGCAGGAGGTCCTCGGCCAGCGAATAGTCGCCAGCCCCCTCTAGATGCTCGCGCAGCTCCTCGTACCAGAGGTCGTCGCGATCCACCAGATCAAAGGACTCGGTCTCGCGGGCCTGTCGCTCGGCCACGATCCCCTCGACGGGGTCGTGACGTAGCACCGCCCCGTTGTCGTCGCGAATGGTGATCTCGATATCCTCACGAGTTAGGTCCAGAAGCTGGTAGAGGTGTGCCCTACGTCGCACCGCCGCAATGACCGTGTTGCAGGCGTGCATGGCTCGCTGTCCAAACCGCTCCATGCGCTCGTCCAGCACAGCAGAACTGCCACGGAGGCCACGCCGTGGAAGCGGCTCCACCACCGTCGCCATGGAGCTGATCGACCCGAGGGCGGCCACGTTCCTCCCAAAGACCACCTGCAAGAGAAAGGGGTGATCGTACCAGGTATAGCTAGTGAATCGATCATCGATGCGCCCTTGGGGCAAGCTCTGAGCCAACTCGGGTCGCGAGGTCACCGAGAGAAAGGGATTGAACCGCTGGTCAGCGACGCGCACCAGCACCTGCTCGTCACCAACGGCCACGGGATACTCGCCACCCCGCATCCCAAACGGCAGACTGGCGAACGCCACCAGATGGCTCACGTGTTCCCCCTCACTCTAGCACACCACACTGGGCACGCTCCCTCTGCATCGCAGAGAGAGCGTGTTCGCGATCCGACAACCCAGGGCACCGGCGTTGGTCTTGCGTCGGCCTTGAGCCGCCGCCCGCCTCCCCCGGGCGGGCACACAGCCCTTGCCAGGGCCAAGCACCCAAGCCCTAGAGCGTTACCACCATATCATGGTTGAGACGACGGCGGCCGCCCGCCTCGGTCTCAAAGCTGCGCGCGAACTCGAACCCCAACTTTTCATAGACGCGCCGCGCGCGCGGGTTCTCATCCATCACGCCGCCCATCAAGATCACGTGCGAGAGACCCTGGGCCCGCGCGCAGGCCAGCACGTGTCGCCCCATGGCGCTACCCAGGCCTTGGCCCTGGTGAACGTCAGCCACCACGGGCGCTAGGCACGCTGTCGTCTCCCAGGGGACCGTCTCGCCATAGCGATTGCGATCGCCGTCCCAGATCTGGCGCGAGAGGATCATATAGGCGATGATCTCGGCGCGGGGCGTCTCATCATCCACGACGGCGACAAACCGCACTGTGCGCTGATCACTGACGGCAGCGCACAGCTCGGCGGCCGTGTCGCGCCCGAACGGATGCGGCCCGTAGGTGCTGCGGGTCTTTTCTGAGAGACCGCAGAAGAAATCCCCCAGAATCTCGGCATCCTCGCTGGTCAGTGGGCGCACGCAGGCCTCGCGGCCATCCCGCAGACGGATCATAGTAACCAAGAGCTCATCGTCCATGGCCAACTCCTTTGGAGCATTCTAGCGCAGCCACGGAATCGCACCAAGTTGACCTATGGGGTCCCAAGCGGCTACCATTGTTCGGCATCGCATCCTTGGCACAGGAGGTAATGACATGCCGCAAATGCTAGCTATCGACGGAGGGACGCCGCTCCGCAGTCGGCCGTTTCCGCGCTGGCCCGTCTGGGACCAACGTGAGGTCGAGGCGATCACCGATGTCGTCAACTCGGGTCGGTGGTGGTCGCAGAGCGGCGATAATGTCAGCGCCATGGAGGCCGAGTTCGCTCAGGCCCACGATGCGAAGCATGCCATCGCCGTCTGCAATGGTAGCATCGCCATTGAGGTGGCCCTGCGCGCCGCTGGCATCGATTGGGGCGACGAGGTCATCACCACCGCCTACACGTTCATCGCCACCGCCAATACGCCGCTGTTGGTGGGGGCCATCCCCCGCTTCACGGATGTCCTGCCCGACACCTGGAACATGGATCCGAGCGGCATCGAGCCGCTGATCACTTCTCGCACCAAGGCGATCCTGCCTGTCCACATCGGCGGCGAGCCAGCCGATATGGACGCCATCAACGAGATCGCAGCCCGTCATGGGCTTGTCGTCATCGAGGACGCGGCCCAAGCCCACGGCGCGCGCTGGCAGGGGCGCGGGGTGGGGGCCATCGGCCAGATGGGCACCTTTAGCTTTCAGGCCAGCAAGAACGTCACCGCTGGCGAGGGCGGCATCATCATTACCAACGACGAGGAACTATACGACCAGTGCTGGTCCATCCGCAACGTGGGCCGATCGCGGACGGGCGGCTGGTACGAACACCTCAACCTGGCCAGCAACTATCGCCTGGCCGAGTGGGAGGCCGCGATCATCCGCGTCCAGCTTGGTCGCCTGGAGGAACAGGCCGCCGTGCGCTCGGCGCGGGCCGCCACCCTGCGCGAGGCGCTGGCCGACATCGAGGGGTTGGATCCGCTGCCAGGCGACCCCCGCGCCACCCGCAACGCCTATCATATCTTCAAGATGTGGTACCAACCCGACGCCTTTGGCGGACGCTCAGCCGCCGATTTTGCGCGGGCGATCCAGGCCGAGGGCATTCCGATCGTGACGGGCTATGGCGAACCGTTGCATAGCACGCGCGTCATCGTGGAGCGATCACGCTACATTGCCGAGAGACTCGGACGGCCCGTGCCGCCCCAGGCCTCCTGTCCTGTGGTTGAGGAGGCCAGTCGTCGCGGTCTCTGGTTGATGCAGAGTGTCCTGCTATCAGCAGAAGAGGATATTCTGGACATTGCTCGCGCGGCGCGCAAAATCCAGAGGGCATGGAGGTCTTGACGGCCTGCCTGCCCCTGCCTACCATCGGTTCAGGTTCAGTTCTGACGTCATCCATCCACACAGCAGGGGGAGATCATGCCCAAAGTACGCGTGGCCATCATCGGCGTGGGCAACTGCGCCGCCGCCTTGGTGCAAGGCGTCCAGTTCTACCAGCAGGCGCCTGAGGACCAGTTCATCCCAGGCTTGATGCATCCGCGCCTCGGCAACTATCACATCGGAGACATCGAGTTCACCGCGGCCTTTGACATTGACGCTACCAAGGTCGGCAAGGACCTCTCGGAGGCGATCTGGTCAGGCCCCAACAACACCATCAAGTTCGCCGACGTGCCGCACATGGGGATCCCCGTCCGTCGAGGCATGACCCATGACGGCATCGCCAAGTACCTGAGCCAGCGCATCGAAAAGGCCCCAGGGCCCACCGACAACATCGTGCAGATTCTGCGCGATACCAAGACCGACGTAGTGGTGAACTTTTTGCCTGTCGGCTCCGAGATGGCCACCAAATGGTACGTCCAACAGATCCTGGACGCAGGGTGCGGCATGGTCAACTGCATCCCCGTGTTCATCGCCCGCGAGGCCTATTGGCAGGAGCGTTTCCGTGAACGTGGCCTGCCGATCATCGGCGACGATGTCAAGAGCCAGGTGGGAGCCACCATCACCCATCGCGTGCTGACGCGTCTGTTCCAGAACCGCGGTGTCCGCCTAGATGACACCTATCAGCTCAACTTTGGCGGCAACATGGACTTTTTCAACATGCTCGAGCGCGAGCGGCTCGAATCGAAAAAGATCAGCAAGACCGACGCCGTCACCAGCCAGTTGGACTATCAGATCGATCCCGATCACGTCCATGTGGGCCCCAGCGACTATGTGCCGTGGCTGACCGACCGCAAGTTCTGCTATATCCACATGAACGGCACCACCTTTGGTGAGGTGCCGCTAAAGCTAGAGCTCAAGCTCGAGGTGTGGGACTCGCCCAACTCTGCGGGCGTGGTAATCGATGCAGTGCGCTGCTGCAAGATCGCCAAGGACCGTGGAACGGCGGGGGCGGTCGTGCCCGCCTCGGCCTACTTTATGAAGTCGCCGCCCCATCAGCTCGACGATGACGAGGCACGGCGGCAGCTCGAAGCCTGGATCGCGAACGGCGACTAGAATGTCGTCGGAGACGCGGGCCGCACGCTGGTTGCGGCCCGCGTTCGCATCGGAGGAGGGCTGATGGCTAGCCAATCAAAGAACCCCGCGAGCGACACCCGTCACTGGATCCATCGGTCGCTGGACCAGGCCTATGCCGTTGATCTGCCCACCGATCTGGCGGCCTGGGAGGCCCGTGCGGTTCATCTGCGCGACCGTCTGCGCACCATCCTCGGCATCGACCAGGGCGACCTGTCCTTCCCGCTGGACGCCCACACCAGCCCTTGCGGAGAGGGCGAAGGCTATGTGGTCGAGCGGGTCTGGTTCCAGAGCCGCCCTGGGTTTCTGTGCACCGGGAACCTCTATCGGCCGCCCGAGCCTGAGGGGCTGATCCCTTCCATCCTCAACCCCCATGGGCATTGGGAGCACGGGCGCCTGGAGGACGGGCCTCTAGGATCCGTGCGAGCACGATGCATCCAGTTTGCGCGCATGGGCATGGCGGCCCTAGCCTATGACATGGTCGGCTACAACGATAGTATGCAAGTGCTACTGCACCGACATGCGTCCAGGGAGGCGGCCCTCTGGGGGCTGAGCCCCATGGCACTCCAGGTGCAGAACGGTATCCGAGCCGCCGATTTTCTTCAGAGCCTGCCCTATGTCGATCCGAAACGCTTGGGATGTACGGGCGCCTCGGGCGGCGGCACCCAAACGTTCATGCTGGGGGCGCTGGATCCCCGTATCGCCGTCTTGGCGCCCGTGAACATGGTCTCAGCGCACTACCAGGGCGGCTGCGTATGCGAGAACACCCCTGGCCTGCGAACGGACACCCACAACGTCGAGATCGCCGCCTTGGCGGCGCCTCGGCCGCTGCTGCTGGTCTCGGCCACGGGTGACTGGACGGTGAATACGCCGCGGGTCGAGTATCCCGCCATCCGCGGCATCTATGCCCTCTATGATGCCACCGACCGCGTTCACTGTGTTCAAGAGGATTCGCCCCACAACTATCACGTCGCCAGCCGCGCCCACGTCTATCGCTGGTTCGCGCGCTGGTTCCTGGGGACCATGGACGAGGCGGTGTCGACCGAGAGGCCCTACGCGGAGCATCCCGACGGGGCGTTGCGGGTGTTCCCGCGTGGAGAGCTACCCGACGGCTACCAGCGCGCCCCCGAATCCATGCGTGCCTTGCGCGAGAGGGCCTTGGCGGCCGTCGAGGCGGAGACACCGAACGATGCCGCGTCGGCTCGACAGCACACCCTGCGTACGCGCGCCCGACTGTGGCATATTCTGAGTATCGTTCCGCCCGCCCCGAGCGAGGCCTGTGCTGACAGTGAGGCCGATACCAGGCTCCTCGATCCGCGAGTTGGCCGTCCCGTCACCCTGCGGTACCACGCTCGCGGCACCCTCGTGCCAGGACGATTGTGGCAGCCTGCCCGCGCCAAGTCGGCGCTCCTGTTGCTTCATCCCGCAGGGGTGGAGGGCTTGCTGGACCTGGCGGGATATCCGAACCCGTCGCTAGAGGCCGCGCTGGCGGACGATCGCGCCGTGCTGACCATCTCGCCCTTGGGCGTCACAGCGGCCCCGCCTGAAGCTCTCGCCCGCCGCGACGACGACTGGCTCTGGGCCACCTACAATCCGCCCCTCCTGGGGGAACAGGTGCTGGACGTGCTGACCGCCCTGGCCTGGATGCGGGCCCAATGGCCGGGGGTGCCGATCACCGTAGCAGGCATTGACGGCGCGGGGGCCTGGTCGTTGCTAGCGGGCGCGCTGGATTCAGAGGTGGCAGCGGTGTACGCCGATCTGGGCGCCCTGGCGTGGGACGATGAGCGAGCCTACCTGGGGCCTCTGTTCGCGCCCAGTTGGGCCCGCTATGGGCTGTTGCCGGCCGTGGCCGCAGCCGTGGCGCCGCGCCCTCTAGCCTTGCGAGCGCTTGATGCGGGCAACGGCATGGATTGGCCACGGGCCGCTTATCGAGCCCTCGATGCCAGCGACCGGCTCACCATTGTGAGAGAAGGCAGCCCCGATGACCCCTGCGGACTGCTCGCACGCGCCGCCGCCCAAGAGCCGGCACCATGACTGAGGAGACACTTTCGATTGGACCGGGGTTGGCCATCCCGCTAGCCGAGGTCAGCTTCCGATTCAGCCGCTCCTCGGGGCCGGGCGGCCAGAACGTGAACCGCACCGCCAGCCGCGTGGAGCTGCTGTTCGATGTGAGCGGCTCTCCCAGCCTGCCGGAGCCGGTCCGCGAGCGTGTGTTGCGCCGACTGGCGCGCTACATCGATAGCAGCGGCGTGCTCCACCTGTCGGCCGATAGCACGCCCAGCCAGTGGCGGAATCGCCAGGAGGTCGTCGAGCGTCTGCAGCGGCTCTTGTGCCAGGCGGTCCAGCCACCGAAACGCCGTGTCGCCACGCGGCCCACCCATGGCTCCCGCGAGCGCCGCCTGCGTGGCAAGCGGCGCCATAGCCGCACCAAGGCCCTGCGCCGAAAGCCGTCACTCGACGAGTAGGCCTCCGTGCTAGTCGCTCCAGCGACCTACTCGCCCGCCGGCAACCCCGGCCGCCACCTGTACAAGACCTCCTGCGAGGCCATATGCTCCAGATAAGTCTCCCGTGTCATGGGCGGTTGGTACGCCTCGGCAATAGCCCGTGCACGGGCGGCGTTGTTAGCCAAGAGCTCCGCTACCGACCGCCCTGCCACCTTGCCCGGCAGCACATAGGCCAGGTCCGGATCATGCACCATAAAGTCGGCCCCGTGCCCAGTGCCGCGGCACCCGTTGGCCACCGCCTCCAATACCGGCATCAGCAGGCTCACATCCCCTAGGTCGGTCGAGCCGGCGCCAAAGCCGCTATCCCACCAGCCCTCCTCGCCTACCAGTGGCACCGCCTCGCCTTGATACAGCCGCGCCAGCTCGCTGCAAGGCTGCCGCGGCTGGTAGCCGGGGATGCTCTCGATCTCGGCCTCGGCTCCCAGCGCCAACGCCCCCGCCACCAGGGCGCGATCCACCCGCTTGGCCGCCGCCGCGATGGCCTCGGTGCTGGCCCCGCGAACGTACATCTCCAGCCGCGCGTCGGACGGGATCACGTTCACCAGGTCGCCGCCGCGGGTCATGATCGGGTGGACACGGATATGGTCGTCATCGCGAAACGTCTCGCGGTTGGCATCGATGGCGTGCAACGCCACGGTGGCCGCCGCCAAGGCGTTGATCCCTTGGTGCGGGGCCCCGCCCGCGTGGGCGGCTTTGCCCTGATACCGCACCCGCTTGACCACGCACCCGTTGCACGCGCCTCCCGCCGAAAAGCTGCCGCCCTCGACGCGCGCCCCTTGGTGTGTGGAGAGGACAACATCCACCCCGTCCAGCGCGCCCAGTCGGATGAGCTCTTGCTTGCCGCCCAAGAAGCGGATGGTGCCTTGGTCGCGCAGGCTCAAGCGATAGTCGATCTCGACGAACTCTTCGGCTGGCACCGCCATGAGGAGCACGTCGCCATCGAGCTCGTCCATGGCGCCGCTCTCCACCAGGCCATAGGCCAAGGCCACCAAGTTGGCGATCTGGGCGTGGTGTCCGCAGGCGTGCGCTGCCCCCGTCTCTGGATCTTCAAAGGGGTGCCCATGGACCAGCACCGAGTCCAGCTCGCCCATGTAGGCCACGGTGGCGCCGTGTCCGCGCCCGCTCAGCCGGCCGATGACGCCAGTGACCGCGACGCCGGTCTCGGTGGGGATCCCCAGTGAGCGAAAGAGCTCGGCCACTAGCCCCGCCGTGCGGTGCTCCTTGAAGCCGAGCTCGGGATGCCGAAGGATGTCCTCGCCGAGCGCCACGATATCGTCGCGGCGGGCCTCGATCGCCTGACAAATCCGCTCCTTGAGCTGCGCTAGCTGCATCGCCCCTTCTCCTTGCCGCTATGCATCCCAGGCGTTGGCGCGAGCGATGCGCGCATACGCCTCGCCGCTATCCTTGATGATGCGCTGTTGAGTCTCAAAGTCCACATAAACCAGGCCAAATCGCCGGCTATACCCATAGGCCCACTCGAAATTGTCGAGCAGCGACCACCCGAAATAGCCTCGCAGCGGCACGCCTTGCGCGATCGCCCGCGCGCAGGCCTGAAGATATGCGCGCAGGTAGCTCTCGCGCTCCGGGTCGTGTACCCGGCCATCCTCGCCAAGCCGATCCTCCCAGGATGAGCCGTTCTCGGTGATATAAAAGTCGATGCCCGGGTAGTCACGCCCCAGCCGAACAAGCAGGTCCTCCAGCCCTTGCGGAAACACCTCCCAGTCCATGGCCGTGTATTGCCCCTCAGGCCGCACGGTGCCAAAGCCAAGGGAGGCGTCATCGCGAGAGGCAACCACCTGCCGCGAGTAGTTGTTGATCCCGAGGAAATCGATGGGCGCCTGGATCAGCTCCAGATCGCCAGGAGCCACGTTGGGCATGTGCCAGTCGTAAAGGGCGCACATGTCCTCCGGATAGGAGCCTCGCAAGACTGGATCCAAGAACCAACGGTTCGCATAGCCATCAGCAGTGCGCTGTGCTTGACGGTCATCGTCGCTGTCGGTAGCGGCGTACGCCGGCGAGAGGTTCAGGGTGATGCCGATCTGCGCGTCCTCGCCACAAGCGTCGCGCAGCACGGGGACCGCCAGGCCATGGGACAGCAGCACGTGATGCGCCACCTGCAGGGCTGCGCTGAGATCCTGCCAGCCCGGAGCATGAATCCCCATAAGGTTGCCCAGAAAAGCCACCACCCAAGGCTCGTTGTGCGTGATCCAGTGCGAAACGCGGTCGCCCAGGCGCTCGGCTACAATCGCCGCATAGTCTCGGAAACGCGCGGCGGTATCGCGCACCACCCAGCCGCCAGTGCTCTGCAGGGCGCTGGGCAGATCCCAGTGGTACAAGGTGATATACGGTTCGATGCCGTGTTCGAGCAGCTCGTCGACCAGCGCGTCGTAGAAATCGAGCCCCTTGGCGTTGACGTCGCCCTGACCGTCAGGCTGCACCCGCGGCCAGGAGATCGAGAAGCGATAGGCCCCGAGGCCCATCCTGGCCATGAGCGCCACATCATCACGAAAGAGGTGATAGTGATCATCGGCTACGTCGCCCGAATGTCCCTGGAAGACCTTGCCTGGCCAGTCGCAAAAGTCATCCCAGATGCAGCGTCCCCGCTCGGTCCGCCCGCCCTCGATCTGGAACGAGGCGGTGGCGGTGCCCCACACGAACCCTTCTGGAAAAGCGCCCTTGGCGTTCATCGCCAGCTCCTTTGCTGTCCCTACCTGCTCGCTGCCCATGATAGAGAGCGTCGATTCTGTGGTCAAGGCTGCGTGCGCATGGGGGGAGCAACAGCGCGCAGGATGGTTGCATCCCCGCCGAGACACCCTACAATCCCTACCATTGTGCTGTACGCCCGCGCGATGGAGGGGCCATGCCCGCCTGGCAGCCAAGCTATTCTGGATGGCGTGACGTCCCCCGCCTTGAGGAGCATCAACAGCGTACCAGGGATCTCATGTCGGCTTTCGCGCAGCATGAGAACGAACGCGTCCCCATCCGATTTGTGTGCGATGAACAGGTCTGGACCAAGGTCATCGGCTGCACCTTTCGCCAGTTCTACCATGACGCCGAGACGCACCTGCGAGCTCAGCTCGAGGGCTGGCACTGGTTTCGCCATCATGTCATGGGCGACCATGCCGTGGGCCTGCCTGATCGATGGGATGTGGGCGCGCAACACTGGATGGAAGAGAACGCCTATCTGGGCTGCCAGATCGTCTACCAAGAGGATGACTATGCCTGGGGGCTACCGCTGGACTTGCCCAAGAACGAGCTCCTGGCCCATCTTCGAGACCTGGACCCAGAGAAACGCGTCCGATCCAGCCCCACCTTTCATCTCTACCGAGAGCTTTGCGACCTTGCGGCCGACCTGACGTTCTGCGACCGACCCGTTCGGATCCATCCTCCTGGGCGTGGCACCCATGGCATTCTGACCAAGGCGGCCGAGGTGCGCGGCATCGACCGTCTCTGCCTCGACTTGGCCGAGGATCCCGATTTTACGCAGGCCTACCTAGATGCAGTCACCGACGTCGAGATCGCCCGCATCCAGGCCTGGCGCAGGCTTGCCCCCCAACCAGAGGAAGAGCATCTTCCCAACAGCGTCGGCTTTGGCTTCCCGGACGATAGCCTCCAGCTGGTTTCAGCCGCGACGGCGCGCCGCTTTCTCCTGGAACCCTACAGACGGCTGTACGCTGCCCTGACGACGGGGGCGCGCTCGTTCCACGTGTGTGGCCGTGCGATGCAGCATTATGCGATGCTCGTAGAGGATCTCGGCGTCACCACCATCGACGGCCCCGGTGACTTTTGCGACCATCAGACGTACCTGGCGCGTTACTCTGACCTCGGCTTTCATGCCCAGACCGACTCGGGGATCCATCTGCACGGATCCCGTGCAGATGTCGTGGCCATGATGCGCAAGCTGTTGACCCCGGGCGCCAAACTGCCCGGTCGCTTTTGGATCGATGGATTCCTGACGCGCCACATGCCCGTCAAAGCGCTGGACTTTTGCTACCAGCTAGGCCTGGAATTGGGTACGATCCGGGCGTAGAGGCGAACCATATAGGAGCATAGCCGTGTCTGACACCAGCACCCTGAGCAATGATCAGATCACCGTCACCGTCTCGGACACGACGCTGGAGGCCGAGGTGCGTCACCTGCCGTCGGGTGCCGCTTGGGCGTTCCGTCGGGCGCACGGCGCAGAGCTGCGCGTGAACCACGGACAGCACACCAGCACCGCACACCTGAGCGACGCGCGCGAGATTCGGGCCTTCCGCTACACCAGCCTACGCGAGCAGCGCCTGACCTATCACGTCACGGGGCTGCCCGGTGATGTGGCGCTCTCTGTGACCTATACCCTCCCACAGGACGAACCGGTTCTGCGCATGGAGATTGCGCCCCTTCCGACCAGCAGCGCCTCGCGCATCACGGATGTCTGGTTCCCCGGCCAACTCTTTCCTGAGGGACACGCGTTGGAGGGGACGCTCTGGCCGAACATGTCCGGCACGCTGATCCCGGCCGAATATGGCCAAGACATCGGCATGCCCGAAGGCGACAGCACTCCCCGGGCGCTAGCCAACCACCATGCGCTGCATCCGGCCAGCGACCGCTCGCTGTACCAGCCCTGGTGGGGGCTCTTGGCCCAGGGGGGCGCCTGCGTGGCCATCGCAGAGACCGACCTCGACTTTGCGCTGGATCTGTGGCATCCTGCCGGCGGTCCCACCCACGCTAGCCCAGCCTGGCTGCCTAGCCTGGGCGAACTGGCCTACCCTCGCGCCATCCGTTACCAGTTCCTTGGCCCCAGCACCCACGCATCCCTGGCCAAGGTCTATCGGCGGTGGGCTCAGCACAAGGGACGCTGGGTTTCGCTCCAGGAAAAGATCCAACGTAATTCCGTCGTCGAGCAACTGGTGGGCACCACCATCTTTGCCGCGACCGTCTGCTCGCTCAAGCGCGATACGTTCCCCCCTCAGATGTACGTCGCGCCCTTTGCCAAGCTCACCAAGCAACTGGATACCCTACGCGGCCTCGGCATCAGCAGAGCCTATCTGCATGTGGATGGCTGGGGTTTTCACGGGTACGATGCCCACCATCCCGACGTGCTGCCCCCTTGCCCCCAAGCCGGCGGCTGGGAGGGGTTGATCGCTTACGCCCAGAAGGCCCGGGAGCTTGGCTATCTCTTTGGGCTGCACGACCAGTACCATGACTATTACCTCAACGGCCCCGCGTACCAGGATCGTCGCACGCTCAAGGGCCCCGGCGGGGAGTCTCCGACCTATGACGTCTGGGCTGGTGGGGCGCAGAACTTTCTTTGTGGTCGCGAGGCCCTCCCCTACGTTCGGCGAACCTTTGAGGAGCTGCTTGGCCGCGGAGTGCCACTGACCGCCTCCTACCTCGACGTCTTTGCCGCGATCGTGCTCGACGAGTGCTACGACCCAGCCCACCCCATGACTCGCACCGATTGCCTCCGCTGGCGTGCGGAGGCCCTCGAATACGTCCGTAGCCTGGGCCTGGCCGTCAGCTCGGAAGAGCCGGTGGATCAGTTCGTGCCCCATCTGGACTTTTGCCATTGGGCCGATGCCCCTCGCTGGCAGTTCATGAGTGGGCCGCCCATCGGGATACCCGTTCCGCTGCACAACCTGGTATACCATGACGCTCTGCTCACGCCAGCGGTGTACGATGCGGGTTATGACGGTAGCCTGCGCAACGAGTATGCTTTGCGCGGTCTGGCCGAGGTAGAGATCCCCTACGGCCGCTTGGGCTGGGACCAGCCCTCACAGTTCGCTCACACCAGACTGATGGCGGCGCTCCACGCTGACTGGGGAACCCACGAGCTGGTTGACCATCAACTCCTTGAAGCTAACGGCTCAATCCAGTCATTCGTCTATCCCAATGGCAGCGTGCAGATCGACCTCGCCCGCCAGCGCTACCGCATCTGCGGGGGCCGGCTGCAGACCGACGGGTGGGTAGCCCTGGAAGAGGAGACGCCATGATCGATCCGCGACGGATGGGCCGCTACGACCGTATCTACCAGCAACTGCGCGAGCTGATCCAGGACAAGTCACCCAATCGGACGGCCGCCATGGCCACCGTATGCGCCTTGCTGCACGCCAAGATGCCCCACCACTCCTGGACGGGATTCTATACCGTGGCGGAGGGCGGGGAGCTGCATGTGGGGCCCTACCAGGGTCCAGTGGCGTGTCAGGTGCTCAAGGGGCAGGGCGTCTGCCTGCACGCCGTTCAAACGCGCAAGCCCGTGGTCGTGCCGGATGTCCACGCCTTTCCTGGGCACATCGCCTGCGATCCGCGCTCGCAGAGCGAGATCGTATTGCCACTAATCAAGGAAGGCGTCGTACACGGGGTGCTGGATATCGATGCACACAAGCCAGCCCAGTTTGATGAGGACGATCTCGCGCCGCTGGAGCGGATTCTCTCGCTGCTAGAGCCCTATCTCTCGGCGGCAGGGGGCTCAGGCTGAGCGCAGAGTCAGCAGAGTGACTTCAGGGCGGCAGTTGAGCCGGACCGCCGGTCGCGTCATGCCAACGCCACGGGTGACATACACGGGGGACGACGGCCCCTGAACAAGCCCAGCGGCGTACTTTTGACCAAAGGAGGAGGGTAGTAGCGGGGGACCCAGGAAAGGCAGCACGATCTGGCCACCGTGGGTGTGGCCGGAGAGGGCCAGGTCCACAGGCGCATCCTCCAGAAACTCGTTCACGTCGGGGTTGTGAACCAGCAGGATGGTCAGGTCGGTGCCCTGCGCGGAGGAGAGCAGCTTTCGCGCCAGCGCCATCTTTCCCCGCCACCGCAGCGAGAGCACCTCGGGCGTCATGCTGGCCGAGCCGCTGTAGCCAGAGTCCTCTAGCCCCACGAGCGACAAGCTGGCCGCCCCGCGTCGCACCGCGGCGGTCTCATCGCGGAGTACGGCCACGCCGTTTCGCGAGAGCATCTCGACGATCAAGCGTGGATCGGCCCAGACGTCGTGGTTACCCAGCACGCCAAAGACACCCAGGGGAGCCTTGAGCGCCGCCAGCTCCCGAGCACACGCGATAGCATAGCCTCCAGCGCCCGTCACAAAGTCGCCGACAACCGCCACCAGCTCGGGCTCGAGCTCGTTCGCCAGCGCAACCGCTTTGGCAACGTGACTGGGCGAGACGACCGCGCCCACGTGCAGATCGGACAGCAGGGCAATGGTAAGCCCCTCTAGATCGGGCGCCAGGTTGGGCAGGGGCACATCGCGGCGCACCACCTCGATCCAGCCCGGCTCCAGCGAGGTCGTGTAGAAGGCGCCGAACCCCATAGCGGTGGCGCCACCGGCAACCACCCCAAGCCATAGCTTGAGCAGCGTTCGTCGCGTGATGGGCCGTTCCCAGCTACCCTCGTTCATCTCCCGCTCGTTCGGCTCAAGCCAATCGACCGCCACCTCACAGCATTCTGACCTGCCATCATAGCGCAGCCAGGCAGACGAGGCAAACGCTAATCCGGGCACACACGGCTGATCTCCCAAGCTCGTCGGAGCGGATCCGCACATCGCTTGCGCCCGAGCACGCGTTGGGATATAATAAAGTATATCATTTAACTCTAGTTTCTGTTGGCGACGAGGACCCTCGAACATCCGGGAGGGAGGCATCGCCGTGAAAAGCCTAGTGACGGGAGCCACCGGCCTGGTAGGCCGGCATCTGGTGGATGCTCTGCTCTTGCGGGGCGAGGAGGTTCGGGCGTTTGCGCGGCCGAGCAGCGATGTGGCCGTGTTGAGAAAACGCGGCGTCCAGGTGCACGTGGGCAACCTGACGGATCAGGCTGCTGTGGCCGCCGCCGCCGAGGGCGTGGATCGGGTGTTCCACTGCGCGGAGCTATCGCGCGACTGGGGCCCGGCTATCGCCTTTCAGCAAGCTAATGTGGACGGCGTTCGCAGCGTTTTGGGCGCCGCCACGCGCGCCGGGGCCCGGTTCGTCTTTTTGAGCACCACCCAGGTATACGGGTTCCCGGGAGCGCCGGCCGACGAGACGGTCTCGCCCTCACCCAGGGGGTTCGGCTATGCCGACTCCAAGATCGAGGCCGAGGCGCTGGTGCGCACCCGCCAGCGGACCGTGAATCTGCCCACGGTGATCATCCGCCGGGGGACGGTGTATGGGCCCAGGGCGACGCGAACCGTTCTAGCGATCCTGGACGGTCTGCGCGACCATACACTCAAGCTCTATGATGGCGGTAGGCATGTCGCCGGCCTCACCTACGTGGGCAACCTGGTCGACGCCATGATCCTCGCCGGCGACAAGGAAGAGGCCGCCGGCCGCATCTATAACATCACCGACGGCAGCGAGGTCACCTGGCGCGAATACGTGCACGCACTAGCAGACGCGCTTCAGCTCTCGCGTCCGCGCAACAGCCAACCCCGATGGATGGCCTATCTGCTGGCGTCGCTGTGGGAGAGCTACTATCGCATGACCGGCCGCAACGATCGCCCTCCCATGACGGCCTCCAACGTGGAGGTGATGGGCACCGACCAGATCTATCCGATTGATCGCGCCCGGCGAGAGCTAGGGTACAACCCCCGGGTAGGCCTGGAAGAGGGCATCCAGCGCACCATCGAGTGGCTACGCGAAGCCGGCCACGATGAGGACATCTTTTGGCCCGACGCAGCATAGCGTCGCAGATCCTGGCGCGGCCCGGGTGGTTACGCGTCCGGCACTGTGCTGGCAGAGACACTGGCCAAAGGTAGGGAGATCGTGAATACGCTGCCCTCGTCTGGTCGGCTGTGAACCTGCAACTCGGCCCCCAACTGGTCGAGGATCATTTTAGAGATCACCAGCCCGAGGCCGATCCCCTCGCGCCCGCTCTGGGGGCTCCGGGTAGCGTACTTGACGAACATGGTACGCTGCTCTTCCGGCGTCATGCCGATGCCGCGATCCCACACCCGAATGCGGCAGCGCCCCGCTGCTCCCGCACAAGCGATACCCAGCTGGCCTCCCTCATGCGTGAATTTGATGGCGTTGCTCAAGAGGTTGATCAAGACCTGCTGGAGCCCGTCGGCGCTGCTCTCAAGCAGCAGGCCATCCGGAGGCAGGTCAACCTGGATCTCTTGGCCCTTGGCGATGGCCAACGGCTGGCAGACGGTGACCGCCTCTCGCACCACCTCGCGCACATCGAGCAGATCCTTGGGCAGATCATAGTGGCCAGCCTCCAGGCGCGAGAGGTCGAGCAGCCCACGCACCAGCTTGGTCTGGCGCTCGATCTGGGTGGTGATCACGCGGAGGTACTCGTCCCGCTTTTCGGCAGCGATATCCTCTTGGCCCAGTAGCCCCGTCAGCGTCCTCAGGGTTGTCAAAGGCGTGCGAAGTTCGTGAGCCACGTACGCGACGAAATCGCTCTGCCGTTGCTGGACTCTTAGATCGGTGGTGACATCGCGCGCCACATAGACGGCATCGTCACGCGGACTGCCCGCGTCGCCCAAGGGGGCTTCACGCACGCGCAGGAACCGCTCACCCCAGCGCACGGGGGCGGTAGGCTCGCCTGTTGAGCGAAGCTGCTCTGGCATCGGCTGCCCAGCATCAACCCCAATCAGGTCGCGAGCGGCTGGGTTTGCCAACCTGATGGTGCCGGTTCCGTCGGCCACCAGGACGCCCTCATCTAGGTTGTTCACCACACTGGCAACCAGGTCCCTCTCCCGTCGCAGGTCGTCCAGAAGCCGCCGTCCCGCGAGCGACGCCGCCAGCGAACGCGCGAGGAAGGCGATCATGTGCCGCTGGCGAAGCGTAATATCCTGCCCAGGCGGCGTCACCAGCGCAAGACAACCCTCGAGCGCATGGGGCGAGGAGAGGGGCACCAGGTAGATATCGCTAGGCCCCCGAGAGGAAGGCACCCCGCGCCCCGCTCTGCCGTCCCCCGTCAAGAAGCGCTCCCAAAGGCCCCAATCTTGGGCGGTTCCCAGGGCAGTCTCGACCAGAGCGCCCCCAGTCTCTCCCAGAGCGGTCTCCGCGCGCAACACCCAACGGGCTCCCTCACGTAGATAGATGCCGGCGCTCACCGAGCCCGCGAGGGCCCGCAACTGATCCAGGGCGATCTCGAGCAGGTCTTGTTCGCCATCCGGCCGGGCAAGCTCCTCGCTGGTCTGCAAGAGGGCGCGGAGATCGGCGTTGGCGTCACGAAGCGCCTCGTTCCTCCTCCGCAAGAGGCCCCGTTGTCGCGAAGTCTCTAGGTAACACATCCAGACGACCACCGCCACCGAGATGAGATAGACCAGCCCCAGAAGCGCGCCCATGGGCGCTTGCCCCGGCGCCCATGCCGGCTGCATCGGCTGGATACCTAGCTGCTGAAGAACGATCAGAGTCGCATAGGCAATGGCGGCCAGAAGCGTCAGGGGGAGGACGGCCTGCGGACCGATCAGCCAGCCACCCATCATGATGGGCCACAGATAGGCCAGCAAAAAGTGCGAGCCATCATCACCCAACATAAAGATCAGCGCCGAGAGCAGAAGGATCTCGAGGGAAAAGAGCAGGTAGCCGAGAAAGAGCAGTTCTCGTTTCCGCCAGAGATAGAGGTAGATTCCATTGACACCAAACTGGGTGAGGGCGAGAAGGTGCAGAGGCAGCGCAGAGGGTGACGGCACGATGCCGTGTATCGCCACCAGCACCAGCAACAGCGCACCGGTGACGATGGTCCGGCCGACGATAAAGCGAAACCAGAGAACCTGGTGTTCTCCGGCTCTGGGGCTAGTCTCGTTGCCCAACATACTTGGCCACCCGGCCGGGAAGCCAGATGACGACACTGGTCTCCTGATCGACGTTACGATCGACACTCAGCTTGCCGCCGTGGCCCCTGACCACTCGATTGGCAAAGTCGATGACATCCGTCTCTACCGAGGGCGTCTCTGCGTCACCGGCACAACCACCGTCCGTGACCACGAACTCGACCCCGCCCTCCTCTGCTCGACTGGCAGAGATGGTGACACGAGACCCGCTGGGGGACACGCTGACGGCCGACTCGAGCAAGCCTGCCAGCGCCCGCTCCATGGCATCCGCATCCATGTTGGCGCTGAGTAGACCACCGCACGATATCTTGAGCTCGATGTTGCGCTCGGAGGCCAACCGAGCGGCTTGGGCCGCCGAGCCACGCACGGTGGGCGCAACCCGCACCGGCTCGCGCTGGACGGGATACTCGTCGGCGATATCGGGCGCCGCCCAGGAGAGATCGTCGATGAGCTCTCGTAGCACGCGGGCATCAGATAGTGCGCGTTCCAAGTAGCGGGCCATGTCGCGTTCGTCCCCGGAAAAGCGCTCCCTGAGCAACAGATTGAGGTGCGACTGCAGTCGTGCAACGGGTGCGCGCAGCTCCTTGGAGATCTCGGCAATGATCTGCGTTCGCAGATCCTGCAGCCGCCGTCGCTCCTCCTCACGGGTATGCTCAACCCGATGGAGGATCGACTGCACCCGAGCGGCCAACTCTTTGGGTTCGAACGGCTTGACGATATAGTCATCAGCCCCGCGCAAGAGCCCATCGAGCCGAGACTGCAGGTCATCTTTGCCAGTCAGAAAGACGAACGGCACAGAGTTGCCGGTGAGCGCGTTGGCGCGCTGCTGGAACTCGAACCCGTCCATATCGGCCATCATGACATCCGATATGATCATATCCGGTGACGCCTGGATCAGCGCCTCTAGCCCTTGCTCGCCAGACTGGGCCGGAATGACCTGGTAGCCAGCGTGCTGAAGGAACTCTTGCACCGAATAGAGGACGTCGGCCTCGTCATCCACCAACAGGATCCGGCTAGGGTCTCTCGATTCGCTCGCGGCTCCGTGCCAATCCACTGGCTTTCCCCCGCAGACACATACAGACATTCTCTCACGCCAAGTATAGCAGCACGCAGACCCTGAGAGCGTCGAGCATCGTAAAACTGGGATAAATCCAGCGTTAAGAATGGCTCGTTGACACGATGCCCTAGCGTCCCCATAATCAGGCTGCCTGTGCGAAACACCCATAGAGAGGAATCCACCATGGTCCGCGCCGCAGTGATGCCAGGTCCCCTTCAGCCCATCGAGATTCGCTCCTATCCGACCCCAGATCTAGAGCCCGGCGCGATCCTCCTCAAGACGGTGATGAGCGAGGTTTGCGGGACGGACGTGCATCTCCATGAGGGCCGCCTGAGCGGCGTGCCCTATCCGATCATCCCAGGCCACATCAACGTAGGCGAGATAGCCGCAACTAACGGCGAGCTGCGCGACGTGGCCGGCGAGCCGCTCCGCGTGGGCCAGCTGGTCGCTTTTCTGGATGTGCACGAGACTTGCGGGCGCTGCTGGTATTGCACCGTGGCGCATGCTTCGACCCGCTGCCCCAGCCGGCGGGTATACGGCATCACCTACTCCGCCGATGAGGGGTTGCTGGGCGGCTGGTCCGAGATGATCTATCTCAAGCCGGGCGTGCTGGTGTTACCGTTGCCAGACGGCGTATCGGCGGAGCGGTTCGCTGGAGCCGGGTGCGGTCTACCAACGGCGGTACACGCCATCGAGCGGGCTGACATCCAGCTCGGCGACGCGGTGGTGATCCAAGGCAGCGGGCCGGTGGGGCTGAGCGCGGCTATCTTGGCCCAAATCAAGGGGGCCACGCAGGTCATCGTGATCGGCGGGCCCTCGAGTCGCTTGGCCGAGGCAACGCGCATCGGCGCCGACGCCGTCATCGATATCAGCGCGCACGACCCTGAGGAGCGAGCCGCCATTGTCCGCGAGCTGTGCGGCGGACGTGGCGCTGATGTGACCATCGAGGCCAGCGGCAACCCCCAAGCGGTCCGTGAAGGCATGGCCATGACTCGCGATGCTGGGAGATATGTGGTCGTGGGCCAGTATACCGACGGCGGCGATATCTCTATCAATCCGCATCTAGACATCAACCGCAAGCATCTGGAGATCCGCGGCACGTGGGGCATCGACTATGGTCATCTCTGGCGGGCGATGCGCGTCCTGGCCAAGCACGGCGATCGCTACCAGTGGGAACGGTTCATCTCGCGCCGCTACAGCCTGGAGGAAGCCCAGCTGGCGCTGGATGATGTGGCCCAACTGCGGGTCGTCAAGGCAGTGATCGAGCCCAACGCAAGGTAACGGGGGATAGGTGATGGCCGACCTGACGCTCTATATCAGCGCAGCGCAAGAGATGGACGCCGAGTGCGAGGCCATAGGCAAGCTCTTGGCTGGCTTGTTGCCCAAAGTTCGCTGGACCCTGCACCGGACTCCGGCAGGCAGAGGCAATCTGAACCCGGACCTGCGCGCCTTGCACGAAAGCGATCTGCATCTCTTTGTGCTCGGCGCCGATATCGTCGCGCCGCTGGGCGTGGAATGGCGAGAGGCGCAACACGCCAAGACGCCGCTGTTCCTCTACCGCGCCGTCGAGCGGGCCGCATCTCCGGCAGCATCCTACTTTTTGCATCATTCGGGAGCCCACTGGACCAGGTTCCGAAGCCCAGCGGACCTCGTCC
>DAIRUQ010000041.1:3998-25169 GCA_036803245.1 Chloroflexota bacterium | reverse complement strand
ATGCCCCCCGCCACCGCATCCAGCAGTGCCTGGGTCTGCTCGTTAGTGGGCTCCAGAAACGTCGAAAAGTTCACGATGACATCATAGCCAGCCAACGTCTCGGGGTTCAGGACGCTCAGGTCATCGGTCATCTCGACCTCAAACGAACGAGACAGCAGCTCGTTCATGGCCGCTCGGGTCTGGGGATTGTCGTGGTAGTCTGGTCCGCCAACCAGCAGTAGCACCTTGGTCATGTTGCTCCTTGTTTCCAGTCCATAGCTGAGAGAGGGCGAGACAGGTTAGCCCAGCTCGGGCGGCAAGAAGGCCACCTTCATGGCCTGATGGTTCGCGATCAGGCGCAACGCCTCGTCATAGTCGCGCAGCGACATGGTATGGCTGATCGTGAGCCGCAAATCCACGCTACCGTTGCGAACACGCCGCACCGCATACTCGCCTGAGAGCGGCGTGCGGTCGGGCGTCCCAAAGAGCTTGAGGCCCTGGTGCCGCCCCACGGCCCATCCCTCAAAGCTATAGGGTTCTCGCTGTACGGCGAACAGCGAGACGATATCGCTGGTATGGTCCATGAGGTACTGCACCGCCGGGCGGTAGCCGGCGCATGCAACGCTCACCTCGATAGCACCCGGTTGCCGAGCCAAGGGCAGGTCTCGCCCGCCATCGCCCTGCGGGTCGATGACCCGATCCACCACCCCGGCCGACAGAGCGTATGCAGCGCGCTCGGCGTCGACCTCGATCCCGATCACCTCCTCAGCTCCCTCGGCTCGTAGCATCTGGGCCGCGATCAGCCCAGCGGGCCCAAGGCCACTCACAGCAGTCCTGCGTCCCTCGATGGCGTTGATCGTACGCAGCTCTACGATATTGGCTGCGACACAGCTCGCCATCTCCATGGGCGCAAGATCAAGCGGATCACGGTCAGACGGAACACGCAGCAAACGGCTCTCGGGACAGAGCATATACTGAGCATACCCGCCAGGTGAAGAAGCACCTTGGCCGCGGCCGCCAGGCTGGCAGACCCAGTCGCCCACACGAAATCCCTTCACGGCTGAGCCGACCTCAACCACCTCCCCAACCCACTCATGCCCTGGGAACCCCACGGGCTGGGGAAAAGTCACCGGCTGGGTCGGATCCAACATCGGCTTCCCGGCAAAGATATGCAGGTCAAACTGGTTGCAGGTCACCACGGCCAAGTTGCGGACCAGCACTTGCCCGGCCTCGGGCGTAGGCACCGGCACCTCAACCACCTCGGATCGCTCCATCGCCACGATCTGCAGAGCACGCATGGTAGATGGTCCAGACACGCCCACCCTCCTTGGGATAGATAGGTTGCCGATGGTGCAGGAGCTGATGTGTCCAGCCTACATCTTGATGGCGCCCGAGGTCAATCCCCGGATAAATGCGCGGCTGCTCAACGCAAAGAGCGCCAACAGCGGCAGGCCCGCGATGACATACCCGGCATACTGCGCGCCGGGATCACGCTGCGTGATGAGCTCGCCTAACCGCAGTACCCCCAAGATGGCCGGATAGCGCGTCGGATCGGACAGCACCATGATCGGCCAGATGAACTCGCTGTAGACGCCATTGATCTGCAGAACGATCAGCGTCGTCAGGATCGGCGTGGCCAACGGCAGCGCGATGGTGCGCAGCATGCGGCCCTCGCTGGCACCGTCCAGCCGACCCGCCTCGAACATCTCCTCAGGAATCGACGCGAAAAACGTCCGCAGCACAATGATCTGAAATGCCTGGTTCCCTGCTGCCATAGGCAGCCAGATGCCCGGGTAGGTGTTGTTGAGATTCATATTGACCACCACGACGAACCGTGGGATCAGCGTCAGAATACCTGGAATCATCATCAGGCCCAGAATGGCCATGAAAAAGAACTCACGCCCTGGGAAAGGATACCTGGCCAAAGCAAAGGCAGTAAAGACGCTACAGACGATGCTAACCGTCACCGTGCCCAGAACGAACACGGCGCTGTTGATCATATACGGCCCCATCACCCGCGAGGCCTTGACATAGTTGACCCATCGAAAGGGCGTCGTCGGCAGCCACATCGAGTCAGCCATCTGCTGCTGGCTCTTGAGCGAGAGCTGCAAGAGCATCAACACAGGCACAAAGGTCAAGAAACCCAGGAGCCCAAGGATAGCGCTCAAGACCCAGTCACCAGGAATGCGAAGGCGCCGGCGCGGCTGTGGGATCCGTTGTGGGGATGTAGCGTGCGTCATATCGGTTGTGCTCATACTCACCCCCTAGTGTGCCTCATACTCGATATCGCTACGGATCGCCGCCTGGTTGATCAGCGTCAAGGCAAAGATCAGGATGAACAAGACAACGCCGATCGCGCTGGCCACCCCATAGCGGCCCTCATTCATCGCTGCCTTGTACATCGACCAGGCCGGCACCGTCGTTGACCCGGCAGGACCGCCCCGTGTCACCAAGAGCTGCCAGCCAAAGTTCTGGAAGGAACCGATCACGTTCAGGATGACAATCAGACGGATCTGGGGAATGATTAGCGGCAGCTCCATCGAAAAGAACCTTCTCACGGTCCCAGCGCCGTCCATGATCGCGGCCTCGATGATCTCCAAAGGTATGGCCAAAAAGCCCGCCAGATAGATGAGCAGGCCAACGCCGTCGATCCACGGAAACCCCATGAAAATCAGCGAAAACAACGCAGTGTCTGGGCTGTTCAGCCAGGCCAAACGCGTGAGCCCAAGACCCACCAGTATCTCGTTGAACAGCCCCACGTTGGGATCATAGAGCTGGCGCCAGACTAGGATGCCCACCAAGCCCGGAATCACGATCGGCAGCACAAACAGCAGCCGGAAAAAGTAGGCCGTCTTTTCGCTCTTCACGCGATAGAGCAGCGCCGCCCCCAGCAGGGGGAATACCGATGACCGGAAGATCTGCCAGGCTGCCAGAATGAACATGTTCCGAAAGCCTTTGCCAAAGATCTCTTCGGACGTAAAGACCTCTTGGTAGTTGCGGATCCCCACCCAATCAGGCTGGCGAAACCCATCCCAATTGGTGAATGAGTGATAAAAAGCAGAAAAGGCCGGGTAATAGGCAAAGGCCAAGAGCAACGCGAACGTGCCAGACATCATTAGGTAGCAGTACCAGTAGCGCCGCACATTCCTCACGAGCTCTTGCCATTTGCTCCGACTCTCGGTGGACGGTCGACTCTCGGCAACCGCACCCATGGACACCCCCTCTAGCAAGCACGGTCCGGCAGACTGGCTGCCGGACCGTGTAATCCTCTCCGTTCCGCGCGACCGACTGATTACTCGGTGACCCAGTCCGGGTTAGCCTCAAGCACCTTGTCGACCTCAGCGGAGAACGTCTCCTCAGCCAGTTCCAGGAATGCGTCATCGGTCATGTCACTGGGCAGATACTGCTGCCACAGATCACACTCGGCATTCCAGGCGCTAGCCGACATCGTGTTCCAGCTCTGGTACGGGACGGCCCGATCGTACGGCTCATAGAACGGGGCCAGCTCGGGCAGACCCTCGGCCCCCTTGGTGAGAGGCACGAGGCCGGTCTCTTTGCAGATCGAGCCCACGTGCTCGGGGACGCTCGACCACATCAACCAGTCCATGATCACATCGACCCTGGCCGGATCGGTCTGTGCCAGGTAGCCCGGCACGTGGTACTGCATAGCGCCCCAGGCGCCCTGGATGCGGACCACTTTTTCGGGCGCGGCCGGCCAGATGTCCTTGGTAATCACCGGGAAAGCCAACCAGTTAAAGCCATGCGGCGGCGGGTCATTCTTGAGCTGGCTGACGCCCCAGTTGCCCTCCATGTACATGGCCAAGTTGCCCTGACGCCAGAGCTGCGGCAGATCCAGCTCGCCCTCGTATCCCAACGGGAAGTAGGGCGTCAGCTCCTTGAACAAGTGGGCAAACTGCAGGAAGGCATCCCAGTCAGGGAAGAGACCCTCCTCAAAGCTGAGAACGAGGTCCTTGGCCGTGATGACCATGTTCCCGTCCTTGTCCCAATCATAGATGGTATCCCACACCAACTGGTTATAGATGTGGGCATGCAGCCAGTGCGAGAACGTCATTCCCTCGGCCAGTGTGGCACCGTACGGGATGAACCCCGCGTCCAGCAGCGCATCGCAGGCGCCGATGAACTCGGTCCACGTGGTCGGTAGATCGGTGATGCCCGCGGTCTCAAAGGCATCGGTATTGTACAGGGTGAGCACTCCGGCGCCATCCATGTTAATGCCATAGAGCTTGCCATCGGGCCCCGTCTGCGAGATAACGGCTACGTCCTCGAACTGGTCGAACCAGCGCTCGTTCCCACTGACATACGGGTTGGGCAGCTCAGCCCAGGAATCAAAGGCCAGCGCCCAGTTCTTTTGAATGTGCGGCCAGAGGCTCTCCGAGTTGGCCCAGTAGATCTCGGGCGCGTCCTGGGCGGTCATGCGCGCGGTCAGCCATTCGTCGATATTCGAACCGGCCGGGAAGCGGTACCATTCGATCTTGACGTTGGGATGGTCGGCCATGTAGGCTTCGGCCACCTCGTCATAGGCCACCTTGCGCACCTCGCCGGGCTCGAGCTCGACGTCCGGCGCTGTCGGCTCGGCCGCCTGCGCCCAGTGCTGGATGGTGATAGTCTCGGCGACCTCTTCGGCCGGCGCTGCCGTCTCTACCGGCTCCTCACCGGCTGGCGCGGTCGTGGGCGTGGCGCTCGGCGTGCAAGCGGCGGCCACAACGCCCACTGCGGTAAGGCCTAGCGCCTTCAGTAGATCACGACGACTCATGCTGAACATGGACATCCTTTCCTCCTCCTGCGAGTGACTTCCACTGCGAACCTCATGCGGGTACGACCAGCTGCTCCCAGCAGCCCCCCTTTCCTTGGACCCCTCGTGGGCGGCTACACGCGCCCACACGACCTACCTCAGGATAGCACATAGCAGGAGCCCTGACTGACGCATTACTGACATGCTACTGCACGCCTTCGCCTCAGGCCTGTGCAGTTGCGGTTAGTCGGGGGCGTCGTGGTCGTCTGTGTAGGAGGGGCGCAGCGCCATCAGTAGCCTCGGCACCAGATCCACCACCAGCGGCGTGGGAATGCCCCGAGCTTGATGGACGGAAAAGTGCCCCTGGGCATGCTGCAGTAGCTCGTGCACATAGTCGGTGGCCGTCACGCCGATCACCTTGAGCTCACGCCCAAACGCTGCTCCCCGCAATCGCTCCAGCACCTCGAATCCGCTAATGCCCGGCAACACCATGTCCAGCAGCACGAGGTCTGGGCGCGCACCTTCTGCGATGGCCAAGCCCTGCTCGCCACTGGACGCTGTGAGCACCCGGCGATCGTTGCCCGCCCCCTCCAGGAGGCGCGTCATCAAGCTGAGGAATCCGCGGCTGTCATCGATCACCAACACGTTGCGAGCATCGGGCGCTACCCGTTCCAGGGTAGCCATCAGGTTGCCCTGTGATACCGGTTTGATCAAGACCGCATCCAGGCCCATCCCGTTGGCACTCTGCATCCAGCTTGGGCTGGGGATAGAGCAGCGGATCACGGGAAGGTTGTAGCGGCCCGCCAGCGCCGTGGCGCTCCCATACCATGCCTCCGCCGGCGCGTCTGGAGTCAGGTTGACCAGCAGGCCGCCCGGATGCTCGCGCTGGATCGCGGTCTCCGCCTCGACCAGATCGGCCGCCGGCACGACCTGCCGATCGCCAAGGTAGCGCCGCATCATATCGCCAAAGGTTGGGTCGGGGTCCACCACGACCACGGGAGCTTGCGCCTCGGGATGAGGCAATCGCTCGGGGATCTGGCGTAAGGCCTCGGTCTCGGCTTCGCTCCACGGCAGCGGCAGCGACACGAAAAAGGTGCTGCCCTCGCCTGGGGCACTCTCGACCCACATGCTTCCGCCGTGCAACTCCACGAACCGACGACTGAGGGACAACCCCAGGCCAGCTCCCTCTCGTCGACGCGTGGTCATATCGGCCTGACGAAACTCTTCGAAAATCACGCCGATCTGATCGGGCGCTATCCCCACCCCCGTGTCCTCCACCCGCAGCAGCACATCGGCCTCGCGGACCTGCACGCCGACCGTGATTCCGCCCTGATCGGTATAGCGAGCGGCATTGTTCAGAAGATTGAGCAGCACCTGCCGAATGCGCGTCCTGTCCAAAAAGAGCGCCGGCGGGTCGCCATCTCGTTCCACCCGCACCCACAGGTGGCGTTGGTCCATGAGCGGCATCACCGTCTCCAGCGCCTCCTGGATGATCTCGTGCAGGTCGTGCCACTCGCGGAACATGGGCAGCGCCGCCGCGTCGATGCGCGACAGGTCGAGGACGTCGTTCACCAGGTCCTGCAGATGCCGGCTGGTTCGATAGAGCTGACGAAGGTCATCCTCAAAGGGAGGCGTCAACGATACCCCAGGATAGCTTTCGGGCTCGAGGTACATGAGCTCAGCAAAGCCCACGATCACGTTCAGCGGCGTTCGCAGCTCGTGGCTCACGTTGGCGACAAAACGCTCCTTGACCACGCGTGCATCCTCGGCCTCCCGCCGCGCCGCCCGCAGCTCCTGGTTGGAGCGCTGCAGCCGCACATAGGCTTCGTCCAGGGCCTTGAGTGCGCGGTTCAGCTCTCCTTGGTGGTCGCGAAGCTGCTCGATGCGGTTACGCTGGGTGTCCGCCAGGTCGCGCTCCAGCGTGTCCATGGTACCCAGGGCTTCATCCGCCAAATAGCCGAACGCGGTGGTAGAAAGCCACACGCCCACCCAGTGGGCGAACTCGACCGGCACGCCCATGGGGCGTTGCAGGATGAGCGCCTCCCCCAGCGCCAACCCGGCCACAGCGAGGCCTCCCCACCTGCCCAGCAGCATCCCACCGAACAGCGGCAGGAACGCTAGGCGCAGCAGTGACGCCGTGATCCCGTGCTGCAAGGCCACAAAGGGTTGGAGTGCGGCGTGGCCAGCCAAGAGGAGGATCGCCGCCCACAGGGTGGCCCGGTCGCGGAGCCAAAAGACTCCCACCGCCACCAGCGTTCCCAAGCCCAGCGTGACATAGCCAGGCAGACCAAAGCCGGTTGCGTCGGTGCCATAGGGCAAGACGAGCCAAACGTCATAGAAAACGAGGATGGCGGCCACCAATAGCAGGCGCCGCCGAAAGGCGACCAGTTCGGTGGTGGCGTACTTGGCATCGGGGGCTATCCACGCAGTGGCCATAGGTTCCTCCACTCGCTTGGGGAGAGGCGTCAGCCGGCGTCGGAGGGATCCTGGCCCAGCACTTGTTCCAGGGTGCGCACCAGGGCGGCCCGGCGCACCGGCTTGAGCAGAAAGGCATCGGCGCCAAGGGCAAAGGCTAGCTCGGGGTCATCGATCACCGAGCACACCACCACGCGCGTCGCCTTGCCGGCCTCACGTTCGCGGATGGCGCCCAGCACGTCCCAACCATCGTGCTCTGGCATCATGATATCGAGGATGACTACATCGGGCCGCAGTTCCTCCAGCTTGGCCAAGGCAGTTGGCATATCAGCGGCAGCGTGCACTCGGATGGGCAACGATTGGAGATAACGCGCAAACAGGGCCGTCAAGCCGGCGTTATCGTCCACGATCAGCAGCCGATAGCCATCGCCAAGGTTCAGCCGCACCTGCACATCCACCCGATCGTCCTCGGCCTCGCGGACTGATGTCTCTGCCCCCAAGGAGGCGAACAGGCCCTGGGATACCGCATAGGGCTGCGAGGGATCATCCTCCGCCCGGCGATCGGCCGGTCGGTAGTAAAAGTCCAGCACCGCCGACTGACCCTTACGCGAGACCTCGAGGCTGACCTCCCCACCCTCCTGGTAGCGGACCATATGGCTGAGCAGGTTCAGCACCGCTTGACGGAGCATGACCCGGTTGACTGCGGCCGGCAGGCTGGTCACCATGGCATAGAAGCGAACGTCAGTGCCCTGCTGGGATCCCAGTTGCCGCGCCTTGTCCACGGTTTCGCGCAGGAGCGGCACCAGATCGTTCTGTGTGGCTTGCGACTGGGCAAGACGCTCCACCTCCTGATGGAGCTGGGTCAGGCCGCGCATGGGCGGCGATCCCGATGCGAGCTCGCGCGAAACGATGGCCGCCAGCGCCTCAACGCCGCGACGAAGCTCGCGATAGGCCTGCCTCTCGCCGATGCCCAGATCCTGCGCCACCTTGATGACCGGCTGATCCCCAATATAGTGCCGACACACGACCTCATAGGGCCGCGCCTCGGGGGCGTTGGCGGCGATGCCGGGATCGGGCTGCATCGCCTCGATGGCACCCCGCAGCATCCGCCGGAGCCCTTGGCCACGGGTGACGCCCAGCGCCTCGGCCACGGGGATCGCTCGCTCCGACAGCGGGTGGTTCTCCAGATAGGCACGGTCATGCCAGCGCTGCAGGATCGCGCGTAGCATGGCCTGCAGTTCCTGCTCGCTGGGTTCGGTTCCTTCAGGTGACCTCTCTTCAGTTGGCATGGCATGATTCTAGGAGCCCTCCCATGCTCGGTCAAAGGCGAGCATCCCGCCTGCGGACCTTGACGTGGCAACGCCTATACGCCAAGATCAGAGCTAGATCCTGCCCAGAGACGGGATTTTCGCAGACCACCGGACTGGCCGTGCAAGCGACCATTCCTGCCAACCGCAAGCTAGTGCTGACACCCTGCCATACGCCCAGACGCGAGGAGGACCCCCATGCTCGACCCCTCAGACGCCAACTATGACGAAGCGTCGGTGCCGGACTATGTGTTGCCCGACCCCTTGGTGCTGCCCGACGGAAGCTCGGTTTCGGATCCAGAGACATGGCAACGCATCCGTCGGCCGCAGATCCTGGCGCTGTTCGAGGAGCATGTCTACGGTCGCTCGCCCGGCAGGCCAGACGGCCTGGCCTGGGAGGTGACCTCATGCGACGCCGACGCGTTGCGGGGTGCCGCCATCCGCAAAGAGGTCACCATCTGGTTTGCGGGTCGCCAGGGGCCTCATATGGATCTGCTGATCTATCTGCCAAACGACCGCTCAGAGCCGCCGCCACTTTTCCTGGGGCTCAACTTTTACGGCAATCACTCGATCCATCCCGATCCCGGCATCACCCTGTCAGATCAATGGATGCGCCCCAATCCCCAGCAAGGGGTGGAGGACCACCGCGCCACCGAGGCATCACGGGGAGCCGGCGCCCACGCCTGGGCAGTGGAACGCATCTTGGAGCGCGGTTATGGGCTAGCGACCGCCTACTGTGGCGACCTAGACCCCGATTTCGATGACGGGTTCCGGAACGGGGTGCATCGTCTCTATCCCACCCCCGCCAACGTGGACCGACCAGACAACGCCTGGGGCACGATCAGCGCGTGGGCTTGGGGCTTGAGCCGGGCCATGGACTACCTGGAAACCGACGGCGATGTAGACCCGCGCCAGGTCATCGCCATGGGCCATTCGCGCTTGGGCAAGACCGCCCTCTGGGCCGGCGCCCAGGACGAACGGTTCCGCCTGGTGATCTCTGTCCAGTCCGGTTGCGGCGGCGCGGCGCTCTCGCGACGACGCATCGGCGAGACGGTAGCGGCGATCAACGAGCGGTTCCCGCATTGGTTCTGTCGCAACTTTTGGCGGTACAACGACCAGGAGGATGCGCTGCCCATCGACCAACACGAGCTCCTGGCGCTGATCGCTCCGCGTGGGTTGTACGTGTCCAGCGCCGCAGACGATGGCTGGTCGGATCCCCGCGGCGAGTTCCTAGGAGCTCTGCATGCCGATCCGGTCTACCGCCTCCTCGGCACGGACGGCCTGGCCGCCAGCGAGATGCCCGGGCTCGAGCAGCCGATCAGCAGCACCATCGGCTACCACATCCGGCCGGGGAAGCATGCCGTAATGCCCTATGATTGGGAGCGCTATATGGACTGGGCCGATGTGCGGCTCGGACGACCTGCCAGCTAGCCAGAGCGGGTCCCCTTGCCCCACCCCCTCAATGCCCTATAATCGGACCCGCCGCGGCCGAGCGCGCAGCCGCAGATCCCGTCATAGCTCGCACAAGGAGGCTGAACCGTGCTCCACCAACCGTTGCGTATCCTGGCGTTTGGCGCCCACCCGGACGACTGTGACATCCTCCTGGGAGGAATGGCCATTATGTGGGCACAACAGGGCCATCAGGTGACCTTTGTGTCGGCCACCAATGGCGACACTGGCCACCATCTCATGGGAGGCGGCCCGTTGGCACGCCGGCGTTACGCTGAGGCACAACGCTCAGCCGAGATCGCTGGCATTCACTACCAGGTGCTGGATATCCACAACGGCCAGCTGATGCCCACGCTGGAGAACCGCTGGCGTTTCGTCGAGATCATCCGCGAAGCTGATCCCGACCTCGTCGTGAGCCATCGGCCCAACGACTATCACCCTGATCACCGCTGCACCGGGCAGCTGGTTCAAGACGCTGCCTACACGGTGACCATCCCCAACGTGGCCGCATTGACGCCGCACTTGATGACCAACCCGATCTTTGCTTGCTTTTCCGATCGGTTCCAGCGCCCCTACCCTTTCCAGGCCGATGTGATCGTCGATATTGACGAGGTGATGCCCACCAAGCTGGAGATGCTGCACTGCCACGCGTCCCAGTTCTACGAGTGGCTGCCCTATAACCAGGGACGGCTGGAACAGGTGCCCGAGGGTGATGACGCGCGCAAGGCCTGGGTCAACGAGCTTTGGGGAGCCCGCAGCCGCGGCCTGGCGGACGCGTACCGCGATGCCCTCATCGGCCGCTATGGCAGGGACCGAGGCCAGGCCGTGCTCAACGCCGAGGCGATCGAGATCTCCGAGTATGGCGCGCAACCCACGCCAGAAGAGCTGGCAACGCTGTTTCCGTTCTAGCCCTAGCCAGCGGGCCGCCCGCCACGTGCGGCTAACGGCGATATGAGCGGGGGCAGCCTTCAGGCTGCCCCCGTTTGCACCGCTCGGTAGCGTCTACCGTGTTGCCGAGACCGCCTGTGAACCCTTCTGGGTCAATTTGCCCTCAGTGAACCACTTTGGTTCAAGAGCCGCCCAGATAACGCTCCCGAACAGCCAATCGCGTCGCTACGCGTCTCCAAACACCCGCTTGATCGCCTCCAGGTACGCCATACCGTCGTCGGCGTCGGGCTCCAGATAGCTGCCCTCGGTCCACTCGTTCCAGGCATTCAGCGAGACGATGCCGGGCAACTCGGGATGCTGGTCTAGGAAGGCCCGCGCCCGCCGCAAGGCCTCCTCAAAGCGCGCCGGCGTGTTGCCCGTCATCGCCGGCATAAAGGGGTATCCGCTATTCAGGTAGATGTCTGACTGGATGGTGCGCGGGCTGGCGTCCCAGCCCATGGTGACATTGGGATGGAACGGCTGGGGGTAGCGCGCCACCGTCTCTTCCCAGTGGGCTGCGGCGGCTTCCATCACCCGTGTGTAGGACGTCTCCGGAAAGCTATCTAGCTGGACGTGGTGGATCCACACGTACGACCCGATGCTATCGAACCCCAAATAGCGGACCATCTCGACAGGGTCGGTCACCGTGGTCTCGCTGGGAAGCACCCGCACGCTCCAAAGCACCACGTTGAGCTCTAGCCCGGAAAAGCCGGCAGCCACCGTCTTGGCGCGAAAAGCCTGCAGCGCCTCGCGGGCGGGCTCCAGACCGCCCATCCCCTCCACGAACTTGCCCAGATCATAGATCGAAAAGTATGGACGGCCGTTTACGCACCAGTAGCTGGGATGCGCAAAGTAGCGCTCCACCACTAGGTCGGTGATGGCATCAAACGTCTCAGGCGTCACGGCTCCTGGGAACTGGAGGTTACGCCCGATCTGCAGGCCGCAGGGATGAATGTTGATCCAGTCATGATTGGCCCACATGAGCCCAAAGCGCATCCGCTCGGCGTTGGGGGCCGCCATGAACCCCTCTTCCAGGCAACGCTGCAGGTAGGCACCATCGTCGTAATAGTACCAGTCAAAGATCCAGGCATCGACGCCATGGTCGGCGGCCGCATCGATCTTTTTCGCCATCACGGCGGGATCGGCCTCGTCCTCGTAGCCCCACACGGGCACCCTCGGCTGCCGATGACCGCGCCAGCGCGGCCGTGCCCGCTTGATCAGCTCCCATTCGGTCCAGCCTGGGCCATGGGCGGCCTCGTTGCGCGGATCCACGTGATAGTTGGGGAAATAGTAACAGGCCACCGTGTAGCGTCCCACTGCAGAGCCTCCTCAGTCCTCGTCATAGTCCGGATTGTAGATAGCGCCGCCACCGTCGACATAGGCTCGGAGGGCGGCCACGGCCTCGTCCCGCAGGATGTCCTGCTGCACGGCGATCCCCCGCGCCTCGAGAGCCGACACCCAATCGGGGGGCTTGTGCCCCTCGTCAAAGCCGATGGCCCGCACATCGGCGTCGCGAGCTCCGCAATAGAGCTGCCGCACCCCCGACCAGGGCACCGCCCCCAAGCACATGGCGCACGGCTCGGCGCTGGTGGCCAGGGCGCAAGGCGCGATGCCCTCGGCGCCCAGGTCATAGGTGCCCAGAGTCTGCTGTGCCAGGGCCAGGGCGACCATCTCGGCATGCGCCCACGAGGCGCACTCGGTGGTCACCAGGTTCACCCCTGCCGCCACCAACCGCCCCGTCGTGAGGGCAAACACGGCCGCTCCAAAGGGGCCTCCCGTGCCCCGCCTCACATTCTCGCGCGAGAGCCGCACGGCCAGTGCCATCATCGCCTCGGGCGTCGCGTAACGAGCATCAGGGGCGGCCACCTCAGCCACCCAGCTGGGCAGCCGCACCACCGAGAGCTGTGCCTGCCCCGCGGCCCCCTCTCGCTCAGCCATCAGCGCCAGGGCCAGGGGGAGCAGCTCTTCCACAAAGGCGGCCTTGCCGGCCGTATACGCCGCCGGATCGTCGCCGTGCTGCTCTGCCAAGGCAAGCTTGAGCCGCGCATAGGCCCGACAAGCCTCGGGGCGCGCCCGCATATAGTCCCGAAAAGCCAGATGCCTAGCCACCTGTGGATGCCCCGCCTGCCAGGCATGCACATGCTCGAGATGGTTATCCTCGGTGCCCCGCACATAGTAGCGGCGTCCCTCCAGCCCGTGCTCACCCTTGGGCTCGTAACCCGCCGCCCGCATGGCATCATCGCGAGCGTCCAGCGCCGCCAGGCCCTGCACCTCCAGCAGCAGGTCGATGGTGGGTTTGGCCACCAGACCCGGCACCGCCGTGCTGCCAACATGGTGAACCGCTAGCAGCTCGCCTCCCAGCAACTTCCGCAACCGCCGCGCCGCCTTTGCGTAGCGCTCGCGCCACCCCGGATCATAGGGGACCACCCCGATGCGCCGTCCCATGGCCCGCCTCCCTCTAGACATCACCACGTTGACTCTACCGCAGAATCACCCGCCACTCAAGTTCCAGATCAGTCGCGCTGGACCTTATCAGAGGCCCCTCGCTATGCTATAATGGAGTCGACGGGTACTGCTGGAGACGCACCTGTCGCGCGCGCATCAGGCTCGAAACCGCGCGTTGGCCATGGCGCTCGCAACGCCGCCTCATCGTCGTCTCGTCGCAGCTCCGCCCTACCATGCCATCCGTCGCTCTGGAGCCGTGCGCTCGTCGCTCGATGCGGCTCTGGCCTCAATGAGGAGGAGGGTGCCATGGCAATCATCACCATGTCGCGGCAGCTGGGATCGCGCGCGTCGGAGCTCGCCAACCGCCTTTGCGACGAGTTGGCCCTGGTCGCGTTCGACAAGGGCCTCATGGCCAAGGTCGCCACCGATGTGGGCCTAGGCCAGCATGAGGTAGTCGACTATTCCGAGGACGAGTACGAAAAGCGGGGTTTTTTCGAGGCGCTCTTTCGTCGACCGCGAGCGCTTGGCGAGGTTTCTATGTGGGTGGACTCACAGACCCGCACCGTGCGCCAGCTAGACGAAGAGGACGCCATCGGGCTGATCCGTAGCACCATAAACGCGGCCTACAAGCGCGGCAATGTGCTCATCGTGGGGCGTGGCGGCCAGGCCGTCCTTGAGAACCGTCCAGGGGTGCTGCATCTGCGCATCGTGGCGCCCTTTGAGGATCGCGTCCTGCAGGTCCAAGCTAGCGAGAGCCTAACGGCCGCCCAGGCCCGCCGCCTGATCGAGGAACGGGATGCGGCCCAGCGCGAGTACCTACGCATGTTCCACCATATCGATGTCGACGACGCCACGCTGTACCACCTGGTGCTGAACACGGGCAAGATGACGCTGGATCAGTGCGTAGCGCTCATCAAGGAGGCGGCCCAGGGGCTCCCGAGCGCCACCGCCTAGGGCCAGCAGCGACGCGTAGGTTCGAGCGCGCAAGAAAAGCAGGGCCCGCGACGCGTCTGACGGGCCCTGTTCGTGGTTGGCTAGTTCTCGCTAGCGAGCGTCTGCCTGTTCCTGCGCGACGGGATCGGGGCACGCCGCTGGCTTGGCCGCGTCTGGGCGAGTCGTCCCAGTCGCGTCATGTGCCTTTTCATCAACATCGTGCAACAGCAGCGCCCGCCCCACCCAAGGGGTCGACCCCAGAGGCAACTCTCGCGAGCGAATGGTGCGCGAGCCGTCGCCAAAGGTCAGCGTCACCGCGCCGTCAACGCCTACTGAGGCCAGCGGAGCCAGCGGCCCAGTCAGCACCTTGTCTGCTCGGCGCCCTACCGCCTGCCACACGCCATACTCGGCCAGAAGCAGCAGCGCGGGCGCATTGGCATCGGTCACCCGATTGCGGCCATCCAGCGCTAGCACGGCGTCATCGGCCTCACCCCCCAGGGCCTGGGCCGACAGGGCGCTCATCTCGCGGGCCGGTTGCAGGTAGAGCATCTGCAGCAGCAGAGCACCGCAGCCCGTTGCCGCCAGAGCTAGCAGCGACACAGCCCAACCTTCGCCAACCCAGGAACTCGCCAAGCTGATACCACCCGCCAGCACACCGGTGAGCATCAGCACCCAGATCGCTTGAGGCCGCCACGCCCTGATGGCCTGCCCATCGCGGAGCAGCGCCGCGCACCCAGCCATCACCACGATCAGGCTGTAGCTGGCGTGCACCCACAGCCACAGGCCGGGTGAGCCGTCGGTCGTCCAGAGCAGAGCGTGCTGAGATCCGCTAGCGGCCAAGAGCGCCGTGAGCACCGGCAGGACCATCAGCCGAGCGAAAGCACTGGTGGAGGGGCGCTGGCCCATAGAGACCAGCGAGACCGTCAAGCCGTACCAGGCCACCGGCACGGCCGCACCGACGAGGTAACGGGTAGCCCAGAGCCACGAGGCCGATCGCAAGTCGGGGAACCAGTTCGCCAGGAAGGTGCATCCCGCGGCGACGGCAGCAACGGCGCTGGCCACCCCCAGTGACGCCGCGCCGGTCGCCGGGTGCCGACGAAAGGCGCATATGGCCACGGCAACCCCGCCCACCAGACCCAATAGCAACCCCAAGCTTGGCCAATACAGCGTTGCGTTCACGTTTGCCACGCTCCCGTTTGGTGAAACACCGAGTTCGGGAACTCGCCACCCGCCGCTCCGCTGTCGGTAGGCGCGCCCCTATTGCGCTCTGATACGACCATTGTATCAGGGTTCGGCCGGTCCGCCGTCGAGCTGGCGTGAAAACCGCCTCTCGTTAGGCCCCCGCCTGCGAGACCGTCGGCTCATTTTTGCTTGAGCGCCAGGTTGCATATAATGGTCCGAGCGGCAGCTACGGAAGGGGAAGCATGGCTTACGAGGCCGTCATCGGCATGGAGGTCCACGCCCAGATCCTCACAGGTAGCAAGATGTTTTGCGCCTGCTCGGCGGACTATGCCGGAGCCCCACCCAACGCCCACACCTGTCCCACCTGCCTCGGCATGCCCGGGGCCCTGCCCACCGCCAACAAGGCCGCCGTCGAAGCCACCATTCGCACCGGCCTGGCCTTGGGCTGTGAGATCCCGCCCTATTCCAAGTTCGACCGCAAGAACTATCCCTACCCCGACCTGCCCAAGGGCTACCAGATCTCCCAGTACGACCTGCCTCTATGCCGCGACGGTCGTCTGGAGGTAGAGACCGAGGCGGGCCGCCGTCGCGTGCGCATCCGCCGCGTTCACCTTGAAGAGGATACTGCCAAGCTCATCCATCGGCCCGGCGCCACCCTCATCGACTATAACCGGGCCGGCGTCCCGCTGATGGAGATCGTGACCGAGGCCGATATCCGCACCGCCGACGAGGCTTGGCAGTACTTGCTCTCGTTACGCCGCATTCTGCGCTACCTGGGCGTCTGCACCGGCAACATGGAAGACGGCGCCATGCGCTGCGAGGCCAACGTCTCCGTCATGCTCGCCGGCTCGCACGAGCTGGGGACCAAGGTTGAGGTCAAGAACCTGAACTCGTTCCGCTCGGTGCGCCAGGCCATCGCCTACGAGATCGAGCGCCAAATCGGCGTCATCGAGAGCGGCGGCACGGTGCAGCAGGTCACCATGGGCTGGGATGAAGAGAACCATCGGACCGTCTTCCAGCGCTCCAAAGAGTTCGCCGAGGACTATCGTTACTTTCCCGAGCCCGACCTTCCGCCCATGGTCCACGACGCGGCCTGGATCAAAGGCCTTCGAGCCAGCGTACCAGAGCTGCCCGAGGCCGTGGCGGCGCGTTTCGCCAACGCCGGCATGCGGCTGGAAGACGCCCGGCTGTTGGCAGACGACCGCGCCGTGGCCGAGTATGTCGATGCCGCGCTCGCCATCGGGCGAGAGCGCGAGATCGACGCCGCTACCATCGCCAACTGGGTCACCGGCGAGCTGTTTCGCTGGTTGTCCGAAGGTACCCATGACATCGCGACGATGCCAGTCTCGCCCGAGAGCCTGGTAAGCTGCATCGCCCTGGTGCAGAGAGGCACCATCAGCCAGGGCGTCGGCAAAGAGGTGCTGGCAGAGATGCTAGACACCGGTCGCGAGGCGGCCCAGATCGTTGAGGCGCGCGGACTGCGCCAGATCAGCGACAAGGATGCCCTCCTGGAGGCGGTTCAAGGCGTCATCGCCGAGAACCCCGGCCCCGCCGATGACTATCGGGGAGGCAAGGAGGCTGCGCTAAACTTTCTCATGGGCCAAGTCATGCGTGCCACTCGCGGCCAGGCCAATGCTGGCCTGGTTCGCCAGTTGCTCCGTTCCGAGCTAGACCGCTAGACCTGTGTGCCCAGCGGCGGACAACGGCGCCCCCGCAATCCAGAACCGGCGCTCAACAGAGCGTCATCAGTCCAACGTGAGGGGGAAGCATGTCCGAAGGCAGAACGATCTTTGATGTCGCCGTCCAGCAGTACCGCCAAGCTGCGGCCTATCTCGATCTCGACCCCGGGATCGAGGAGCTCTTGGCCACCTGCTCCCGCGAGACCACCGTCAGGTTCCCGGTCCGCATGGATGATGGCAGCACCCGCGTGTTCGAGGGCTACCGCGTGCAGCATAGCAGCGCCTTGGGGCCCACCAAGGGCGGCCTGCGCTTTCATCAGGACGTATCACTGGCCGAGGTCAAGGCCCTGGCCATGTGGATGACCTGGAAGACCTCAGTAGCGGGGCTGCCCTATGGCGGAGCCAAGGGCGGCGTCATCTGTGACCCCAAGACGCTGTCCAAGGGCGAGCTGGAGCGCGTCTCGCGACGCTTTGGTCGCGCGATCGCGCCGGTCATCGGCCCCTGGGTCGATGTTCCCGCGCCCGACGTAAACACCAACCCGCAGACTATGGCGTGGATCCTCAGCGCCTACGAGTCGGTATCGGCGACCCATTCGCCGGCCGTGATTACCGGCAAGCCCATCGAGCTGGGCGGTTCGGAGGGTCGCGCCGAGGCCACAGGGCGAGGCGTCATGTTCTGCACCGTCGAAGCCTGTCGCGCCCGCCAGATCCCCATAGAAGGCGCGCGCCTGGTGGTACAGGGCTATGGCAACGCCGGCTCGGTGAGCGCCTACCTCTTGCAGGAGCGCGGAGCCAAGCTGGTCGCCGCCAGCGATACCCGCGGCGCCGTCTATAACCCCGATGGCATCGACGCTCGTGAGCTCCTGGCCCACAAGTGCGCCACGGGCTCGGTGGTGGGGTACCCGGGCACGCGCCAGATCGACGAGTCCGAGCTACTGCACCTGCCGTGCGAGATCCTGATCCCCGCTGCGCTAGAGGGCGTCCTCACGGCCGATACCGCCGCCGGGGTCCAGGCCCGCGTGGTAGTCGAGGCCGCCAACGGCCCGACCGCTCCCGAAGCGGACACCATCCTTGAGGAAAAGGGCGTGCTGGTGATCCCGGACATCCTGGCCAACTCGGGCGGGGTGATCGTCTCCTACTTTGAGTGGGTTCAGAATCTGCAGGGTGAGATGTGGACCGAGGCCGAAGTCAACCGTCGGCTGGAGAGCCAGATCACGACAGCCTTCCAAGACGTACTGCGAATCTCGACCGAGCGCAAGGTGAGCACGCGGGTGGCGGCCTATATCAAGGCGATTTCGCGCGTAGCAAGAGCCGTGGCCATGCGCGGCACCGAAGGCTAGGCGCAAACAAGCCCACCGTGTGTCGACCAGGGCGAGGGTCGCAACAGTGATCCTCGCCCGTACCCAAAGGAGTGAACCGATGCGAACCCCGATCCTGGCTGGCAACTGGAAGATGCACAAAACGGCCGCCGAGGCCGCGGCGCTGGTGGCCGAGTCCAGAGAGGCCTTGCTGGCGGTCGACGCCGTCGACCGCGTGTTCTGCCCACCCTACCTGGCCATCCCAAAGGTGGCCGAGCTGGTCGCGAGCACGCCGCTAGGCGTCGGCGCGCAGGACCTCTACTGGGAAGAGAGTGGCGCCTACACCGGTGAGGTCGCCCCGGCCATGGTGGCCGAGTTCTGCGACTATGTCATCATCGGGCACTCGGAGCGGCGCGAGTACTTTGGTGAGACCGATGAGACCGTCAACAAAAAGATCGTCGCGGCGCTCAAGCATGGCATCATCCCCATCGTCTGTGTGGGCGAGACGCTAGAGCTGCGCGAGGCGGGCAAGACCGAGTCATGGGTAGCGGGGCAGGTCCGCGCGGCCCTACACGGGCTCACCGCCGCGCAGGTGGCGGGCCTGGTGATCGCCTACGAGCCGATCTGGGCCATCGGCACCGGCCTGGCCGCCACCGCCGAAGAGGCCGAGCGGGTCATCGGCGAGGTGGTGCGCGCAACGGTGAGCGAGCTCTATGGCGACGCCACCGCCGCCGCCGTCCGCATTCAGTATGGTGGCTCGGTCAAGCCGGACAATGCGCTAGAGCTGATGGGCAAGCCCAACATCGACGGCGCCCTGATCGGTGGCGCCAGCCTAAAGGCGGCCGATTTCGTGGCCATCGTCCAGGCCACCGCCAAAGCCAAGGGGCTGGTGTAAGAGCTGATATGCCGAACAACGACGACACCGCCGCCCACCCGCCAACGGGCGCAGCCTGGCATGGCAGCATGGTCGCCTTCCTGGTGGCGCGTGGTGAGACCGATCCGCTCTCGGCGGATCCGCTCACGTCCTCGCTGACCGCAACGGGCCGCCTGCAGGCCGACCATGCCGCGCAGGCTTTGGACGGACTGCCGATCGACCTACTTTGCGCCGCCAGCGATATCGCCAGCGCCGAGGTCGCCGACACCCTGGCCGCTGCGGTGCAACCCAAAGAACGGTGGGATCTCGCGGACCTAGAGGCGCTCAACCGCGACGACTTGGCACTGGAGCCCACCGGCTCGCCGATGCCCACCCGCTGGTCGCCTGATCAGTGGCGCTTTGGGTTGGAGCGCCTATGGGTGCGGGTGACGCCGGCCTGGACGAGGATCGCCATCTATGCCGAGACCCAGCGCCTGGCGAACGTCTTGGTGGTGGCCGATCCACTGGTGCTGTCCCTGCTGCTGCAGAGCTGGCAGGGGCGCGATTGGCGCGGCCTGGACGCCAACAGCACGCTGCCCGACGGCACGGTCTTGCGGGCCGCGTTGGACGGCGCGACGGTGGCCGTCGAATCCCTCGTAGACTGAGGCGAGGGCACGGCATGCCGTGCCCTCGCTCCTCGAACTGCCTCGGTCCCGTGCCGGTGGGCTGCGCTGAACTCACGCTAGCCTACCCTCTGGCTACTCGGCGGCCAACGCCTGATGCCCGCGGACCTCGGGCACCGTCAGGTGCACATACCCATCGCGATACTCGAACGGCAACGGCTGGCCCGTCGGCACCAACGTGACCTGTGCGGGTGGCTGCGCCGTTTTGAACGCCAACCCCACGTTGAATAGCGGGATCACATCCTCGATCACGTCGAACGCCAGGCCGCGCCGCTCAGGGATATAGTGCAGCAGATGCACCACCGTCCGGCCCGCCTCCTCTTGGCGCAGCATGGTCACCTGCGCGGTGCTAGGCGCATCGGTCACGGTCAACGGATCGGGCAGAAGCGGCTTGAGCGACGCCAGCACCAGCTTTTTGTACCAGGGTGTAGCCTGCTGGCGATAGCCCGTGAAGAGCGGATGCGCAAGGTAGATCACGTTGCCCGCGGCGTTCATGGTGATGCCCGGGTAGCCGGCGCTCTTGTCGTGGGTCGGCGGCGTCTGTCGGTGCGAGCAGAAATGCTCCCAGGTGCGCTCAAAGTACGGCGCGATCACATCGGCCAGAACCCGCGTGCCCTTGAGTGGCCGCACCGCTAGACCGCGCTCATAGATCACATGCGGAGCCGCCGGCAGCGACCCGGTCAAGGGACCGTCGCCGATCTGCAGGTAGTCAGCCTCGTAGGGCGCGTCGCCCTGGCATCCCAACCCAAAGGCGTCCAGCGCAAAGGAATCCCCTGAAGGCGTCAGTCCAGCTCGGTAGCTAGCCAGGATCCGACCACCCTGATCGAGATACGCCTGCACCTTGGCCGCCAACGTCTCATTCAGTGGCACCTTGTCGGGCAAGATCACCACCCGGTAGTCGCTCCAGTCACACTCGCCGTCGATGACGTCAAACTGCTGATGCCCCTCGGTCAGCATACGTAGAGCGCCGGCATTGGCGCTATCCACGCGTCCATCCTCCAGGCCCACGGCCTCGACGTTGAACAGCCCGATATCCACCTGCGGCACGGCGCCGACCGCCCACGGCTCCAGTGCCTCCACCTGGGCATAGACGCTGCCGATCAGGTCATAGACCGTGTCCTCCAGGCGGCCACGCGGCGGGAGCTGATCGCCCACGGAGCAGGCCGCGCCGTTGGCCACCATCTGCAGACACTCGTATTCCAGCGCCGCCTGGTTCTTGTACGAGGCAAAGTCCCCCCACGAGGTGTGGAATTTGCCGGTCATGCCCA
>DAIRUQ010000041.1:0-3898 GCA_036803245.1 Chloroflexota bacterium | reverse complement strand
TGCTTGGGGAAGCGGGTGGGCGTATAGTAGACCATGCCATGGTGACAGCGCGCAAAGCAGGTGATCGAGTCCACATGGGCACGTTGCAGGGTCTCCACAAAGTGCTGCGCATCCCAATCGGCACCCACATCGTCGATGGCCGGCGAGGTGTGAAAATCCAGGTGAACCTGACGCATTCGTAGAGGCTCCATGACGCTCCTTTCAGCTAGATGACTCCGTCTAGCGCCATGATAGCGGCGGGGACAGGCAGCGTCAACGTCTCGTTGACCCACCCATCACCCGCCGGTATACTTGCTCAAGGTTGCACCTGCCGGAGGGCGCGGCGCTGGAGAGCGTCACCGCACCTCTTGACGCTAGAGCACTGTATGGAGGGGCTAGCATGAGCTACGGACACTGGGGCAAGATGCTGCGCGTGAACCTGACCACCGGCGACATGGCCGTAGAGAATCTGGACGAAGGCTTCCTGCGGCGCTATGTCGGCGGCTGGGGGTTCATCGCGCACACCCTGCTGCGCGAGCTGCCGGCGGGCGTCGACCCGCTCAGCCCAGATAACCGCCTCATCTATGCAACCGGCCCCATCACCGGGCAAGCCATCGCCGGCGGCGGCCGCCATATGATCGGCGCCAAGTCGCCCCTCACCGGCGGCTTTTCGGGGTCCGAGGCCGGCGGCTATTTCGGCGCCGAGCTCAAGCGTGCCGGCTGGGATATGATCATCTTTGAGGGCGCCTCGGAAAAGCCGGTCTACCTCTGGATTCACGACGATCAGGTGGAGCTGCGCTCGGCCGAGCACCTGTGGGGACGCGAGGTCTGGGAGGTGCAGGAGGCCATCCGCGAGGAGCTGGGCGACAAGTGGATTCGGGTCTCCCAGTGCGGACCCGCCGGCGAGCGCTTGGTGCGCATCAGCAACGTGCTGCATGACGCCAGCCGCGCCGCTGGGCGCACTGGCCTGGGAGCCGTCATGGGCAGCAAAAAGCTCCGCGCTGTGGCTGTCCGCGGCAGCCAGACGCCGCCGGTCCACGATGCCGACCGCTTGAAAGAGCTGGGCAAGTGGTTCCGTGATAACTTTCGCGAGACCGGCTCCCTGGCCTATGCCACCCTGGGTACCGTGCGCATGGTTCGCGTGAACAACGAGGCCGGTGGCCTCCCCACCCGCAACTTTTCCCAGGGCGTCTTTGAGGGCTTTGAGAATCTGACGTCCGAGTCTCAGCTTGAGGTCACCCAGCGGCGTGATACCTGCTATGGCTGCCCCATCCGCTGCAAGTGGGTGGTATCCATCGAGGATGAAACCTACCCCGCCGACCCCAAGTACGGCGGCCCGGAGTACGAAACCACCGGCGCCTTTGGCTCGTGCTGCGGCATCGGCGACATCCGCATCACCTGCCACGCCAACCAGCTCTGCAACAGCTACGGCCTGGATACCATCGGGGTGGGCGTGACCATCGCCTGGGCCATGGAGTCGTTCGAGCGCGGGGTGCTCACCACCGGCGACACCGACGGCCTGGAGCTCACCTTTGGCAACGGCGACGCCGTCATCACGCTGATCCACAAGATCGCCCGCCGCGAGGGATTCGGCGACCTGCTCTCCCACGGCTCGCGCTATGCCGCCCGGCAGGTTGGCCAAGGCTCGCTGGCCTGGTCGGTGCAGATCAAGGGCCAAGAGGTGGCCATGCACGACCCCCGAGTCAAGTACGGCCACGGGCTGGGGATCGCCGTCTCTCCCACCGGCGCCGACCACATGCACTCGGTGCACGACAGCGGCTATACCACCGACGGAGGCATCCAGGACCTCAAGCCGCTGGGCGTACTGCATCCCTTGCCCAAGGACGACCTCAGCGCCGAAAAGGCCCGCATGGTGCGCCGCGCCATGATGTGGCGCGTGCTGGATAACCTTACCGGCATCTGCATGTTCCAGGCGTGGCCGCCCGAGAAAAAGGCCGAAATCATCCAGGCCGCCACGGGTTGGAATACCTCGGTACTGGAGCTGTGGCAGGCGGCCGAGCGCGCCTATGATCTGGCCCGCGCCTTTAACGCCCGCGAGGGCTTTGGCCCCGACGACGACGACCTGCCGCCGCGCATGTACGAGCACTTTGCCGAGGGGCCAGCCGCCAACCAGGCGCCCACCCGCGAGCAGTTCGCCGCCGCCAAGCAGGCCTTTTACGCCTACATGGGCTGGGATCCAAAGACGGCCGCGCCCACCCGCGAAAGGCTGGAGGAGCTGGACGTGCCCTGGGTGGCGGAGATGATGGAGGCCCAGAGCTAACATCACCTCCGCAGTCGCTCGACGGCCGCGGGCGCGAGGTCGCATCGACAGACCTGGGCAGACGCCATCGCGACCTGCCCCGAGCCGCTTGCTCGAGGCAGGTCGCTGGGCGGTTACTTGGAAGAGGGCCAGGCCGCGAGCCGGCCACCCCACCTTGTAGCCGCGGCCGCCGCCGTCACCGCGTTGCCAGGGTCGCCTATGCCGCGACCGTCCCGCTCCCCGGCGGGCTCTCCCACCAGCGGAGGACCCGAAGCGCCCGCAGGGTATTCCAGCGGCTCGGCTGGCCCACCTCTTCCATCTCAAAGTAGGTCTTGCCCGGATGCCGGTTCTGTAGATTCCAGCGGCCATCTGGATTGCGCTTGGCCCTGATCAGTGCGATCGCATCTGCCGCGCGTCCATCTGGGTAGGCGCCGCACGCCTGAAGATGGTCTAGCACAGCTAACACATCACAGTGCCAGCGAGGAGGAAGGGAAAAGCGCGCCATTGCGTCAGCGATGGACGCATTCCCTGAGGGCTCCTTCCATAGCCGATGGCGCAGCAGGAACTCGCGCCCCCTGACTTGTGCGACCTCCACCTCTCGCGCCGGCGCTGGAATGCCGCGCGTGTACGCCCACAGTCCTTCCAGCGCCAACCAGGTGGTGTCAAAGGCGTACCGTAGGTGTGGGTTACCAGGGTACGGCTCCCAGCGCCCGTCAGAGAGCTGCTGGCCCACCAGGTACATAGCCACCGCCTGCACGCGGGCATCATCGCACCCAAAGTAGGCCAGCACTGACAACACCATGGCTGTAACTGCCACGTCCACGGCGTCGTCCTTGTGAGCATAGACGATGCGGCCGTCGTTGCGAAAGCCGCCGTCCAGCAGCCGGACACACCCGGCTCGCGCCTGCGGGTTGGCCGGCTCGAGCCCCATCCGCCGCAATAGCAGCAGGGTATAGGTCGTCGAGAGCCACTTGCCGTTGTAGAGCTGCCCACCCCACAACCCGGAGGGATCCTGCAACGCCAGCAGTCGGGCGCCCCAGCCATCGACGGCAACCATCGCCCGCTCACGCGCGACGACGGCCTCATCAGCGCCCACCAGGTCATGCAGCACCTGCCAGCGGATGGACGGATCGCCTGCTAGCAGCCACGAGATCACAGCCTGCTCGGACATGCTACCCGCACCAGCCCCCCAAGCGACGGCCCCCGAGAAGTCGGGTCCTGCTCGCCCTACACCCCCAGCCACGCCGCCGCGTTGCCGCCCATCCAGGCGGCCAGCGTCTCGTCGTTGCCGCCCAGCTGCCGCTTGAGCAGATCGTGATCGCGGGCCATCATGGGTCCCGCCTCGCCGATACCGTCGGCGCGCGCATCGCTACCCCACAGCAGCCGCTCCGCCCCCACATAGGCCAGCGCCTTTTGCAGGGCCTCGGCCCGCCACAGGGGCGGCGTGCCCGGCGTGGTGTCCACCCACATCTGCATGGGCTGGCCGATCTGCCCTGCCCGCGACCGAAAGCGCCCGGCCACCGCCAGGCACTCGTCCACCCAGGGCCAGCCGATGTGGGCCAGGGCGAACCGCAGCTTGGGAAAGTGGATGAACGCCTCATAGTTGGCGGGCCGGCAAAAGCGCGAGCTATCCATATTCCCGAACAGAATCCCCGAGTG
>DAIRUQ010000040.1:0-25702 GCA_036803245.1 Chloroflexota bacterium | reverse complement strand
TTACTAGCAAGACTGTAGTGCCCGGCCGGAGGCCAGTCAACCCGGCCAGGAGACGCCCTCCCCTACGCGTGCAGGTCTGGCCTGCGAAGCACCGTTCCGTCGCGGGAGGCAGGGCTTCTAGCTCGAGGTGCCACAAGTCGCCATACGGACAGCGACCCAAGCCCCCTCATGCGGTCAGCAGAGCCGTTCGCTGCCCACAGTCGCCTCTGCGCGAGGGGTCCAGGGTCAGGCCCAGCCCGGCAGCGAGCCCTGTTCCCGGTAGACCGAGGCGCGGCAAGCCAGCGAGCCTCGCGTGCCGACACCTCTAGCCAGGATGCCGCGCGTTCGAGTCGGTCGCGGTTCCCTGCGCAACCGGCGGTGGCACATCGCGCTGGCAGCGTGAGCCCTGGTGGTGTCGATCTCCGCAACGCAAGGGGCGCATAGCAGCGTCTCAACTCGGAGCATGCTAGACCCGCGTCCTCCAAGGGGCGGGTTCCTGCATTCCCCAGTCTCTCGCCCGATAGTCCCCAGTCGCCCATGCACGCGCCTTCCGCCCGGCCGCTGCGGCGCCTCCAAGCCGATTTCGCCGACAAGAAAGGCACCATCATGACCGAGCTCAGGCTGCAGCCCGCCGCCGTACGCACCGGCCTGGACGATGCCTTCGAGGGCTTTCTGCTGTCCCGCAAGGCTGGGCGTTGCACTCCCAGGACGATCGAGCACTATCGCTACATTCTGGGCAGCTCTACCGAGTACCTGGCCATCTGAAACGGCCGCGACGTAGCCGACCTCACGCCCCACCAGTCCCGAGGCCACTCGGACAGCCTGCAGCGCCGCGGGATCAAGGACACCTTCCAGCACATCACGCTCGCGGCATCCGCGCCTGGCTCAACTGGCCGGTCGATGAGCGAGAGCTGGTTGTCAGCCCCAAGAAGCGCGTCGCCGCGCCCCCCAACCCCACCGCCTACAACGTAGCTTTGCCCAATGATGCTTGCGCGATGGCCGCTAAACGACGATGAGGCGGTGGGAGGACTGGCATCGCCCGCCGTTTGTTGTTGGGCGGACTGCCCGCGCCTCCTTTGGCCGCACGCCTCTTCCCCTTCCGTTGCGCGCTCATCTTTACATTCTCTTGACGCATGGACTCGATTCTGATACTATCTGCGCCATGTGTTTTTCTAGAGAATCGATTTCCTTGTCGGAATCGTGAACGCGCCAGCAACGACGGCAAAGGTGGACCGCTATGGGGAAACGCATCTGGCTGGTCGTCCTCGGTCTGCTCGTGATCGCCGGCGGGGCGATCTATTGGTATCTCGAGCTGCGGCCAACGCCCGGCGCCCGCACCCCCGAAGGGGAGTTGGTGGCCGTCCAGCGCGGATCGCTCAGCCTCGACCTGACGGCGGGCGGGAACGTCCGCGTGGCCTCCACCGCTACGCTCCGGTTCAAGTACCGGGGGCGCGTCACCGATGTGGCGGTGCGCGAGGGACTGCGGGTAGCAGCGGGCGACACCCTTGCCTGCCTGGAGACCTTTGACGCACAGAAGGCGGTTGGTCGCGCCGAGGCAGAGCTGCGTGGTGCCGAGGCCCAGCTCGCCAAGGCTGAGGCCGGCGCCCGCACCGAGGAGATCGCCGCGGCCGAGGCCTCCGTCGCAATTGCCGAGGCCGGCGTTCGGGCCGCCGAGGCAGCCGTCCAGAGCGCAGAAGCCCAAGTGAGCTCGGCGCAGGCGGCCGTCACGGGAGCGGCAGCTACCGTCGAAAAGCTCCGCGCGGGAGCCACCGAGCTAGAGATCCAGATCGCCGAGCGCCAGATCGAGCTGGCCCGCAACGAGCTCTGGAGCCAACAGGCTCAGCGCGACGCCACAGGCTCCTCCCGCTATAGCGATGCCGACTATGAAGCCGCCAAAGGGCGCGTAGCCGCCAGTGAGTCTCAGGTGGTAATAGCCGAGCTGCGCTTGGCTGAGCTCCAGGCTGGGGCGCGAGCCGAGGATCTAGCCGTAGCTGAGGCCCAGCGGGCCCAGGCAGTGGCGGGCCTCGAGGTTGCTCGCGGCAACCTGGCGCAGGCACGAGCTCAGGTCGATGTGGCCCACGCGCAGTGGCAACAAGCCCAAGCCCAACGCGATCTGCTCGCGGCGGGGACCCAAGTCGAGGACCTGCTGGTGCTCGAGGCCCAGGCCGTGCAGGCGCGAGCTGCCCTCGAAGAGGCCAGTCTGAATCTGCAAGAAGCCTGTCTGATTGCGCCCTATGATGGGTTAGTGGCGCGCCTCGATATCCAGATCGGCGACTTGGTCGAGGCTAGCCAGCCGGTGCTCGTTCTGGTGGACGATGCGCACCACTATATCGACCTGACCATCGACGAGGCCGACATCGGCCGCGTTGCCGAGGATCAGCAGGTTGACCTCACCTTTGATGCCTATCTGGATTCCCAGGCCCTGGGCCGCATCGACTATATCGCGGCCCTGCCCGAGGACGAGTTGGGCATCATCTCTTACAAGGTCCGCGTGGATATCACCGAGTGCCCGGTGCCGCTGCGCGAGGGGCTATCGGTCAGCGCTCGCGTGATCACCGATCAGTTCGAGGATCGCCTGGTGGTGCCCAACAGCGCCATCATCGTCGACGACGAGACGCGTCAACGCTACGTGATTCGACAGACGGCGGTGGGCCAAGAGGTGGTAGCCATCGAGACTGGCCGCTATAACGACCTGATGAGCGAGGTGGTGTCGGGCCTAGCGGAAGGAGACCTGGTTGTCATGCGCAGCAGCTCCTACCGCGAGATGTTCCGAGAGATGATGCGCGGCGGCCTGCCCGGAACACCCTAGATGCCCTTTGGTGGAGAGGACGATGGTAACGCCTCGCAATCCTTCGCTGCGTGATAGCTTGATGATCGCTTCGCGCATCGTGGCCGGCAACAAGCTGCGATCCCTGCTAACCACGTTGGGCATCGTCATCGGCGTCAGCGCCGTGATCGTACTGGTATCCATCGGCCAGGGCGTCCGAGCATCGGTAGCCGACGAGTTCCAAAAGATCGGATCCTCCGTCCTCTTTGTCATGCCCGGAAGGCTGGAGGCCGCCAACACCTCCATGCGTTCCAACTTTATCCGCAGCGTGAATACCTCCACCCTGACCTATTCCGACGCGCTGGCGCTCAAACATAACGCCAGTGATCTCTACTTGCGCGATGTGGCCCCCGAGTTTGTGGCCACAGGCATGGTAGTGATGGGCAATCGCAACCGTCAAACCTCGGTAGCGGGCGTGACGCCGGATTATGGGACGGTGCGCGAGTTCTCGACGGCCGAGGGGCGCTTTATCACTGAGGCCGACCTCCGCAGCTTGGCCAAGGTAGTCATCTTGGGGCGCAAAGTATACGAGGAGCTGTTCCCCCTGCGAGACAGCGCGCTGGACGCCACCGTGCGCATCAACGGCGTACCGTTCCGTGTGGTAGGCGTCATGGAGCCCAAGGGCGGAACGGCCTTCAATGACGACGACGACCAGGTCCTGATCCCACTAACCACTGCGCAGACGCGACTATTCGGCGGGCGTACGGTCACCGGGGAGTACACGGTGTCGGTGATCTATGCGCGCGCACTCGATGAGACCCAGATGGATTCGGCGCGTGATGCCATCACCCAGCTCTTGCGGCGCCGCCACGGCCTGCTCTATCGCAGCGACGAGGACGACTTTTCGGTGCTAACGCAGGATGACGTCGCCTCGGTGTTGGATGGGCTCTTTGCCATGCTCACGGTCTTCTTGGGCCTGGTGGCTGCCGTCTCGCTGATGGTCGGAGGCATCGGCATCATGAACATCATGCTGGTGTCGGTGTCAGAGCGTACGCGTGAGGTGGGCATCCGCAAAGCAGTTGGAGCGCGACGGAAGGATATCCTGCTTCAGTTCCTGGTCGAGGCCATCCTTTTGAGCCTGGTGGGCGGCGTGATCGGCATCTTGGTGGGCGTTGGCGGCATTGTCCTGGTGGCGCAGATAGCCAGCCTGTCCTACCGGATCTCGGCGGGTACCATCGTGCTGGCGACCGGATTTTCGGCCTTGGTGGGGTTGTTCTTTGGCATCTATCCGGCCAGCCGGGCGGCCCGGCTCGATCCGATCGATGCCTTGCGGTACGAATAGGGCGAACGCTCGGGACGGCCGGGTCCTTCTGGGGGAGGAACGCTATGCGCTCCAACGCTCACCTGGTACCCCTCCGCCATCGCTCTAACGGCAGCGGCCAAGGGAGCAAGGTCAGCCGCCTACGCCAGCTCGCATCGCTGGGGCTTGCGGTCCCCGAAACCGTGGTCTGTCAGGCTGCGGCCTACCGTCAGTACGCCGACAACGGGCCGGAAGCGGTCGGGGCCATCCGCCTCGCCTTGCAGGACTGGGTGCAGCCAGGCCGATCCTATGCCGTGCGCTCCTCTGCCACCGTGGAGGACGGCGACCATCACTCATTTGCTGGCCAATTCACCACAGAACTAGGCATCCAGGGGGCAGAGGCCGCTTGGGAGGCCATCACCGGCGTGTGGGATCACGCCGATGGGCATGGCGTTCGGGCCTACCGTGAACGCTTGGCTAGTCACCAAGCGCCCCTAGGCATGGCCGTGATGATTCAAGAGATGGTTGCTGCCAAGCAATCGGGCGTTGTGTTCACCCGCAATCCCGTCACCGGCATGAACGAGACCGTTATCGAGTGCATCCCAGGGCTGGGTGAAGGGTTGGCCCAACGAGGGATAACGCCTGAGCGCTACGTCCACAAATGGGGTCAGTGGATCGAAACGCCGGCCGGCGCGTTGCCCCCCCGCATCCTGGAGCAGGTGGTGCGCGAAGCCAACCGCGTGGCGGAGCGCTGCGGGGGTGCGCTGGACCTGGAATGGGCCTATGACGGCCAGACGCTCTACTGGCTGCAGATGCGCCCCATCACATCGCTAGAGCGCGCCCGGGTCTACTCGAACCGGATGGCCCGCGAGATGGTGCCGGGCGTCATCAAGCCAGCGGTTTGGTCAGTGACCATCCCCATGTTCGCCGAGCTAAAGCGTCGGCTGCTGACAGAGATACTGGGCCATCACGACCTCGACCCCACCAGCCTGGTGCGCGCCTTTTTCTACCACGCCTACTTTGACATGAACGCCCTCGGCAATACGCTGGAGGCTTTCGGTCTGCCACGTGACGGGCACGAGCTGATGCTGGGCATCGAGGTGCCCGGTGGCGATCGCCCCTCTTTCCAACCCACCTGGCGTACCTATCGCCTACTGCCTCGCGTCCTGGCCTTTGCTGGGCGACAACTCGGACTGGACCGCCGGCTACGTTCCTTTCTGCCCCAGCTGGAAGCACAACTTCAGGCCAGGCAAGAAGAGGACCTGGCCCTGGCCGATGGGGCCGGATTGCTGGCCTCCATCGCAGCTCTCACCGCCCTCATGTACGAGGCCGAGTATCAGCACATCCTGGCCTATCTCTTGCTGCATCTGCATCAGCACATCCTGCGGACAATCCTCCGCCGGCGTGGCCTGGATCCGGCCCGCTACGATGGTGAGACAGAAGCTCTCGATGGTCCCGTGTACAGCCCCACGGCAGGCCTACGGGCGCTGCACCAGCAGTACCTGGCACTCGGCGCCGCCGATCGGGCACTCGTGGAAGGCGGGGAGGTCGACGGCCTGGCGACCAGCGCGGCAGCGGCCAGCTTCCAGGCAAGCTTGGCCGGATTCCTGGAACGCTTCTGGCACCTCCGCGACCGAACGGCCGACCTTTCCGCCCCATGCTGGGGCGAAACGCCAGACCTGGTCTTGCAGACCATCGCCGGACTCGACGGGGGGCGGCAGGATCCGGCGCCCTCGCCGGCCGCCGAGGCACCTGGCGTGGAGCAGGCCGCGGGCTGGCTGGTGCGTAACCTGGCCGCGCGCACAGGGGCCTATCGCCGACATCGCGACGCCTTGGGCTACTACTACTCTTGGATGAGCGGTCTGCTCCGTGAGCGCTTTCTGCGGCTGGGCGAATGGCTCGTCGCCGATGGTCGGCTAGAGGAGCGAGAGCAGGTCTTTTGCCTCTACATGGAAGAGATCGAGGAGCTGGTGAGCGGTGACGCCGCGTTCGACGCCGCTGGCCTGGCCGGGCAACGGACGCGCGAGATCGAGGAGGCCGAGACGCTAACACTCCCCTCCATCATCTACGGAGAGGCGCCTGTACTCTCGGGTGCGAGTGACGCTCGCGTGCTCAGAGGCGTCGGCGCCTCGTCTGGCGCGCATACCGGTCGTGTCTGTCACGCCAACTCTATCCGGGATCTCCCCAAGGTGATAGAGGGAGACGTCCTGGTGATACCCTACTCGGACGTGGCCTTGACGCCGCTCTTTGCTCGCGCGGGCGCCATCGTCTCTGGCGCGGGCGGCCTGTTGGCCCACAGCGCCATCGTCGCTCGCGAGTTCGGCATTCCCTGCGTGGTGTCCGTCGAGGGAGCTGCGGGCCTGGTCGAGGGCGCCTTGGTCACCGTTGATGGCTCGGCGGGACAGGTGCTGATCCTAGACGAGCCAGAGAGCTAACAGAAGCGAGGTTGGCGCCGATGTACTATGCATCACTGGCGGTGGTTGCTGGCTATTTGATCGGCTCGATCTCGTTCAGCCGCCTGTTCGTTCGGCTGCTAGCGCCGGATCGCTCGCTCTCGGAGCTAGAGATCCCCGTCGAGGGGGCGAAAGAGCACTATGCCGTGACCCATATGGGCGCCAACACGGCCTCGATGATACTGGGCGGCAAAATGGGCTGCATCATCGGCTGCCTGGATGTCCTCAAAGGAGCGTTACCAACCTTGGCCGCGCGATGGTTGCTTCCGGAGCAACCCTACTATCTGCTGGTCGCGCTGGCTACCATGGCTGGCCACAACTGGCCCTTGTACCATCGCTTCAAGGGTGGCAGCGGCATCTCTGTGTTCTACGGAGGGCTCCTGGTGATTGACTGGCTGGCTATTCCGATGAGCGCGCTAGGCGGCCTGCTGCTTGGGTTCCTCCTCTTGCGTAGCTATTTCGCAATGTTTCTGATGTGCTTCGGGCTTCTCATTCCATGGCTTTGGTTCCGCACCCACGATTGGCGCTATCTCGCCTATGCCGCTGCCGCCAACGTCCTGTTCCTTCTGGGCATGGTGCCAGACATCAAGCAGTACCTCCGAGCACAACGCGAAGGCACGCTCACACCTGAGATGATCATGCGATCTAGCGCCATGGGCCAGGGCATGCTCAAGATGCAGGCCACTCTGGATGGGCTCCAGAGGCGAAACCGGCAGAAAGGATAAGGGTTGGTCGGACCACGGTCCTCTAGCGCAAAGCTCGCCCTGCTTGATCGCATCCATCGCTGGCGATACGGCAGGCGATATGGTTACGAGATGCTTTTCCGCCGGCAGGATAGGCGCCCCGAGGGCCAGGTAGGCGTCATCCTGGCGGACATGGGCATGCCCGAGGCCTATGACCCAACGTTCTACGTCGCCTTTGTTGAGCACGTGCTTCGCCATTCGTTGCCCCCGATCCTTCATAGATTGGTGCTCTCCGATCATGGCACGGTCTTGATCGATCCGGACAAACCCCTGGCAAGAGAGCCCTTTGAGCCGAGGCAGTTGGTCGATATGCACGGCTCCACCACGAACCGAGCCGGGCGGCCCTATATCGACTGCTCGGTGGTGTGGCGTCCACCGGCTATGAAGCGAAACCCATGGGACGCCGGCCATTTTCTCTGCACGGAGGACGGCCCAGGCGGCGCGCCCGATGTCTGCCAAAAGACCTGCGCCAAGGTGGCAGGATGGTACTATGGCCGGCTGTTACCCGAAGCCAAGGTTGCCTGGGCCCACCAATGCGGCCGCATCTATGAGGAGGCGGCAGCGGCGCTCCGGGGGCTGCGGCCGAGTGTGGCCACTCGGCATGCCCGTTACGTGGACGCCACATCCATGCGCGACGCGGTGGAGGAACTTCTCGCGGCCGGCTGCGAAACGATCGTCTACCAGTGTTACTCCAATCTGGTCTACTCGGACCTCGAGGACTATACCTTTGCCTTTCCCCGTATCAAGCACCTGGTAGGCGGGCGGGCCAAGGTGATCTTTGCCGAGCAGTTGGGCAACCAGCCTGCGTTGCGTTCGGCCTTTGCAGCGCTCTTGCGTGATCAGTTGGCGCGGCTTCCGCGTCAGGCCAGCCTGCTGCTAATCCTCTCCAAGCACGGTCACCCCTTCAAACGCGAAACCATGGACGAGCGTGCGCCCGCCTACCGCCAGCCGCTGGAGGCCGAGGTCCGCGCCATGCTGGAAGAGTGGGGTGGGCGCTGGGAGCTGCTATGGAGCGACGACGAGTATGCCGATGCCTACTGGGATCCTCGCGGCAAAAAGCTAGAGACCCGCGCAGCCTACCAGATCGCCATTGATCGTGGCTTTGACTATGCCCTCGAAATTCCCACCGAGTTCCTGGCCGAAAACACCGATCTGATGATCTATCACGCGGTGAAAAAGTACGCTGTGTTTGAGGACTATGATCCGTATGCTCCCATCCCCTATCCTGATTGGGAGCGTCCCCTGGTCCGAACCTTCCATCGGGGACGCACCACCGGCATCTATGCGGGATGCCCGGTGGGCCCTTACCGGCCCTACGTGGTAAAGGCCGTGGTGGGATCGGTGCTGGATTGCCTGGGCCATAGTCGCCACGCGACAGCGTAAGAGCCGAGCGCTGCGCCGCAAGGACCAAGCCCATACGGCAAGGCTCCTCACAGCGCCGGTCGTGTACCTAGTGGTCATGACGCCGCGACAGGGCCTGGCCGAGCACGTGGCCCCGGGCACAAAACGTCGTCGGCAAGCCAACGCGCACGCGCGTGGCAACCGATTTGTGGTACATTCGCGTGGTAAAGGCGCGATGCGCGGGCAACGGTGCCACCGCCTCATTCGGCAAGGATCGTCATGGCAACGGCTTGCGCTGGTCTGGTATCCGCGCCGCAGCATTCATGGTAGCATAGGCGTGGTCACGCGAGAGGCAGGGCGATCGCGAGACGGCAGTCCGCTCCCCCCTACAGGCCGCCCGTCCCCCCAGGAACCACGCTCGCGGGGCCATCTGTCTCCGTAGCGTGATGCCTGGGAGTGTCGCTTCGCTGCGCGTCGGGATTCGAGCGGAGGGATGCGGGCATGAGTTCTCTCAATCCACTGGATCACTCGGCTTTGAGTCTTGGGAGAGACGCTCGGGGTCTAGCCCGAGCGAGGGGCCATCGCTCGGCTGGTCTCGCTCGAGCCCCAGTTGCCGCCATGACATGTGCGGTCCTGCTCGCCCTGCTGATCGGGCTGTGCGCTTGCGACGCGAGCGTCAGGACGGGCTCCATCACGACTGCCACGCCAAAGGAGCGTGCCGCGACCGCGGCGACAGCTCCGACTCAGACTCGCATTGCGGCCAAGGCCGGAACGCTTCCGTTTCGCACGGAGGGCACGCTTTGGCGCACAGCGGGCGATTCCGCCTATACGGCCTCGGCCGAGGAGGACGTGTTCGCCTGGTCGACGGAGGTCGTCAAGGGGCCCTTTGAGTTCTCGGCGGACGTCGAAAGCAACTGGGACAACTATGGTGAGGCTATGGTGGTCGTGTACGGCGATGGCGAGGGGTGGTCCTCCGGATGCCTGATTTTCAACGTGACGGGCTACTGGCAGGGCATCCGCGCCCACTCGATCTATGATCCAGAGACCGCATGGGTGGCCCAGAACGAGCAACGACTGCCTGCCGGCGACAGCTACCTCATGACGGTCCAGGTCACAGATGATGAGGCGCGGCTCTATGTTAACGAGGCGCTGGTGCTTGCGGCGCCCCTTCAGGCCGAGCATAACCGCGAGGGGTACATCGGGTTGGTCAAGTACGCTGGCAGCGCGCCGGTGACCTTTCGCAACATCGTTTTCCACGACCAGGGGCAGACCGGGGCAGGAAGGGCCTCCGACTCGGAAGTGGCCCAGGCGGTTTCGCCGACTGATACAGCGCGACCTACCAGAACGCCGGCGCCGACGCGCACATCGCCGCCGACATACACGCCGCGGCCACCTGCCACGCAGACCAGCGTTCCCAGCCCCACGTCCACGCCGTCGCCATCACATACGCCCGCGCCCACCAATACGCCTGTGCCACCGTTCCGCCCGCCGACCGGTATGCTGGTGGACAAGGCGCCAGGGGGCATGGGGGAGCTGCTGATCAAGAACGGCACCGATTCGGACGCGCTAGTCATCCTAACCGGCCTGGACGAGCAAGCGGTAAAGACCGCCTACATCCACGCCGCGGAATCGTTCAACATGACCGGCATCCATGACGGCACCTATCTGCTCTTTTTCAGCAAGGGCGACGCCTTTAGCGAGGAGACGTACCGGTTCACGCAGAACGCCACTTACCAGCGCATGGACACCACGATCCCGTTCGAAACCACGGCCTCGCAGTACACCGTCTGGGAGCTGACGCTGTATGGGGTAGCTGGTGGCACAGTGGGATCGGAGCGGGTCGACCCGGAGGACTTTCCGTGAGGTCGTCAGTGTGCCATCCGCGCTGGCCGGCACCTCGCGAGATGTGAGCCCACGTAGCGAGTGCTGAACCTTGCACAACCCACACGTGTACCGAGAGATCCAGGCCAAGGTTCTGTTGAGCAGCACGGCCCATCCCGACACGATCTTTGGCTGTCGCTACAACATGAACCTTTACAGAGGCTGCCAGCACCGCTGCATCTATTGCGACAGCCGGAGCGAGTGCTATCAGATCGACCGCTTTGACGACGAGGTTCTGGTCAAGGCCAACGCCATCGAGCTCTTGCGCGACGAGCTCTCGCGCAAGCGGATCAGGGGGCCCATCGGCCTGGGCTCGATGAACGATCCGTACATGCCACTGGAGGCCCACCTCAGCCTGGCTGGACGCGCCCTCGCCGTCATTGCCGAGTTTGCCTTCCCCATCCATATCATCACCAAGAGCGCACTGGTGCTCAAGGATCTAGACACCCTGCTCAAGATCGCCCGCACCTATGCCAGTGTTAGCTTTACGATTACCACCACCGATGACGACCTTGCCGCCAAGATCGAGCCCGGCGCATCGCGGCCTTCAGCTCGTCTGGCGGCCATGAAAGTGCTTGCCGATCACGGCATCCAGACCGGCACAACTATGATGCCCATTCTGCCTTTCATCGAGGATACCGAGGAGAGCATCGCAGCCATCGTGGCCGAGACCGCGGCTGCCGGAGGGAGCTATATCATTCCCGGACTCGGGATGACCACCCGCGATCGGCAACGGGCGTACTACTATGCGCGGCTGGACGAGCACTTTCCCGGTGTACGGGACAGGTACGAACGCACCTTTGGCAACCGCTACGAGTGCCCGAGCCCGCGGGCGCGCACGCTATGGCCCCTGTTCGAGGAGGCTTGCCGCCGCCACGGCATCGCCACCCGCATTCCCCTCTATGCCCCGCAAGCCGCCAGACAGCTGCCACTATTCTAGGAGGCACGTCGCCCACCGCCCAAGCGGGTGCGCCAATAGGCTCGGTGCGATAGTGCCCCTGGGCGCGACCGAAGGTGGGTAGCAGCGCAATCTGCCACGGGTAGGCCCTCCACATATGGATGCACCGACCCCAGAGGGACTCCTGGACAGCCGACAACGCATGTGTCGACCCAGCCGCCGAATCTGCCAAGCATATCCACACCTCCTCCTTGTTAACCTTCCCGTAACCCACATCTGCTACACTGATGTTGGAGGCGCGCCGACGGCGGGGGTGGCTTCCGCTACCCGCTGTCGCTAGGCAGGCAGAGACCGGTGAGGGTAGCATGTTACGCTTTCTGCGGGGGTTCAACTGGCAAAAGTCTGAGGCCCATCTGGCGCTGCTGAGCAGATTCGCCCACCCCAAGACGCCCACTGAGGTTCTGGCGCCGACGCCCTGGAGGACACTACTTGGCGAATCGCCAGAGCAGGCACTCAAACGCTTCTTGGACGAGGGGATGCTCTCCTCGCCAGGCGAGTCTGCCCGAGGGCAGTCGGTAGGCACCGCAGCCTTCCAGTGCTCTGCTGACGGACACCGCGTTATCAGCGAGTATCTGGCGAACGCCAAAGCCAAGAGGTTAGCGGCCGAGAAAGAGGTGTTGGAGCTGCTCTCGAGAGGCCAGTACCGAGAGGCCAGCAAGCGCATGGCCTCATACGAGGCCGCGCAGATCGTGCCACGAGACAGCGGCGTCGACTGGAACCAGTACAGCCCCGTCCGCGATATGTTGGTTCTCACCAGCCTCTTTGCCGGCATTCCAACAGCCCTGCGAGGCCTTGATCCCGACGCGATGCAGCCCCTGCGGCTGGCCGTCGGCATGATGCACCTCTGGGGCGCCGATAGCCCGGATCCGTGGCTGCCGCCAGGCTTAACCACCGGATTGAGCATCACTCCCGAGACCGCGGCCCGTATGCTCCACTACTATGCCTCACAGCAGGCTACGCTGGTGCAGTATCGACAGCTGGGGTATGTTCGAGCAGTCAGAATCGAGCCCCGCAACGACAAAGACACCTGCGACGGGTGTCGCCATCTGGCCGGCAAGGCCTTCCGACTGGACGAGGTGCCCGATCTGCCTTACGAAGGCTGCACATCCTCCCAGGGGTGTCGCTGCTCCATGGTGACCGTCGTCAACGAGCCGTGACGCGCAGCATGCACGCCGTCGGCTCATCGGTCCTTTTCACACGAGCCACTCGTGCCCATCGCCCCGCCTGCCATCACCTTGAGTGAACAACCTCCAGCCAGGCCGTTCCCACGTCTGACACTTGCGCCGCCAAAAGCCAGGCGCTAAGCTGATCATCCAAAGCTCTGCCAAGACAAGAGGAGGTGCCCCTTGGCTCTATTCGTCGATACCAGCATTCCTCACGGCAACGCGTGCGACATCGAGATTCTGCACCGCGCCGGTGAGACCGAGGTCCGCTTCAGCGCCGATCCCCATGGCGGATTGGAGGCGCTCTGGTTCTGCTTTCGCCTGACGATAGAGTCGACGGACCCGCAGTCGGTCACGTTGGTCCTAAGGAATCCACAGAATCTGCTGGGCTATCTGCCCGCCACCAACATCAGGCCGGTCATCAACGCCGACGGTGCGGGCTGGAAGCGTCTGGATGCCGGTTGTGTGCGAGCGCTGCCCGACGGGCGCATCCAAATCGCCTGGAACCTGCAGTTGAGGTCGTCATACGCAGACGTGGCGTTCTGCTATCCATACGGCCTGCCAGAGATCGAGCAGCTCGTGAACGACACTGACGGCTACTGGAGAGCTGATACCATCGGGGTAAGCCAAGGGGCGCGCCCGATCGTACGGCTAAGCAATAGGTATGGGGAGCCTGGGTCAGCCGATCCCGGCCTCTATGTTGTCGCTCGCCAGCATGCGGGCGAGACCTCAGGCTCGTGGGTGCTGGATGGCTTTCTCAGGCACATGGCCACCGCAGCAGGCGCGGCGCCGATGGTCTGGGTGGTGCCCCTCATCAACATTGACGGGGTTGAGCGGGGCGACTATGGCAAGGACAACTGGCCACATGATCTCAACCGAGCCTGGCACACCCCTCCCCGCAGCCCCATGCGGTACGAAGTGCTGGTGGCGCAGCATGACATCGCTCTTTGGTCAAAGCGCTGCCGCCCGACGCTAGCGATGGACTGGCACGCGCCCGGTGGCACGGAGGCTGAAGGCATCTACTTTCCTCTGCCTGATCCGGAAAAGGAGACCCAAGGATATCTGCATGCGTTCCGATGGGCCGAGGAACTCCAAAGAGCGCTGGGAAGCCGTTACGCACGGCCAGGCCTTCCTCGACATAGCAGCTATCCCTCGCGTTGGGAAGAACCGTGGGGACGCCCTGGCTTTTCCAGCTACATGTGGAACCACCTACAGGTGCCGGCAGTATCCATCGAGGTTCCCTATGCCATGATCGGCGATCTGGTGATGACCCGGGACGAGTACCGGAGCGCCGGGCGTCAGCTAGCGCAGGGAGTCCTAGAGCGACTCGGTAACCGGGACCATCGCTAGACCTGCCGAGGCCACGCTGGTTCAGAGGACGGAAACGGGGAGCCCGGCTGGGCTCCCCGTCTTTCGTGATGCGAAACGCTACACCTCAGGCTGGCATTCCCACTGAGTCAGATCCCAGGCGCCATCCTCCGAGTACTGGATCGCGGCGGCGCGGATGTCTGCAGGAGCCGAATCCCAGCTGACATCGACCAGATTCGACATTGTCTCGTCGAGGCTCTGCATGTCCAGGAAGTAGAGCTCGTTCTCACGATGCCATAGATCGTTGTACTTGCTCTCAGCATAGCCAAACACGTACTCCAGGCTGCGGACCGGGTGGCCTCCCCGCACCATGCGTTCCATGGCCGCAAAGAGGTTGTCGATCTCGGGCAGAGCGTTGGTGCCAACCACCGCCGGAACCATGGAGGGCACCTCATTGACGATCATCTCGTCGTTTTGCGGCGTTGTGATGAACATCAGGTAGTCAACGCACTCGTCAAGGTTGCCCCGCTTCAGCGTCATGTGGTTCATGCCATAGGAGGTACCGTGACCGCCCACGCCGATAGGCAGAATCGCGGGATCCTGGGCCACTGGCGAAGTCTCTTGGGTGATCGGCGGCACAAAGAACGAAACCATGTCGAAATCGCGCCGGTCGTCGTCTAGCAGAGCGCCGAGCTGCCAGGTGCCATCCCAGAGCATGGCCGCTTGGCCCGTGGCAAAGAGCTCGTAGGCGTTCTGGCTGTCACGCCCCGTCCAGTTTGTCTGAAAGTACTGGGACCACTCCCTGAAGATGCGGTACATCTCGAGGGTTTCGGGCAGCTCCCAGATGTTCCAATCCAGACACCACCAGGCGTGCTGCTGCTCCTCCTGGTTAATGAAACCTTCCTGCTTGTAGATCGGCGTCCCCTCATGATAGTTGAGCAGGTCAATCTGCTCGATCCAGGGTTCGCCTAGCTGATCGGCCAGCGTGCGCCAGAACCAGTCGATGGAGCTGCCGCCCATGGCAAAGGGGATGACACCGGCTTCCTGAAGCTTTGCCATCCACACCATAAAGGCTGCCCAGCTATCGGGAGAGCCCAGTTCCTCATTTAGCTCAGTGTCAAAGTCGATGCCGGCCGCCTCAAGGGCGGTGCGATTGGTATAGATGCCGGTTGACACTAGATCGACAGGCACGCCCCCATAGTTGCCCTTGATGCTGTGGCTATCCTCGAGATCGAGAAACGTGTCCATCCAGGGCGTATCTTCGGGCGTGTACTTGTTGGGCATCTTGAGATAGTCGTTGATCACCACTGCCTTGCCCTCATCGGCAAGCGCGTGGAATGGAGCGAGATACCACTCGAAGATATCGGGTCCCCCGCCCCCAATGAGCTGCGTGTTCATCCAGTCGTGATAGTCCCCGGATGGTACGGGGATGTATTCGATGGTGATGCCAGGGTGTTCGCTCATCCACTCGGCGGCCAGGGTATCGAGGGCTTCTCGCTTGGGCGCGTTGGGATCAGTGTTTGTGTCGGCCGAACGAGGGATGTGCGTGCCGGCATACATCTCGAGCGTTCCCTGGAACCCAGCTGCCTGCTCGGGCTCCTTTTCCACGATAACCGTCTCTTTGACGATCTTTTCGACGACTTTGGACTCGCCTTCGACGATAACCGTCTCCTTGACGACCTTCTCGACCTCTTTGACGACCGTCTCCACCACCACCTCGGGCGTGCAAGCGGCAGCAACCGCCGCACCCGCCACCAACCCGGTCACGCGCAGCAATTCTCTTCGGCTAACCTTTTGCGACATCGAGACTCTCCTCCTGTTGCGCCGCTCGGTGCGGCTTTCTACTAGGGTGCCGGCACATGTGCCGCACTCGCCAACGGCCTCACTCCCTGCTACGACGTCGACCTGGTTGGCGGAGCGGCCGCACTCGGGTAGAATGCGACACATGCACCTGACATGTATATAGTAGCAGGTTGGCAACCAGGCGTCGTGCGCACGTTTCGCTGTACGTTATCGCAACGTCTGCAGGGATAGATGCAAGTGACCGGATCTCTGAACCGCTCGCCAGTTAACCTCGACACGCTACGCCACCATCTCGAGCGAGCGATGGCGTCCTACTATCACGGACAGGACCTCGCCCACAATCCTCTCTTCCGGCTCCTGCTTCCATCCTGCGACCAGGTCGTCCGTGAACCATCGCGTCTACGCGCGTTGCTGCGAGACGCCCTGGAAAGCATTCGTCCTTCGCCGCACCTTGCGGCCGATGATCCCGCCTGGCTTCCCTACCGGGTAGCCACGCTGCACTATGTCCAATCTCAGCCACGCGGGGTAGTATGCGAGGAGTTGGCCATCAGCCAGGCGACCTTTTACCGGCACCGGCGTGAAGCCCTGGATGCCATGGCCGACTATTTCTGGCGACATCGGGCGGGTACGTCACTGGAAACGCAGCCAGAGGCGTCGCATCATGCCGCCCTCGACCGAGCCGTCTCGGCAGTCTCCGGGCGGTACCGCGAGCCCCTGGATCTCTCCGAGCTGGCCAGGGGTGTGCAAGCAATCGTGGAACGAATGCCCGGCGCCCACGAGACGGCGCTCGTCATCGAGACCGATACCCCATCGCAGCCCGTGTATGGCGATCCGACCCTGATTCGCCAGGTGATCCTCAACCTGCTCACCGATGCGCTAGAGTGTGGTCGCGTCGTCCCCTTGTACCTTCGTCTCATCGCCAAAGGTGGGACCATCCTCGGGGAGATCGCACCCTACGCGCCCCAGACGGGGAGTGGTATCGACGTGGCTCGCCAGCTGCTAGAGGCGGTCGGAGGCCACCTGCAACTGCAGGCGGACCCGCCCAGGGCAATGTTCGGCTTTCCGCCGTCATTGCCTCCACTGGTCCTCTGCCTCGATGACGATGCCGATGCTGCCCGCCTCTACCAGATCTATCTTGGCGGCAAGGGCGTGCGGTTGAATGGCGTTACCACGGGAGACGCCCTGCGGGCCGCAATCGCCGAAGAGATGCCCAGTGCGATCTTGCTGGACGTCCTCATGCCACGGGAGGACGGCTGGGCTATTCTGGAAGAGCTTCAGCAAGACGAGCGCCTGTCCCGCGTTCCCGTGGTGATCTGTTCCGTCTTGCAGCAGCCTGATCTGGCCCTAGCCATGGGCGCGACGGCTGTGTTGACCAAACCCGTCACCCCCGAGGCCCTCACGCAGACGCTGGAGGCTGTGTTGGGGGATCGGAGCCTTGCCCAGCCAGCGCCTTGATCGTCTCGGCGATCCATGTGGCTACCCGCACCAGGGGCGCTGGACCGCTCAGGTTCACGATGACCGGTCCACTCACCAGCCGTCGGGCATCGGGCTCATCACGAGCCGAAACCACCACCACTGGCACATGGGCCAGCGCAGGCGAGGCCGACAGCCAGGCGATGAGTTGATCGCCCGTCATCTGCGGCATCATGAGATCAAGAAGCAAGAGATCGGGTGGATTCTGCTCGATCCGCCGCATGGCATCGTCGCCGCTGTAGGCTGTGGCGATCCTGCATTGCGGCACCACCTCCGCCAGCAACCTACTGAGCAGTCGCGCGGCATCGGGGTCATCATCCACCACCAAGGCACGCATGTCGGGCGCCAGATTCAGCGGACGTATGGCCGACGCTAGCATCTCCTGGCTGATCGGTTTGACCAGATAAGCGAGCACCCAAGCCTTGCCGCCAGAGCGCACGGCTTCGGGCGGGCCGAAGGAGATCGGCAGGGCGATCAGCGGCATCGTCTCTGATTGCTCAGGCATCTGCCGTCGGATGCGGGCGATCTGTCGTGGCGAGCCGACGATGCAGGCAGGTCGCAGCTTCTCGATCACGGCTGGCAACGCCTGTGCGCCAGGGATCCCCACCACCTCGGTATCGCCCATGTGTCTTGCCAGGGTTCGCAAGAGCTGCGGGTCGTCGCCGATGACCAGACAGGTATCCCGGTATTGGTCGCTTACGCCAACGTCCTCAACCTTGGTGAGGCCGATCGGTCGTTGGTTCGAGTGAGGCAACGGCAGCGAAAAGCTGAACGTCGACCCGCGGCCCTCGACGCTTTCGACCCACATGTCTCCCCCATGCAGCTCGACCAGACGCTTGCTGATGCTCAATCCCAGCCCAGCCCCCCCACTGGCACTAGGATCATCGGGGCGGAGCGTGGAGAACGGCACAAAGAGTCGATTGAGCTGCTCCGGGGGAATGCCTGGACCAGTGTCAGACACGGTGACTAGCAGCCTTGTCCCCGCGTTGGCGGCACCGATGGCAATGCTTCCCTTGTCGGTGAGACGAGCAGCGTTGCTCACAAGATTCGTCAGGACCTGCCTCAGCCGCACCGCATCGGCCAGGATGAGTGGCAGGTCCGCTGCCACGTCAAGCTCTAGGGCCAGCCCCTTACGCCGAATCAGCGGCCCCACCGCCTCGACCACGCGATCAACCACGTCTGCCGCCAGATGAACCTCGTCTTTCACCAAGGGCAAGCTGTCCGCCTCGGCCCGTGAGAGGTCGAGCACGTCCTCGATGAGCGTTGATAGGTGCTGGCTGTTACGATAGATCACGTCGATATCGCGCCGGTAGGGAGCAGGCAGCGGCTCGCCGTAGGCCTCCGGTGAGAGGGCCAGAACCCGGCTAAAGCCAAGAATCAGGTTCAGCGGACCACGTAGCTCGTGACTGATGGTGGCGACCAGCTGCTCTTTGGCGTGGCGAGCTTGGTCGGCCTCGCGTCTGGCGCGCACCAGCTCGCGGTTCATCCGCTCCAGGCGGTAGGCCGATTCACGCTGGGCTGTCACCAGTCTGTGCAGCTCGCCACGTCGCTCGCGTAGCGCCATCAGCAAACGGCGGCTGGTAGCCCACCCCATAGCAGAAATCTCGAACGCGCGACGCACTTGGAGGCTGCCAGCAAAGACCGCAGCCCAGAAGAAAAGGTACAATACCAGCACATCAAGGCCGATCCACCAGGGCAGTCCGCCAAACACAATATGACGGGCCAACGTAACGGCAACGGCGGTCGCAATCGTAGCGGCCAGGCTAGCTCCGGGCGCCAGCAGCGCGTTGGCCGCTACGACCACGAGAATGCCTGCCGTAATGGTCATGGAAGAGGTCCCGGGCGCGACCATCGCCGTAACGGCGGCCACCATCGAGCCGACAACCAGCCAACTGGCCGCGCGCGTCGATTGGAGCCGCAGGTAGTGAGCCCCTAACGCGCTTACAAACAGCACCAGGGCGGGCCGCGACGCCGCCGACAGTGGTACGATCTCATTGGGCAAGGCCATGGCCAGCCAGACCAGTCCCAAGATCGGAAGCGCCAGGATGGCGACAGCAAGCACATCCTCCTGGATGGCCCGCAGCTCGCCCTCGACGCTCTCGCGCCAGTATGTGCCGCCGGCAACGTCCTCATCGCCCTGCGAGACAAAAGCCGTGGCGCCTTCTGCCACCATCATGGTCCCTTTCTTCTAGAGAACACCCTCGCGCATCCCTGCGATGCATCCAGCAGTATGGCTCCGTAGCGCCGAGCTGATCGCCAACCGTCCGACCTTGCTAGCAGAGCGGATTGTACCACAGCAACCAGCGGCGGTCTCACCGACGCCTACGGCGCATCTCTTTGTCATGGCGCCGAGGCCGAAAGCGGCGTCCCTTGGTGGCGGTTGACGCCAAAGGCGACGTGAGATAGGCTCTGCCCGCCCAGACGAGACGATCCCGATGCGCGGCGAGAGACTAGGCTCTTGGTACTGGCACCCTCGCGCTGCAAGCATAGGAGACCCGGCGATGCGCGATGCCCACGAGCAACCTCTCCGCTGGCAACCAGTAGCCACCCATCTCGCGCTGCTGTGCGTGGGCGCGGCCTATCTAGCCTTGGGTATCCGACGTCCACTCAACGTCTACGATGAAGGCCTCATCCTTCACGGCGCCGAGCGCGTGCTGCTGGGTGAGATCCCCTACCGCGACTTCTGGACCGTCTACGCGCCCGGTCAGTACTATCTGCTGGCGGGCCTGTTTCGTCTGTTCGGTACCCGCGTTCTCGTCGCCCGCGTCTACGACACCCTCGTGAGGGCCGCTCTGGCTCTGGTGGCGTACCGGCTCGCGGGCACGCTCACCAGCAGAGCAGGCGCGCTGCTGGTCTGGCTCTTTGAGATCGCCTGGCTTGGGTTCTTTGAGTTCTACCTCTACCCGGCCTATCCGGCCCTCTTGTTCTGCCTGGCAACGGTGCTGGCCCTGCAAAAGGCCACTCGGAGCAGCCAGGCCAGTCGCAGCCTGTACTGGGGGATTGCGGGCGCCTGCATCGGGGCCACCGCCCTGTTCCGGCATGACTTTGCCGCTTATCAGCTGGCCGTGACTGTCCTAGTAGCGGGGGTTTGGTACTGGCGTTCGACTAGAGATAGGCGACTAACGGTCGTCTGGCAAGCTTTCTGGCGTCTCGCCGCCGGCACAGCGCTGGTCGCGGGACCACTCTACCTCGTGTTGATCTCGACTGCGGGGATCGGCACCATGTGGGAGCAGTTGATCCGCTTCCCAGCCACGACGTTCCCCGAGGTCCGCGCTATGCCGTTCCCGCAACCCACCGCAGCCCCGCCGTCTCCAGCCTTCTGGGAGCAGACCCTGGCGTACCTCCCGTACTACCTACCGGTAGCCATCGGTGGCCTGGGAGTCTTGGTGGCGATTCGAGGCGCGTTCCGGCGCCGCTCGTTGCCCTTAGCCTGGACGGCATGTAGCACCCTTGCCCTCTTGTCACTGCTGCTTTTCCAGCAAGCGCGCGTCCGCTCGGACCTCATTCACAACTTCCAAATGCTGACCCTGACACCGGTGTTGCTGGCGGGCTGGGTAGGCGAATCGCGGCCAGGCGCGGGCGTCCGGCACCACTGGCGTCAGGCGCTGGTCGTGTTGGTCTTGGGGCTCCTGCTAGCCCACCCGTGGCGCGAGGGGATGCAACGATGGAGGTCTGGCTTTCCCTGGCCCGGCACGCCAGCCAGTAGGATTGCCAAGGCCTATCCGGTGCCGGTTGATCGGCAGCTCGAGCAGGTGGCCCTGCGACTCGAGAGCCTGACTTCTCCCGGCGAACCGATCTATGTGGGCGTAGGCACCCACGATCGGATCTTTGTGAACGAGCCGCTGATCTACTTTCTCGCCGATCGTCCGGCAGCAACGCGGTATCACGAGCTCCACCCAGGCCAGGCCACGACGCGGGCCGTTCAGCAAGAGATCATCAACGACCTGGAGCGAGAGGGGGTGCGCTGGATGGTCATCTCGACGCGCTACGATGGGGTACGCGAACCCAACGCCAGCGCCCTGTCCAGCGGCATTACAGACCTCGATGACCATATCGGTGCGCGGTTCCGGCTTTTTGCGCAGATTGGCCCCTACACCATTCTCTCACGGCGAGCCCAGATACCGTAAGGACGTGGCCGCCTTGGAGCGACCACGTCCTTCATCTGACCTCTTGGCTATCCCTTACGGCGGTCACGAATCGGTGAGCCTCTAGCAGAAGTACCTGCTGTACTTTTCTAGAGCCTGGCAGATGGCCTCCACGTTCTCCAGCGGGACGTCTGGGCCGATCTCAGCCTTGAGCCATAACCCACCCTCGGGCGACCCGAGGGTCTCTACCGCCTGGTGCACGTGGGCGTCAATCTCAGCCGGCGTGCCAAACGGGAACATCTGTCGGTCGAGGTCTAGATCCACGCACACCTTGCCCTGGCACACTTTCGCCAGCGCCTCAAGGCCGTTGGCGCGCACCTGTGGATTGACGACGCTAACGCCGCAATCGACCAGGTCGGGGATGATCTCGACAATGTGCCCGTCGGTATGCATATAGACGTACCGGCCCGAATCAACAACGGGCTTGTAGATGGCAGCAAAGCAGGGCTTGAGATACTTGCGCCACTTGCGAGGGCTCATGGGCAGGCTGGCCTGCATCCCAAGGTCGTCGCCAAAGTAGACGATGCGATCCCTCTCGCCCAGCGTTTCCAGCCGCTTGGCCACCTGGCGCAGGTTGTGCTCTAGCACGACATCGATCAGCATCTGGAGCTCGGGCGGCTCTTCTGCGAAATCCATCATCACCTGCTCGAACCCACGCAGATCGGCCAGCCGCAGGTACATAAAGCCATGCGGGAGCCCGTCGTCCTCTTGCGGTGGCTTGAGCCGGTGAACATCCTCACGCGTGGGCACGGGATGCTGCTTGACGATCGATTCCATGCCATGGGCAACGTTTTCCCACACACACCCCCAAGCATCCACATGGCTGCCGGCCACGTAGGTGCCGGACACCGCGTCATAGTCGCGCTTGTCTCTGGTCTGGGTCCCAAAGATGCTCGGATGCGCGTCGACGACAGCCTGCAAGGCTTCGCGGTGCTTTATCCAGGCCGCCGGCAGTATGCCGATCCCTACCGGGATGGTCTCGGGGTAGTCAAATGTAAGCGCCTTGATACGATCTTCATACAACCCCATTCAGTCCTCCCAAGATGCTTGTTGTCTCCGTCAATGCAGGAGGCTCTGTCGCTACCCCTTAATGCCCGTCATCGTGATGCCCTGGATAAAGTTCTTTTGCGCAAAGAAGAACAACACGATCACTGGCAGGACCATCATCGTGGAGGCCGCCATCAGCATTCCCCACTCTGCGCCATGAAGGCTGACAAACACCTGCAGCCCCAACGACAGGGTGTACTGGTCCCGGTTGCCCAAGTAGATCAGGGGCCCCATATAGTCGTTCCAGGCGCCCATGAACGCAAACACCGCCACCGTCGCCAAGGCGGGCTTGGCGAGGGGTAGCATGATGCTGTACCAGATGCGGAAACGACCGCAGCCATCAATCAGCGCCGCATCCTCTAGCTCGGTTGGTATGGTCATAAAGAACTGACGCAAGAGAAAGATAAAGAACGGGCTCCCCGCCAGCACTGGAACCACTAGTGGGCGCAGAGTTCCAACCCACCCGATCTTGGCAAAGATAATATAGAGCGGTATCAAGGTAACAATGCCAGGAAGCATCATTGTCGAAAGCAGGATGAAAAACAGGGCCTCCCGGCCTGGAGCCCGCACTCGGGCAAACGCATAGGCCGCCAAAGACGACGGTATGACCGCGCCGAACACCGAGGGGATCACGATGCGCAGTGTGTTCACAAAGTACCTGTGCATCGGCGCATAGATGAACACGTCCGAGTAGTTGCGCCAGATCCAGGGGTTAGGGATCAGCTCGGGAGGAAACTTGGCGCTCTGCCGGGATGCCTTCAGAGACGTCGATAGCATGAACAGAAGCGGCAGCACAAAGAACGTAGCACCTATTAACAGGATCAAATGCGCTGTGACGCGCTTTGTCGCCTTCAAGAACCGCACGCGTTGGCTCGTTCCTGTGCTCATCGGCTGGGCTTCCCTTCAGCTTCATAGTAGACCCACAGCGAAGCCGTCTTGAACTGGAGAATCGTCAGGATCAGAATGACCACAAAGAGCACCCAGGCCATTGCCGCTGTGTAGCCCATCTTGAATGACACGAAAGCTTTGCGGTAGATGTACACCAAGTAGACCAACGTCGAGTTGATCGGACCTCCCATGCCGTCCGTTAGCACAAAGATGATAGAGAAGACCTGGAAGGTGTTGATGATGCCCATGATCAGCGTGAAAAAGATCGTCGGCGTCATCAGCGGCAGGGTGACGTTCCACAACTTTCCCCACCTGCCGGCCCCGTCGATGTCGGCCGCCTCGTAGAGCGCCTCGGGGATATCCTGCAGCCCTGCCAGGTAGATGATCATGGTTCCGCCCGAGCCCCAGAGCATCACCAGAATGATGGCCGGCTTTGCCCAGACTCTAGACGCGAGCCAGCCCGGCGCCGGCAGCCCGACCGCCTTTAGTATCCCATTGATGACACCCCACTGCGGCTGTAGCAAGTACATCCACAAGGCCGCCGAGGCACCGGCGGGCACGATCGAGGGGATATAGTAGGCTGTGCGATAGACCGGCATCCCGCCGACCTTTTGGTTGAGCAACATGGCGATCGAGAACGCCGTAATCATGCCCAACGGAACCGCCAGCAACACGATGTACACGGTGTTCCACAGGCTCGTATAAAACAGTGGATCCCCGAACAGTTCCTGGTAGTTCTCGATGCCGACGAACTTAGGAGCCAGCATCATGTCGTATCGTGTAAAGCTCAGACCGAGCGATGCGACGATAGGTCCCAATGTAAAGGCGATAAAGCCGAGCAACCAAGGGAGGATGAACAGATAGAAACTGATGGCCTCACGCTTGGAAGGACTCAATCGTTGTGTACGAGGTTTGGCTATGCTACTGGTCATATTCCCTCTGCGACTATCACAGAGCGCAGAGATGGTTTCGGGCCATCCTTGCGCTCTGGTTGCATGCCGTCAGTTAGCGCACGCTCCATGGTGAGGGGGTGGTCCAGCCGTGCGACCGCCCCCTCTGTGCGAGCCGCCCAAGCCCCAGACTAGGCGTCAAGAGCCTCCCACGCCTCGTCGGTGGCCTTCTGGGCCTCGTCCTTGGCCTGGAGCAAGGCCTCCTCAGGCGACAGCTCATGAGATAGCGGCATTCGCGGGGCCGTGTCCATAGCCGTCCAGTAGTCCAGCGCTGCGAGTCCCATCTCGGTGCCGCAGCCACGAGTATAGCTCTGCAGAAGATCCAGTTCCATCGCCCAGACGCGCTGCTCTCGCTCGCTGAGCCCCGTGATGTGCTCCTGCTCGAGCATCTCGAGGGAGGGTAGATGGCAAGCGAGTGTCGGGAAGTACAGCGGCGTCCCCTCGATCTGCTCTCGCTGCCAGATGCGAACGGTCTCGGCCTTTTGCGCCTCAGCCTCGGCCTTCCAACCCTCTTCGGTGGTGTACCACTTGATAAAGTCCCAAGCGGCTTCAACTTCCTTGGAGGAAGGAACGACCACCAAAGAGTAACCACACGACCAGGTAGCGGTCACACCGTTAGGCGGAATCGGCATGGGGGCAGCATCCCAGTTGAGGTCAGGGTCGCGCAGACGGCTCGTCACCGCCCAGTCGCCGTCAGCAACCATAGATACCTTGCCTGCATCAAACGGCGCACCCAGCCCCGCCGCCGAGATGCTCGCGGCGAACGTATTGGCCATCTCATAGTCGCCAACATAGTTGTCGTAAAAGTCCACCATCCACTCGAGCATGCTGATCCAGCGCGGGTCATCGCAGAGGATGGTGCGCTTGTCATCGCTGATCGAGGGAGCATCAAAGGCAAAGCCGTAGAGCCACATCCACGAGTTGCCGTAGCCGTACGGGACAAAGCCGTACCGATCGATCTCGTCGCCGTTGCGAACAGTCAGTTTTTCCGTGTACTCGGCCAGCTCTGCATAGGTCGTGGGCGGCGAATCCGGATCCAGGCCCACCTCCTCAAAGTGATCGCGGTTCCAATATAGGTACCGAACGTCGGTGCTGATGGGCAACCCGTAGAGCTTTCCATCCCAGGTAGTCTCGTCCAGCTGCACCGAGAGATAGTCCCCCCGCGTGAGCCCTGCGGCGTCAAAGTAAGGCGTGACGTCGAGATACATGCCCTTGGCCGCAAACTGGAGAAAAGTGTGGCGGTTGGCGACCGTCACGTCAGGGCCAGCGCCTGCGGCGATGGCGGTCAAATACTTTTGGCTGCCGAACACGGTCTCGCCCACATCGGAGAGGTTGACCGTAATGTTGGGCACGGTCTCATGAAAGATCTCGAGCTTGTCATCCATCACAAGTGACGGCCAACCCCAGAAGTTGATGGTCACAGGGCCACTGGGCGCAGCCGCCACCTCTTTTTCGACGACGACGGTCTCTTTGACGACCTTCTCGACGACCTTTTCCTCGCCC
>DAIRUQ010000039.1:12526-26212 GCA_036803245.1 Chloroflexota bacterium | reverse complement strand
CGCAGGTCGGTGACCATGACGGTGGCTCGCAGCGGGAGGTAGAGGTGGGCCACGCACTGGGCGGCCGCACGGTCTTCAGATCCGAGCACGATGCGGTCAGGATGCATGAAATCATGCACGGCGCTGCCCTCGCGCAGGAACTCGGGGTTGGACACCACGGAAAAGTGGACGCCGTCACCGCAGCGTTTGCGCATGATCTCGGACACCCAGTCGCCCGTACCCACGGGGACGGTGCTCTTGTTGATGACGATGACCTCGTGGTCCACCACGTCAGCGATGGTCTCGGCGACCTCACGGACATGGCGGAGGTCCGCCTCCCCATCGACGCCCGACGGCGTCCCCACAGCGATAAAGATCACCTCGGCTTCCCGCAAAGCCTCGGGGTAAGAGGTCGTGAAAGCGAGGCGCCCAGCCTGCGCATTGCGCTGCACCACCTCCTGCAGTCCTGGCTCATAGATGGGCAGCGCGCCTTCGCGCAACAGCCCGATCTTGCGCTCGTCGATATCCAGACAGACGACCTGATTGCCGAGATCGGCAAAACAGGCGCCTGTAACCAGCCCCACATAGCCGGTGCCGACGACACAGATGTTCATAGAGATCCCTCCCCGCTCGGACCTGTCACGTGACAAGAGTCTACCACAACCGCGAGGAGACCGCGAGCCCAGAGAGAGCGCATGAACGGCAAGGAGACATAGCAAACGACAAGGACGCATCTGCCGATGCGTCCCGCTGCGAGGCTATGGGGTGAGCGGTGGGATTCGAACCCACGGTCTTCTGGGCCACAACCAGATGCCTTAACCACTCGGCTACGCCCACCATGTCTCAGACGGGCCTATTGTACTACAAGCACGAAGCCGCGCCAAAACCCGTGCCTCTCGCTAGGCTGGCAGCGGCTTGCCTTTGCTGGCACCATAGACGTGGATGATGCGCTGCACCGCGGTCAAGGTGGCCCCCACGGTGAGAATCCAGAGCATCGGCCTCGTGAGGCCTAGCACCAGCCCAGCCACCAGCAAGATGCAGCGCTCCACCCGCGTGAACAGGCCAACCTTGCACTCGATGCCAAGCGTCTCGGCCTTGGCCCGCGTGTAGCTCACCAGGAAAGAGCCCACCAGCGAGACAAAGGCCAGCAGCACATAGATCGGCTGCACCTGGCCCAGGTACCACCAGGCCAGGGCAACCAGCACCGCGGACTCTGACACGCGATCGAGCACCGAATCGAGAAACGAGCCGAAAGCCGTGGGACCGACGGAGCGCCGCGCCAGAGTGCCGTCCAGCCCATCCACCGCGCTAGAGACGGCCACGAGAATGCCGCCCCAGAGAAAGCTGCCACGCGCGATGAGAAAGATGCTGACAGCCACCGTCCCTAGACAGCCGATGAGCGTGACGGCGTTGGCCGTGAGCCCCAGCCGCAGCAACCCGTCGGCCAGCGGATCGAGGATGACCTTGGCAACCTTGCGCAACCAGGCTGTGAACATGCCCTGCCCCTCGGCGATTGGTTCATGACGACGTGCTGGCGATCATAGGCGCATGGCTCATCAGTGTCAACGCCAGTCTGGAGCGGAACGCGGGTTAGCAGCCAAGACGGATCAGCGCCCAACACGACACCGCCATCGCCCCCTCGACCCTTTCTTGGAGCCAGAGAGCGACGGCAGTGCGCAGCCCAGCGCGGCGACCCCTAGTCGTCGCCGCCCATCATGGCGTCGAACTCTTCCTGAGTGATCTTGCCAGCCGCCTGCATGAGCTTGGCCACGTACAAGGCCTCAGGCGCGGCACCCTCTAGATGGACTGTCTCGGTAAAGATGCTGCGAGGGACGCCCTGCACACCGTACTTTTGCGCCAGGTGCGGGAACTCGATGGCCTCCACCATAGAGGCGCTGATCTTGTCACTGGCCACCGCCAGGCTGTGCGCCATCTGCACCGCCTTTGGGCAGTAGGGGCAGGTCGGTGTCACAAAGACCTGGATATCGATCGGCTCCTCGATCTCGGCCAGGGCGGCCATCGTCGCCTCCGAGAGACGCACCTTGCCCCGAGACACGGCTACCACCGCCTCCACCAGCGAGGTGAACTCGTAGCCCGAGGGAATCCCAAAGAAGCGCACTCCATAGTCCTTGGCGCCCATCACCACCGTGGCGGGGATCTTGTCAACGCCGTACTCGTCAGCCGTCTCTTTGTCATTGACAAAGTTGTAGACCTCGAGCGAGACCTTGTCCGAGAGCGCTGCCACCTCCTCCAGCACCTGCTGCGTTTCGCGGCAAAACTGGCAGGCGATGGTCTGAGTAAAGTATAGCAGGGTCACGGGATCAGCCAGGTTCTTTTCCAGGTGCTCGCGGACCGTCTTGGCGTCCTGTTCACTGAGCAGAGCCATGGTAACCTCCCTTGTTACGACTCGATCGCTGCCTTTTGGGTATTGATCTCGTGCAGGCGGGCGGGGTCGAACTTTTCGCTGCGATCGTAAAAGTAGACGCCATTCACCTCCTGCTCGACATCGGTGAGCTGGGTGTAGCAGAACGCGCAGATGGCTGGGTTCGTAAGCAGCGCCTCGGTGAGAGCGCGGTACCGGGCCAGGTACTCCTCGATGCTGCGTGGGCGCCCCTCGACGCCACCATAGCCCCAACCGTCCTCATCCTGCTGGCCCGGGTTCCACCAGATGCCGCCGTATTCGCTCACGAAATAGGGCTGGCCCTGGTAAGGCGCCGAGCGCTCGGGAAACCGCACATAGGCCTCGCCGCCAGAAGCCATCGGAGCATAGTTGGCCGCGAAGGCCTCCGCATTCTGCTCATAGTCGTGCACGTCGAACACATCGGTCTCAACATGGATATAGCCGCTGGTATCGATGACTGGCCGCGAGGCGTCGGCAGCTTTGGCCAGGCGGTAGATGGTCCGCACGATGTCGGGATCGTGGTGAGGGCTCGTCTCGTTGTTGGGGCACCAGCCGACCAGCGAGGGATGGCTATAGTCGCGGCGCATCACCTCCAACCACTCTTGGGCAAAGACGGCCGTCGCGCGAGGATCGGCCAGGTCGATGCCCCAACTCGGGTATTCGTCCCACACGAGATACCCCAGGCGGTCAGCCCAGTACAGCGTGCGCGGCTCGAACACCTTCTGGTGGAGGCGAGCTCCGTTGAACCCGGCCGCCAGCCCCAGCTCGATGTCGCGCCGCAAGGCCTCGTCAGAGGGGGCGGTATAGATGCCGTCGGGATAAAAGCCCTGGTCCAACACCAGCCGCTGGAAGACCGGTTCGCCGTTCAGCAGGATGACCTTGTCGCCCAAGGTCACGTCACGCATGCCCAGATAGCTGCGAACCTGGTCCCGCGACCCGGCCTGGGTGCCAAGGGTGACATCCAGATCATACAACACCGGATGGCCCGGGCCCCACGGCTGAGGATCGGGGATGGCGAGCGTCAGCGTCGCCCTAGAGCCGGCATAGCGTACGCTGCCGGAGGCGACCGCGGCGCCCTCCAGGCTCACCTGGGCTGCTAGCGTGCCACGGCTGGCGTCGCCGGCTAGCTCGGCCTCCAGGCGAACGGTACCTCCGCCAAGATCCGGAAGCACCCGCAGGTCAGCGATATAGGTGCGCGGCACCGGCTCCAGCCAGACGGTCTGCCAGATGCCGGTGGTCCGAGTGTAGAGGCATCCGTACGACCCGTAGCGCTTGCTCTGCTTGCCGGCGGGCTGCAGCGGGCTGCGGGTGTCGTCCTCGGCGCAGATGGTGATCGCATTGTCACCAGCCTGCAGCGCGTCGGTCACCTCCACGCAGATGGGCGTATACCCGCCCAGGTGCTGCGCCACCAGCTGGCCGTTCACCCAGATCCGCGTAGCATAGTCGCAGGCGCCAATGTGCAAGAGCACGCGCTGGCTGCCCCAATCGTCAGGGATCCGCACCGTCCGGCGATACCAGACAGCGGGCATGAAATCGGTCTCACCGAGGCCTGACAGGGCGCTTTCCACACAAAAAGGAACCAGAATCTCGCCAGGAAGACTATCGGCCACCGGAAGGCCGCGCGCAGCACCGCTCCTGCCCGGGTCGCGATCAAACTGCCATACGCCGTTCAGGTTGAGCCATTGCGACCGCGTCAGTCGTGGTCGAGGATACTCTGGTCGCGGGATCACCATACCTTGCTCCTTGTGGGTTTCCATCCTGGGCCTAGAGCCATTATACTCGACTCTGCGTCGACGAGTTAGTCATCCGCCCACCTGGCTCCTTCAGGCATAGACAGGCGAGACAGCATGATCCCCCTAGGAGACCATAACTGGCGACGGCGTGTGCCGGTGGTGACCATTGCGCTGGTAGTGCTCAACGTGGCCGTGTTCCTCTACCAGTCGCTCTTGCCGCCAACCAGCCGCGACCTGTTCGTGCTCCAGGCAGCCATCATCCCGCGGATGCTGCTGACCTATCCAGGCCTACGTACCGCGGCGACCCTGGTGACGTCCATGTTCCTCCATGATGGACTGCTCCACCTAGGGGGCAACATGCTCTACCTGGGCATCTTTGGCGACAATGTCGAAGAGACCTTGGGAAGCTGGGGGTTCGCGCTGGTTTACCTGGCGGGAGGCGTTGGAGCGGGGTTGGCCCATGTCATTACCAACCCGATGTCGACTACGCCGACCATCGGGGCCAGCGGCGCCATCGCGGCGGTGCTGGGCGTCTATCTGGCCATGTTCCCCAAGAATCGCGTACGCACGTTGCTGGTGCTGGGCTGGTTCATTCGCCTGGTGGATCTACCCGCCTTTGTGGTGCTGGGGGGGTGGTTCGTGCTGCAGATCGTCAACGCCCTAGGATCCCTGGGCTTGCAGCAGGCCGGCGGGGTGGCCTGGTTCGCTCACCTGGGCGGCTTCGCGTTCGGCCTGGTGGTGGGCGGCCTCCTTCGCGGCAAGAGGCCCGCCCACCTGGTACAGCGGCGCTGGTACCCCTAAGGACGAGTTAGGAAGCGTCCTGCTCCATCGCTTGGCGAGCCTTGCGCGAGATGCCATTCCACAGGGTCGCCAGACCCATGGCCTTGCGCATGGCCTTGAGGGTCTCCTCGGCCTCTTCGCTGGCACGCATGGTGCCCTCATAGATGACGCGCTCGACCAACCCTTTTTGTGCCGCGTAGGCCTCCCGCCGCTCGCGAATCGGGTCGAGGAAGGCGTTCAACGCTGCAGCCAGCTTTTCCTTCACCTCGACGTCGCCCACCCGCCCCTCACGGTAGCGCGTCTTGAGGTCATCCACCTCATCCTTGTTGGGGTTAAAGGTGTCATGGTAGATGAACACGGGGTTGCCCTCGACACGCCCGGGGATATCTGCGCGGACCCGGTTCGGGTCGGTGTACATGGCAAAGACCTTTTTGCGCACCGCCTTGGCGTCATCGGACAAAAAGATGGCGTTCCCGAGGCTCTTGGACATCTTGGCCTGACCGTCGGTCCCCACCAGCGACGGCACCTCGCCCACCATCACGTCCGGCAGCGGAAAGACCTCGCCGTACATGCTGTTAAAGCGACGGGCGATCTCGCGGGTGATCTCGACATGCGCTTCGTTGTCCTTGCCAACGGGGACGAGGTCGCCGCGTACCATGAGGATATCTGCCGCCTGAAGCACAGGATAGCCCACCAGCCCAAAGGGCAGCGTCTCATCATTGAGGTTGGCGGCTCGCGCCATGTCCTTGATGCTAGGCAAACGCTGGACACGGGGCAGCGTCACCATCATCTCAAAGATGAGGTTGATCTGGTAGACGGCGGGGACGGCTGACTGGAGATAGATGGTGCTCCTGGTCGGATCGATCCCCGCGGCAAGATAGTCCAGCACGACCTCGCGCACGTTGGAGCGCAATCCGTCGATATACTCTTTCTCGGGGCGCGTGGTGAGGGTGTGCAGATCCGCGATGATGAAAAAGCACTCGTACTCGTCCTGGAGACGGACGCGGTTGGCCAGGCTCCCCACATAGTGCCCCAGATGCAGCCTGCCCGTCGGACGGTCTCCCGTCAGGATCCGCTTTCTTGCCATCTGTGTTCCCCCTTGGCGGCGCGTCTCTGCCAGACGCACCTGCAATGATCACAACAAAAAAGCCTCTCGTCCCATGGGGACGAGAGGCTAACCCGCGGTGCCACCCCAGTTGAGCGCGCGGCCAACCGCATGCTCCTCTCAGGCCGAGAATCTCTCAGCTCAGCCGCTCTGTAACGGGAGCGTTCCCGGCGCAGGCTACTGCCGTTTCACCCGCGCGGCTCCCCGGCCCATTCACCACGCCTCGTCGCATCCCCTTTGCAGCTACCGGGGACTCTCTGCGCGACGTCAGCGCGCTACTCTTCCGGTTCCCAGCCATTATGCCAAGATGATACCATGATGGCCCAGTAGGGTCAATCAGCCAACGCTAGAGCAGAGCGCGTGCAACTTTGACGACGCCCTCGACGACTTGGTCGGCCTCATCGGGGCCGAACGACTGGTCGATGAACAGCATCACCGAGCGCCCCAGCAGGTCCAGCGTCTGCGGGCACTGGTCCTTGGTATAGCCCTTCACGTCGCCCTGGTAAAAGGGGCTATGCCACGGCGCCCGCCTTGGCTCGGCCAGGCCACTGATCATAAAGGGCCAGTAGGAATAGATGTGCCGATCGGGGATAGCCTTGTTATAGATGGTGCCGCAGCCGATGTTCTCGGCGTTGAGCGCCTCGGCGAATCGCCTGGCCAGATCGGGCTCGGCCAGGAAAAAGGTCAGCGTGATGCCGCAATCGCCAGCGGGGTCTGGGATATCCTGCAGCGTGATGCCATCGATGCCCGCGATCCCGGCCGTCATGCGCGCCTTCATGGAGCGGAAATGGGCCAACAGCGGATCGAGCCGGCCGCACTGGACCACGGCCAAGGCCGCCGAAAGCTCGGACAGGCGATAGTTCTCGCCAGAGACCACAAAGTCGTAGGACCGATCGCCGACGCCTTCCCAGAAACGAGCCGCGCAATCGTGCTGCATGCGGGCCCGATCATAGATCTCTTGATCGTCTGTCAGCAGCAGCCCACCCTCGCCCGACGTGATGATCTTGTACTGCTGCAGGCTAAAACATCCAACCTCGCCCAGAGAACCGAGAGGTTGACCCTTGTAAGTGCCGCCATTCGACTGGGCCACGTCCTCCAGGACAGCTATCTCGTGTCGGCGAGCGATGGCGAGGATCTCGTCCATGCGAGCCGGCACGCCGCGCATGTGCACCGGCACCACCGCCTTGGTGTAGGCGGTGATCTTGCGCTCGAGATCGGCAGGATCCATGTTCAGTGAGGCGTCCACCTCACATAGCACCGGCACCGCCCCAGCGGCGATCACGGCAGCCGCCGTGGCCACATAGGTGTGGGCGGGGATGATAACCTCGTCGCCAGGGCCCAAGTTCAGCCCATACATGCCGCAAATGAGGGCCGAGGTGCCGCCGTTCACGGCCAAGGCATAGCTGCAGCCAAGGCGCTCGGTATAGAAGGCTTCCAGTTGGGCGGCGTAAGAATCGCCCTCAAGAAAGCGGAACAGCCGCTTCTTTCCGAGCACGTCCAGCACTGCCTGGACCTCTTGCTCACCGATCTCGCTCGAACCGTGAAAGCCCGCTTGGAGCCTGGAACTACGCACCGGCTTACCCCCATCAATCGCGAGACGCTCTGCCATGTGTCTCTCCTCCGTGTACCCGTCCTATTCTTGCGCCAACCTGGCCGCCATGGCAGCCACGTACTCTGGCGAGGTGCCACAGCACCCGCTGACGACCCGTGCACCTATCGCCACATAGGTGGCTACATGGTCCGCCAGTTGCTGCGGGGTAATGTCCCAAGTCGCCTCGGCACCATGGCCAGCCGTCGGGATGCCAGCGTTGGGCTGGCCAAACAGGGGCAGCTCCACCGCCGCACGCATCGCCTCCAGCGCCACCCGGACCGCCTCTGGCCCATCGCCGCAGTTGGCGCCAACCACGTCAGCCCCGGCCGCGGCCGCACCCTGGGCCGCCCGCTCGGGCTTGAGGCCCATCATGGTGCGGCCTTTGAGATTGAATGCAAAGCTGCAAATGACGGGCAGATCGGACACGCTCTTGGCGGCGCGGACAGCCGCACAGGCCTCATCTGCGTCGTGCTGCGTCTCGATCTTGATCAGGTCGGCACCGCCGGCCGACAGCGCGGCGATCTGCTCAGCAAAGATCTCCTCGGCCTCCTCGACGGTCAGAGGGCCGTAGGGATCCATGAGTTGCCCGGTGGGGCCAACCGACGCGGCCACCCACGCGCGGCCAGCTACCGCCTCCTTGGCCAGAGCGACCCCCAGGCGGTTGATCTCGACTAGATCGTCCCTCAGCCCGCCCTCTTGCAGACGAACGCGGTTGCCACCAAAGGTGTTGGTGGTGACAAAGCGAGCGCCGGCGTCCAAATAGGCGCGATGCACGTCACGCACGGCCTCTGGTTGCGACTGGTTCCAGGCCTCGGGCAAGGTGCCTGCGGGCAAGCCCCTGGCCTGCAGCATGGTGCCGATAGCCCCGTCGCCAAGGACAACTTGCTGTGATAGCGCTTCAAGAAAACTCGTATGCATGGTACCGCTCCCCGACGATCGCGACCGCCTAGATGACAACGGCCTGGTAACCATCAGCCACATACTGGGCCAAGCTCACGTGCCCGAAGGCGTCGGCCAGCAGCGGCAGGCCAAGCTGCTCTGCCGCATCTAGCGCCCCATTGGCGGCCGCACAGGCCTTGCAGACGCCATCGATCAGCCCTTCACCGCGCGCCTTTTCAAAGAGCGATCGCAACGGATGTTCCCCAGCAGCAAAGGGCACCAACCACTGGGGCGCCTGTCCCTCCAGCACAATCCGCGCCTCGGTTCCGCGCTGTACAGCGTCACGGGCAAACAGCACGGCGTGTTGCAGCCGACACGGGGCGTCCGTGCCAGCGAACAGGAGGATAACGATCTTTTCCATCTAGCCTCCACGTGCAGAGTCCACTCGCCCTCGCTCTTCTAGTGGGTGCCACTATAGGGCATTGCGGGCGATGGTCAAGTGGCGCATCCCTCGGCAAAGGTGATGTCCGGCATGGCAAGAGCCGTCCAACCGCCAGGCCGCCCCGCTAGGAGGGGCTGAGATCCAGCCCGGTTGACGCCTCGCCTCGCTGGGCTACACTCGTCATGGTGACCTGCCCATGAGGAGGAAGCGATGCACGACGTGCAAGCTCGGCGACAGGAGTTGTATGCCCTGCTGGGAGAGCTGCCCCAGCGGGATCGACCCATCTCAGCGGAGGTAGTGCGGGTCGAGGAGCGGGGCTCTTGCGTGCTCGAGACTCTCTCGCTGGACCTGAATGGCATCGAGGCTGTGCCGGCCTACTTTGCCCGGCCCAAAGCGCAAGAGGGTCCGGCTCCGACGGTTCTGTTCAACCATTCGCACGGCGGTCACTATGGGCGCGGCAAGCTAGAGTTCACTCAGGAGACCCCTGCCCTACAGTCGCCACCCTATGCTGAGCTGTTGGCGCAGATGGGCTACTGCGGCCTTTGCATCGATTGCTGGAACTTTGGCGAGCGCCGCGGCCGCTCCGAGTCAGAGTTGTTCAAAGAGCTGCTCTGGAAGGGCCAGGTGCTGTGGGGGCTGATGGTGTACGACAGTCTGCGAGCCGTCGATTACGTCACGTCGCGCCCCGAGGTCGATGCCAGCCGGCTAGGCACCCTAGGGATCTCGATGGGGAGCACCATGGCCTGGTGGCTGGCCGCGCTAGACGAGCGAATCGGCGTCTGTATCGACATCTGCTGCCTAACAGACTTTCAGAGCCTGATCGAGACACGAGGGCTGGACGGTCACGGGCTCTATTACTATGTGCCTGGCTTGCTCAAGCGTTTCAACACCAGCGATATCAACGCGCTGATCGCGCCCCGACCCCATCTGGCGCTGGCCGGCAACTATGATCGGCTCACGCCGCCCCAAGGCCTGGACCGCGTGGATGCCGCACTGCGGGAGGTCTATGCCGCGATGGGCGTGCCCGAGCGTTGGCAGTTGCTGCGCTATGACACAGGTCACTTTGAGACCGCCCACGGCCGCGCCGCCATCGTAGCGTTCTTGCAGCGATGGCTCTAGGCAGCCCTACAACCTAACCAGAGGAGACCATCGTGCGAGGAGCAGTTCTGTGGGATCTAGACGGCGTGCTGGCCGATACCGGCGCAGCGCACTTTCAAGCGTGGCAAGCCCTCTTGAGCGACCTCGGCCTGCGCATCAGCCACGAGCAGTTCGCCGAGACCTTTGGCATGGCTAACCTGCCCATCTTGCGAGAGTGGTTGGGCGATGAACCCGTGGATTCAGAGCTGGTTGCCCTGGGACTGCGCAAGGAAACGCTCTACCGCCAGTATGTAGAAGGCAACGTGGTTCCCCTGCCTGGAGTGCTGGACCTGCTGGCCGCAGCCAAAGAGCGCGGCTACCGTCAGGCCGTGGCCAGCTCGGGCGAGATGGCCAATATCGTGACGGTGATCCGCGCTCTCGGGATTGCGAACTATTTCGACGCGCTCGTATCCGGCGCGTTTCTGCCGCGCAGCAAGCCCGATCCCGCCATCTTTCGGCAAGCCGCCGGCGCACTCGCTGTCCCTCCGGCTGGCTGCCTGGTCATCGAAGACGGCACGGTGGGCGTCGAGGCCGCTGGTCGGGCCGGCATGGCCTGCCTGGCCGTCACCACTACCCATCCTCGCGAGCAGCTACAGGGCGCCGATCTCGTCGTCGATAGCCTGGTTGAGGTCTCGCCCACGCTGTTGACAGCACTGGTAGAGCGCGCCTAGCCTCGAGGCCGTTAGCTCCGCGCCTGCTGCGCCCACGCTAGACACTGGCGGGTCAGCGCCGCCATCGCATCCCAGTCGCGCGCCGCCACCAAGTCCTTGCGGACCAAGGCCGAGCCCATGCCCACGCAGGTGACGCCCGCGTCGAACCAACCTTTGAGATTCTCATAGGACGCGCTCACGCCGCCCGTTGGCATCAGCTTGGACCAAGGGCAGGGCGCCTTGACAGCCTTGATAAAGCTCGGCCCGCCCAGCTCGCTGGCGGGAAAGACCTTGCAGATTTCCACACCGAGCTCTTCGGCTTGCGAGATCTCGCTGGCCGAGCCGCAACCGGGCATGTAGGGGATCTTGCGGCGGTTGCAGAGCCTTGCCACGTCGGGATTCAGCACCGACCCAACGACGAACTCGGCGCCGAGGTTGATATAGAGCCCCGCGGTGGCGACGTCCAGCACCGAGCCCACGCCCAGGATCACCTCCGGATGCCGCTCGGCGACCCAGGAGGCCAACTCGCGGAATACCTCAAAGGCGCGATCGCCCCGGTTGGTGAACTCGACCAACCGCGCCCCCCCGGCGGCCAGCGCCCCGATGATCTCTTTGGCGGTCTCTGCATCCGCGTGGTAAAAGAGCGGCACTAGGCCTTGCTCCTCCATGGTCAGCCAAGTCTGCACCCGCGAGAATCGTGCCATGCTACTCCCTCTCTTGGTTGGTACCGCCTAGCGCGAGACGCGCCCAGAGCGGTCGCCGCCCATCAGCTTTTCCACCTCGTCCACCGTCACCAGGTTCACATCGCCATAGATCGTATGCTTGAGGCAAGAGGCGGCCACGGCAAAGTCCAGCGCCCGCTGCCAGTCCTCGCCATAGGTCAGGATCCCATAGATCAGCCCACCCATGAAGGCGTCGCCTCCGCCCACGCGATCCACTATATGGGTGATATCATATGTTGGCGCCGTATAGACAGCGCCGCCGTGCCACAGGATGCCCGACCAGGTGTTGTGGCTGGCCGAAAGCGAACCGCGCAAGGTGATGGCCACCGTCTCCAGATTGGGGAACCGCTGGACCAACTGCTCGCACACCGATCGGTAACGTTCGGCGTCCACCTCGCCCGCCGTCACATCGGCGCCTTGGGCATGGATGCCGAACACCTTGTCCGCATCCTCCTCGTTGCCAATGGCCACGTCGCAATAGGGCACCAGCTCCGCCATCACATCGCCAGCCACTCGCCCCCATTTCCAGAGCTTGGCGCGATAGTTCAGGTCACATGAGACGGTAAGCCCCATCTCTTTCGCCACCTTGACAGCCTCCAGGCACACGGCGGCCGCGCCCTCGGAGATCGCCGGCGTGATACCGGTCCAATGGAACCACCGTGCCTCGCCAAAGACAGCGCGCCAGTCGACCAGGCCGGGCCGAATCGTGGCGAGCGCCGAGCCGGCGCGGTCATACACCACCTGGCTACCGCGAGCCACTGCGCCCATCTCCAGAAAATAGATCCCCAACCGATCACCGCCGCGAACGATATGGTCAACGCCGACGTTCTGCTCACGCAAAGACCGCAGACAAGCCTCGCCCAAGGGGTTCTCGGGAAGACGCGTCACAAAATCTGTGGGGATCCCATAGTTGGCCAGTGATACGGCTACGTTGGCCTCGCCGCCGCCATAGACGACATCGAACGAACGCGCTTGGGCGAACCGCAAAAAGCCTGGCGGCGCCAACCGCATCATGATCTCGCCAAAAGTGACCACCCGATCGCCCATCTCGTTGTCCTCCCATCCTCAGTCCAGCGTTGCCAAGCTACCTCGAGCCTACCCCAGCCCTAGGGATGCGTCAAGATCGACCCCCTGTCAGGGCCCCACCTCGATGGCACCATACGCCACGCGATCGTCCGCGAACCTGTTCCCATCGGCATCCAGGGCCGGCAGTCGCTCCATGGTCTCCCGGAGATACATGCCCACCGACAGCTCATATGGCCCAGGCGCCACGTCCTCGGGCAGAGATAGCACATAGCTATCCACCAGCTCTTCGCCAGGTCGCCAGGTCGTCGTCGGTCGGTGGCCGACCAGGGGGATGCCATCGCCCTGCGCGACGATTGCGCCATCGCCCGCCACGAGATGACAAAAGACGGTGTAGCTTTGCTTCACCTCGCCATCCGAGCGCCAGATCGGCACCACCTCAAGGACGTCTCCCGCCGCGAGAGCCTCTGAGCTGACGCGGATACGCTCCAGCGTGATGTGGTCTCCCAGTTTGGCCCCGCTTGCGAGTTCGGGGCCGCCCGCGGCCGGCGCGGCGGGCGGGTCGCCGTACACCCACACATAGGGCACACTGTCAAACGAAATGGTGAGCAAGGGGTCGCTCGCGCGATCGCGTTCCCAGGATTCGCCCCACTCGTCCACGTCCAACCCGCGCATCACCTGGTTCACATAGTAGACCCGGTAGTTGATCCAGGGCAGCTGCTCCCAGCTGGTATAGCCGGCGAACCCGCGCTGGAAGACGATGCCACTGCGGGGATGGACCCATGCAGAAGAGCGCTCGGGATAGGGCATCTGGTTCAGCACCGTCGCGGCAATATCGAGCCCCTCGCCCTGGTCTTGCAGCGGCAACACATGCTGCGCGGCCCGAGAGCCGCCCAGCAGCAGGTTGTGATGGGTCCCATAGTAGGGATGCCGCGGGAGCACGATGCCGGCCTGTGCCAGCAGCGGCAGCGCCACCACGGCCAAGCCGGCAGCCCGCCAGCGACCCGATACCCTCTCAGCAACCCAGCCCAGCCCGTAGGCCGCGAGCAACCCGACGGCCGGGAACACGGGCAGCAGGTAGGGCGTTTGCTTCCAAGCCCCCAGGCTCATCTGGGCGCCGAACGCGAGCACGTACACAAACAGCAGAGCCACGTCCAGCCGGCGGCGCACGCCCTGCCCCCAGAAGGCCGTTATCACCGCCAGCAACGCCAGCGGCAGCGTCACCAGGGTAGTCTTGAACCCCA
>DAIRUQ010000039.1:7977-12426 GCA_036803245.1 Chloroflexota bacterium | reverse complement strand
CATCATCAGGCTGGCCAGCATGGCATCGGGGTGGATCACCTTGCTATTGGAGAGGTGAAAGGGATCTAGTGCCAGGAATACCGTACCCGCTAGCGCCACCGTAGTTCCCGCTCTCTTGCGCAGGAGCGGATAGGTATAGGCGATGGCCACGGCTATGCCAGCCGCCAGCGGCAGGACCCCCGCCACCACGGCGTCATCCAGCGTGCCGGGCTTGACCGGCTCCGTTCCAAGCATCTGCTCAGCGGTGAGATCGCCATTGGCGTGGGCGAACCACCGCAGGCTGAACCCGGATAGCCACATGGTCGTGACACCAGGATGGTAGCGCCGATAGGTGTCGGCCCAGTCGCGTCTCAACACCGCATTGGCAAAGTGGAACGCGCGATCCGACCAGACGATGGGCCGCGAAATCGGCGCGTGCGCCCGCGGGATGAACGCCAGCAGAAAGAGCAGCAGTGGAATCAGCCACCGATGGACCCAAGCCCGTTGGCGACCCGCTTCAGCCTTGTCGACGTCATAGCGTCCCTGGATCACGGCACCTCCCACGCTTCGGTTAGCACCAGACGCCCGTCCGGATCCTCTGGGTCAGCGCCAACCTGCACTGGCAGTCGGTCGCCGGTCACGCCATCATATACCCCGACCAGCACGCCATAGGTTCCGGCAGCGACGCCTGGCAGCGGCACCGTCATCTGATCATCCACCATCTGGCCAGCCATCCAGAAGCGGGTAGGCAGGGCGCCGCGGCGGGGCATGGCGTCATCCTGGCTGACAGGGATGACCGTCTCGAGATCGTATAGGTGCACAAATACGGTATAGTCGAGGGGCATGCGCTGCTCGGCCCGCCAGAGCAACCGCACCTGCAGCGCACCCTCCGATCGCTCCAGCGCATAGCCCAGCAGACGGAGCTGGTGGCCAAAGGTGGCATCCATCGGCGTCAGCCCGTCGGCGACAGGTAGCGGGCACTCGCCGCCTTGCACCCGCACCTGCCCCCAACACGGCGCCGTCGAGGTGAGTGCGTCATCACCCAGATCCAGCACCAGGGCATAGCTACCGCTCGGCAGGTCGCTGGGCAGCCGCAGCGCGTAAGAGCCCCACTCCAGGGCGTCGGCCTGAAGGGTGGAACGACCATCAGCCAACAACGGACAGGACTCGACCGCCAGCGATGCACCGGTCGCATCCTCCAGGACAAGACGGACATCGGGCACCGGAGCCACCGCCTGGGACGTTCCCCAGACCACGTCCACCGTGACAATGTCCCCGGGGCGCTGGCAATCGGCAGAGAGCCGCACGTCCACCGGCCCAAGGCCATCCCAGAGCGGCGTGAAGGCATACTGCTGGTTGGCCCTGGGGGCCGTGGTGTACACCACGATCTGCTCGTCCTCATAGAGCGGCTGCATGGCCAGGTAGCGTCGCCAGTGGGCGATGCGGTCGGCGCCGACGCGGTTCTTGTGCAGGACGATGTGCGTCACCCCATCGGCGTAAAGCCGTCCCAAGACGGAGGTGAGGGATGTCTGCCAGGGCGGCATCTCCTGATGGGCCGCCAGCTCGCTCAGCCACGGATCGGCCGTCACATAACCCAGGGCATCGCTAGGCAGCCGCGATAGGTTACCCACGACGATGGGGCGTTGGTGCATGGTCTGGGCAAACATGTACCACTTGGCCTGCATGGTATCGAGGGGAACGTCGAGCACGGCGCCAGCATCGGGATCGGCACGCAGCTGGGCATAGTACGGGGAAAGCACCGGGTGTTGCGTAGGCACCGGCGTCTGCAGATACTCGCCCAGGACGATCACCGCCGCCAGAACCGTCACGCCCAGGACCCAGCCAGTCTTGACCAACCTAGCTCGCCCGAGCAGCCAGGCTAGCCCCTGCCCCGCCAACACCGCCATCGGCAGCGCCACAAACAGGCCATAGCGGTCGGGCTCCCGCATCAGGCGGAACACCCTGATCGGCGCCAGCAGCCCGTATAGCGTGTGCACGCCACCGATCTCGCGGCCACCCACGCGCAGAGTGGATCCCAGCGCCAGCCCACCGAGAAGCAGCGCAATGATGGCCCACGGCCAGGCCTTGCGCCTCCCCGTCACCACGCCGACGATGCCCAGCGCCGATACGCTGACGCCCACGTACATGGGCACGCGCCGATGTGGCGTACGCTCCGCATAGTAGCGATCATAGAGCGGCGCCGTGATCTGACCGAACAGCGGATGCCCCGACGGCGGCGTGACCCAGGCCAGCAGGTCGGTCTGCATCGCCTCTTCTTCACGGATGAGCGCCGTGGGCGCTGCTTCCTGGGCATTGAACAACATGAACGCAAAGGGGGCCAGGAGCAGAGCTGCCACCACGCCGGCCACTGCCAGCGCTCGCCATGTTGGCCCAGTCAGCAAGCGCCTGCCCTGCGAGACCAACCACACGCCGGCCAGCAGTCCGGCAGGGATCAAGGCCTGCCAACGCGCCAGGCCCACCCCCGCCGCACAGATGCCTACCAGCAGCCCCCGGCCGAGACGCGGCCGCCGCACCAGCCGCATCAACCCGAGCAGCAACAGGGGAACCAGCATGGTTCCGACCAGATTGGGATGATCGAGCTGAGAGATGCGAAAGGGCCACGCCAGGTAGATCAGCCCAGCCACGAGAGCAGCCCTACGATCGCCTACCACCTCCAGGACCAAGGCATGGGCCGCCAGGCCACACGCCACCAGGGTGACGAGTAACGCCAGGTTGTAGGCGGCGAGCCCGCCCAGAACCGCCTGTAGCGGTAGCCAGAGGGCGATCTGCCACCACGCGAGGTTGTGCGTGGCCAAGCTGACCCCGTTCGGGAAAAACAACAGCTCACACCGATAGGGGTTGCTGCCCGTCAGCAGCGCCTGTCGGACCCACCAGCCGTTCCAATAGTGCAACAGCGAGTCGGCCGAGGGCCCGGGCAGGTCGGTGATCATCCGCTGTGCCAGGGGCCAGGTGACCAGAACGGCCGCAGCGGCATAGATCAGCCCAGCCGCCAGCCAGGGCCCTGCGTTTTTGCGATCGTGCGTGGACTCTTTCACGGTTACCGATTCTAGGGCCGCCCGGGGGACTGTCAAACGCTTAGCGGACCGCTTGCGCTGAGGCCCACCGCGGCTACAATCGCCCATGAGACAGTGAGCGAGCCAACACAGCGCGGCGCACAGGAGAGAGAATATGATGCGAGTGGGAATCATCGGCCTAGGGACGATCGGGCGCGCCCACGCAACGTCCTACACCAAGCTTGACGAGGCGCAGATCGTGGCGGTGGCAGACCTCCGCGCCGAGGAGTTGCGCGCCGACGCCAGCCTCGATCGCTTACTGCCCCCCGGCAGAGAGGCCATCACCTGGTACGAGGACTATCGCGACCTGCTCTCCTCCGAGGAGCTGGACTGCGTCGACATCTGCCTGCCCACCTACCTGCACGCAGAGGCAGCCATCGCGGCCCTTGAGAGCGGCCTACCGGCCCTCTGCGAAAAGCCGATGGCCCTTCGGCTGGAGGATTGCGACGCCATGATCGAGGCCGCCGCCAAGGCTCAGAAGCCGCTCATGGTGGCCCAGTGCCTGCGATTCTGGAACGAGTACGAGCTGATTCGCACCAGCGCCGACGCCGAGAGATATGGCAAGTTGCTCTCTATGCAGCTTTGGCGCGGCAGTGCCACCCCCAGCGCCCAGTCCTGGATGCGTGATGCATCGCTCAGTGGCGGCGCCATTCTCGACCTGCACATCCACGACGTGGACTATGTCCAGTACGCCCTCGGCCTGCCAATGCGCATCTACGCTCAGGGGGGATGCAGCGTCAGCCCCGAGCGTGGCTATGACTATGTGCTGGCCAGTTACGACTATGGGAAGGGGTTGCAGGTGTCAGCCGCCGCGCACTGGGCCGATGTGAGCTTGCCGTTTGCCTACCGTGCTCACGTTCGCTACGAGCAGGCCTACCTCCAGATGGATAGCAGCCACGAGCCGTTGCTACGCATCTACCGCCGAGCGGGCGAACCCGAGCTGCCACAACTGGCGGGTGACGATGCGTACACCAACGAGATCCGCTACTTTTGCGAGGCCGCCCGCCGCGGCTCCGCGCCAGCACGTTGCACGCCGCTGGCCGCGCGCAACGCGGTCGGCCTGGTCATGGCGGAGATCGCGTCCATCGAGCGCGGCGTGCCGGTAGAGGTAGCCGAGTTCGTGCGGTCATAGTGGCCTCGAGCGGAGTACATCTGCCGATGACCACCTTTGTGTCGCTGACATGGTCCGAATCGGTCTCAGAAGCGCACAGTCAGGTGTTTGTGCAGGCGGTCAACCAGGTGCTGCAGTGGTTGCTGCTGCGGCATCCTGGCGAGCCGGGCCACACGCCCCTGGATGTCCGCGTGTTTGGCCCGTGGGTGATCCCCGGCCTGATGCCTGATCAGCCCTATTGGGGCACCCAATGGTACATCGACCGCGCCACCGACGCCGAGACCC